>CAYGWQ010000476.1:0-2511 GCA_964353465.1 uncultured Acidobacteriota bacterium | reverse complement strand
CCCCTCCCGGGCTCGGATGGCACATGCTGCAGCCGAATTTCGTAACAGAAACCAGCTATGGCGAACTGGAAAAGCGGAATGTCCCCTTTTCGCCGCGCGATCCGACAATTCGTGATATCCTGCCCGGGTAATAAACAGCGGAATTCAAGATATATCCCATTCGAGCGCTGTATACGAGACTGCCATGAACCGGAGAAGATTCCTTCACACGCTGGGTGCCGGCGCTGCGCTGGGGCGAAAAGGGGACATTCCGCTTTTCCCGGCTTGGCACTCAGGTAGCGACCCCAAATCGGAAGAGCGGAATGTCCCCTTTTCGCTCAAGAATTGGGCCTGGATGCGCGGCGACTTCAGGTCTATGGACGACTGGCGGCGCAAGCTCGCCGAGATGCGGGCAGCAGGCATCGAAGCGATTCTCATCGGCGGAGGCGCCGATTTCTACCGGAAGGTGGTCCCGGTGGCGCGGCAGGAAGGCCTCGAAGTTCATGCGTGGATTTTCACCATGATGCGCGGCGAGCACGTGAAGACCCACCCGGAATGGTACGCGGTCAACCGCAAAGGGGTATCGACGGCCGAGAAGCCGCCTTACGTCGACTACTACAGGTTCATGTGCCCGGCGCGTGACGAGGTGAAGCGGTACCTCGCCGGGTATGTCCGCGAACTTGCGCAGATTGACGGGCTGGCGAGCGTGCATCTCGATTACATCCGCTACCCGGACGTCATCCTTCCGGTCGCGCTCTGGCCGAAATACAAGCTGGTGCAGGACAAGGAATATCCGGAGTTTGACTACTGCTACTGCCGCATCTGTCGTGACCGCTTCAAGCGACAGGCGGGAGTGGATCCGCTGGAGCTGCCGGATCCCCCGGCTCACGCCTCGTGGCTGCAATATCGCTACGACACGATCAGCGAGATGGTCGGACTGCTGGCGGAGGAGATACACGCGCAGAAGAAGCAGGTAACGGCGGCGGTGTTCCCGACACCGGCGATTGCGCGCTCGCTCGTGCGCCAGGACTGGGTGCGGTGGCCGGTGGATGCCGTCCTGCCGATGGTGTACCACGCTTTCTACAAGGAGGAGGTGGCGTGGATCGAGCGGGCCACGCGCGAGGGAGAGGACGCGCTTCGCGGCCGCATTCCGCTCTACACAGGGCTTTATGTCCCGGACCTCACACCAGATGCCCTTGGTCGCGCTGTAGATTGTGCGCTTGCAGGCGGGGCGCAGGGCATAAGCCTGTTCCAGGGAAACACGCTGACACCGGCACATTGGGCGGCATTTACGGCAGCGATCAAACGCTCCGGCAAGGCGGGAGGTTCGTAATGCGCCGCTTGTTCTGCTTTGGGATCTTCCTGGCAGCGCTGCCGGTGGCATGGACCGGGGCCACACATCTGCAGACCCCGGCTGCGCGGGACTTGGAGGCCATGCCGTTCGCGCCGCGCCAATACGTCTGCTATCGGGCGCTGTCGGCACCGTCATTCGACGGCAAGCTCGATGAGGCTGCATGGCGTGCGGCATCCTGGACGGATGATTTCATCGACATTGAAGGCGACCTCCGCCCGCGCCCGCGTTTCCGGACGCGCGTCAAGATGCTGTGGGACGACACGAACTTCTACATGGCGATCGACATGGAGGAGCCCGACCTCTGGGGCACGTTGACCGATCACGACGCCATCATCTATAACGACAACGATGTCGAGGTATTCATCGATCCGGACGGCGACACCCACAATTACTACGAACTCGAAGTAAATCCGCTGGGCACGATCTTCGATCTGATGCTCATCCAGCCGTACCGCGACGGCGGGCCGCCGATCATCGCCTGGGACGTTGCCGGCCTGCAACGGGGACTCGACGGCCGCGGCACAGTAAATCGCCCGGGTGATCGTGACGAGGGGTGGACTGTTGAGATGGCAATCCCCTGGCGCATCTTGCGCGAGGCCGCTCCAGGGAAGCGGCCGCCCAGGGCCGGGGAGCAGTGGCGCGTTAACTTCTCGCGCGTCGAATGGCTGCTCGACGCGAAGGACGGCCAGTATGCGAAGCGGATCGATCCGGCAAAGGGCAAGCCGATGCCGGCGGACAACTGGGTGTGGAGCCCGCAGGGCGTGGTCGACGTGCACATGCCCGAACGTTGGGGCTATGTCCAGTTCTCCGGCATCCAATCAGGCCGCAGCACCGAGTCGTTCGTCCAGGATCCCAACGAGCGGGTGAAATGGGCACTCCGCCGGCTCTACTACCGTGAGCGCCGCTTCCGGGCCGAGAACGGGCGCTTCGCTTCGGATCTCGACGCGCTGGATGCGAGTAATATCCGGGTGGAGGGGATCGAATTCCAGCCGGCGTTGCAGGCGACAGCCGACCTCTACCAGATTAGCGCCAAGGGCTTCGGCGGCACGACGCTATGGATCCGCCAGGACGGCAAGACCTGGGTCACCCGCTAGCCAGTTTCTATCGCGAAACTCGCTCCGATCTTCAGCCCAGCCCCGGAGGGGCGGAGAGATAATAGCCCCGGGCGCAAGCCCGGG
>CAYGWQ010000475.1:0-2521 GCA_964353465.1 uncultured Acidobacteriota bacterium | reverse complement strand
TATTTCTGATAAAGTGACCAGTGATACGGAAGGCTCTATGAAAATCTTGCCATCGATCCTATGTCTTGCTCTGCCCCTGGCTTCGGCCGGGGGAGTCCCTTCTCCGATCGAGCAGGAAACCAGGCATGATATCCGTCCCGGATCCGGTGTTACTGCGGTCAGACAGCTTTCCGATTACTTGCCTGCCCTGGCAAAGACCCCGGGCGACACAACGATTTACGTACTGGATGGCAAGGAAAAAGGAGGCACGGCTTTTGTCGCCGCCGGCACCCACGGGAATGAGATCGCTGGGATTATGGCTGCGATTATCCTGGTGGAGAGGGCGCGCGTTCAAAAAGGACGCCTGATCGTTGTGCCTCATGCCAACAACTCGGCAGCCAGCTACGTCGATCCGAGGAGGGGCGGCCCTGCCGCAATCACTCTTGAAACCCCAAGCGGCAACAGGCAGTTTCTGGTCGGTTCCCGGCTGACGAAGCCGGAACACCAGGGAGAGACGGATCCGGTCAAGTATCGCCATCTACAGTCTGATGAAGAGGTGGAGGGAGCCGAGGCACGCAATCTCGACCGCGCCTATCCGGGAAAAGCGGACGGGAATCTGACCGAAAAGACCGCTTGCGGAATTCTCAGTCTCATCAAGAAAGAAGATGTGGATGTTGCATTTGACTTGCACGAATCCGGCCCCGACTCCCGTCTTGCCTGGATGGTGGTTGCAAATCCCAAGAGTGTCGACATTGCGGCAATTGCCGTGCTTGCGCTCGATGCTGCCGGCATTACCATGAAGCTTGAACCCTCCTCCGCATCCTTCCGCGGGCTCTCCCATCGCGAATGGGGCGATGCCACCAAAGCTCATGCATTCCTGTTCGAAACGCCCAATCCCGGCATGGGGGATAAGCAGCAGGTGGATCAAATTCACGATGCGAGGTTCCCGCTTGCCCGGAGAGTCGGTGTGCATCTGGCAACCCTGACCGCCATTTTGGACTCCTACAATGATATCGCCCTTGCCGCGCTTTCCATCCGGCTGCAGGATGTCCCGGACCCATCGCAGGTGGGGGCTGCGGGAGTGGGCGCCTTGCTGAAATAGGCGGAAAAACCTTGAGAAAAGCCGCCCGGGTACCGAGTCTCATGAGCTTCGATGAAACCCTAGTGCGCGTGAAGCGTTTCGTCGAATCCCTGCACAGAGCGGGAGTGGAGTTGCCGGACCCGTCCGTGGCTGTGACAGCCGATCCGGCACTGGTAGGAAATCTGCCTGGCTGGGTTGCCCGTTATGGCGCATTGATCGAGGCGCGGAACGCCTGGGTCTATTGCGAGCCCCATACCGGCGCTGAACCCGGCCTTGCAGGTCAGATCCTGCTGCGCATGCCGGATGGACGTTCACTCGTCGACAGTTTTGACGCCGCATCGGCTAGGTGCATCGCGCGTGAATCCGCCGGCGGCACGCCGCTCGTTGTGGGACTCCCCTTTACGGGAGGACCGATTCTCCTCTGGATTCGCCCCATAGGCTGTGCGCCGCACACATGAAGGACTGATTCGGCAATATTCTCAATTCAAGCGCACTTCGTTTGGCATACAATAACGGGATGAGAATAGCATCTTTATTCATGTTGTGCGTTTTTCTTGCCACCATGTCGTCGCGTTCCTTCCCGCAGAAAACGGCTCCCCCGGCCTCCCAGAAGGAAACTGCCGCGGTGAAGCTCCAGGAGGAAACCGGGAGTGGATTGGAGCTCTGGCAAACCGCTCTCGGGCGGCTGTGGATCCCGACTCCCGGGCGCGATGTCATCACGCACCTGCAGTGGGAACAGACGGTAGAAAAGGTTTACGACCATCCGCTGGTCCATGTCCGTCCCGGGGATGTCGTAATCGACTGCGGTGCACACATCGGCGGGTTCACACGCGTGGCGCTCCAGGCAGGCGCGCGCATGGTTGTGGCCATTGAACCGGAACCCGCCAACTTGCGCGCTTTCCAGAGAAACCTCGCCGAGGAGATAAAGGCCGGCCGGGTAAAGCTGATTCCCAAGGGTGTTTGGGACTCATCCGGGAGGCTTTCCTTGCACCTCTCCTCCGTCGGCGACTCGCACAGTGCGGTAATCCCCCAGAACACGGGCAGGGATGAAGCGATAGAGGTGACCACTCTCGACGCCTTGATGACAGGCTTAAACCTGGCGCGCGTGGACTTTGTCAAAATGGACATCGAGGGCTCCGAGCGAAAAGCGCTGCTGGGGGCGCGCCAGATGCTCGTGAAGTGGCAGCCACGCCTCGCCATATCAAGCTATCACCAGAAAGGGGATCCTGCCGAGATCTGCTCTATCGTCTGGCAGGCAAGGTCCGATTACCTGGTCGCATCCAAAGACCTCCTCAAGTCAAACAGCGGCTCAATGGTCCCCAAGGTGCTGTTCTTCTATCGCTAGGTTGAGAGTACTCTGGATAGACGGTTAACTGGTTTCTGTCGCGAAATGCCGTTCGAGCTCATGCGGCACAGCCCCGGAGGGGCCGAGAGATAATAGCCGGGGGCGCAAGCCCCCGG
>CAYGWQ010000474.1:0-2554 GCA_964353465.1 uncultured Acidobacteriota bacterium | reverse complement strand
CAGGCTCTGGCGCTCGAAGCGGCGCTCCTCGTAGTCCTCACGGGCAAAGGCTTGGACCACGCGGATCGAGGAAAAAACTTCCTCGACAATCGAAACCAACTCGCTCTCCTTCTTTCTTACGTCGCGCGAGGCTTTTTTGATGCGGCGGGTGAAGAGGTAAACCACCAGGAAGAGCACGGGCGCAATGGAGAGCGAGATGAGCGTGAAACGCCAGTTCAGGTAAAGCATGACCCCGATTATCCCCAGTAGGGTGAGGACACTGGCTAACATGCCCAACAGCGCCGTGGTGATGAAGTCCTGAATAGCCTGGATGTCGCTCGTCACCCGGCCGATGAGGTCGCCGGTCCTTTTCGCGTCGTGCTCGGCCAGCGATAAGCGGTGGATGTGGTGATAGAGCGTGCGCCGCAGGTCGTGCATGACCCATTGACCGACGCTTGTGGTGAGGCATTTCTCCAGTAAGGAGCTGAGTGCGCCTATGATGGCGATGACCGCCACCGCCACCACCGCGAAATTGAGGACAGCCAGTTTGTTCTGCCCGATCCAGCCGACCATTACGCTCATCCAACCGGGCGGCTTTTTGGACTGAAGCAGGTAATCGAGAACGATCTTTAGAGGCCAAGGTTCGAGCAGGTCGGCTGTGGTTTCGCCCGCCACCGCCAGCAAGGCCAGCGTCAGTGATTTCCAGTGGGGCCGTAAGAAGTCGATGATGCTGAGATCTTTAGACTTCTTGGCCGCATGCGGCGGTGTCATCATCATTCAATATTTTGGATGCGTATCCGCTCGGCGACGCAATAGCGGATAGTCTGAACAATATGCCTTTTGGGGTCGGAGTCCGGGTTGCGTCTCCCCAGTTTCCGGGTCGTGGGTGTTCAAGAATCCTGAATTCGTAATGTAGACTTCTTGGGGCGCTCCTGAGTTGCTCTAGATCCTACAGCTGCGGATCTTACACCAAAATGATCCTGCGAACACGGGATTTGCGCATAATGCCGATCACCGGATCCAAAAATCTTACTTTCGCGTGAGACTTCTGGATCCAGAGAGCAGACCGCAGATAGACGCAGATGAACGCAAATGTCTATCAGCGTTTATCTGCGTGCATCTGCGGCTCCGATGCCTCAGCGGAAACCCTGTGCGCGCGGACGACAAATCTCTTGGGGGCGGGACCCACGAGGTAGAACGGGTAACAGGTCACCAGGGTCAGAATTGCGGCGTCGGAATTGTCCAACACTGCCGTGTCATCAGGCTCGACCACCTTGATCGAGTTCACGCGATAGCGGTAGGATCCGGCTAACGTCGTCAACGTGATTTCATCATCCTCGTGGATATTGCGCAGCGCTCTGAAAAACGTATCCCTGTGCCCCGCAATCGCGACGTTCCCCTGCTGGCCCGGCAGCGGAGTACCCGAAATATGGCCGACCGCCCGGCGCAGGGTTTTGGCATCGGTGCCTTCCATAATCATTGCTTCAAGGCCGATGGCGCCGATCTCGATTCGCCCCAGGGCAGAGCCTCCGCGGCCGGCGATACCAGGGCTTTCAGTTCGCGTGGGGTTCGATTCCGCCTCGGCTGCAGGCAGGGAAGACGGGTGAAGGTTCTCAGCGCCGCCATTCGAAGGCGTCAGACTCTTCAATGCTTGTTGAAATCGCCAGCTTTGATAGGTCTCATAGAGACGCGCGTCGAGCAGCACGAAGCCGCAGTAACCCAACAAAAGGATGGCAACACCAAGACTGAGGTATCGACTCCAACGGAGAAAAGAGGTGGCTCGCATCGCAGGACCCCTGTGCCAATTAATTCGGATCTTCATGGAAGGTTGCTCCGGCCGGCGGCAGTGGCTGAGAATTCCGGGGCGCGTAGTAACCGGCACGCGTGCGTACGACCAAGCGTCCTCGACCCGGCGCCCCGGCCTTCACTTGTATGACCCTGTAGGTTCCATCCTGTTTCTCATTTGCGGGTACGTAGGCAATCGTGTACTGGTTTCGGATATCACGCGCGATTCGTTCGCAGATGGGTATAACATCCTTTACTGATCCCGGCAGGAAAGCCTCGCCACCGGTGGCTTTCGCGAGCTGCTTCAGCGCACCGGGATTCTGGTCGGGATCGTCCTCATCAAAGAGACCTATGGTATAAATGATGGCGTCGGACCGCTTCGCCAGGGCCATGATCTGGTCCAGTTTTTGTTTGCTGGCGTTATCGCCCCCGTCGCTGATCACGATCAGCACCTTCTTATCCCGATTCCCCTTTTTCAGGTGCTCGAGCGCCGCAGCCACAGCGTCGTAGAGCGCCGTCATGCCGTCTGCGGCAATTCTGGACATTGCCACTCTCAATTGAGCGGCTTCGTCCGTAAACGGCGTGTCATGGGGCAGGCCGAACGAAACCTTCTCGTTAAAATTGACCACGAACATCTGGTCCTGTGGATTGCTGGAGCGGGCAAACACCAAGGCAGCAGCAATAACTTCAGGCCGCTTCGGCCCCATGCTTCCGCTATTGTCGACGACCAATCCGACCGTCACAGGGATATCTTCGTGAGTGAAAGAGTCGATCTGTTGCGGGACCCCGT
>CAYGWQ010000473.1:0-2554 GCA_964353465.1 uncultured Acidobacteriota bacterium | reverse complement strand
TTTAACTTCTAGCCAATCCTTCGGGAGAGGGACGCGGCATCGCCGTGTCCCTCTCATCCTGATCCTTTTTTTAAGCCCCGAAATACACAAAATGTCTGAATCAGCGCCTACACAGGGATTCGTACTGCTTACTTGCAGATCCTTTTCGGACTGGAACAGATTTTTCACCGCCGAGGCGCAGAGAACGCAGAGGACTCACGGAGAATACAGAACTCCGGCACCCAGAGGATCAGCCTAGATTCGTCCCTTCCCATCTCTGCGTTCTCCGCGTCTCTGCGGTGAGGTCCGTTTGGTTGCGGCAATGCTGCGCCGTGTATTTCGTGGTTGTTGTTTTGGCTGTCGCCGGCCGAGATCAGGAACGCTCATGGCGAGCCGCAAGGGGTTTGCGCGTTTCGCGGTTCCATTTGCAGATAGTCGCGGCTACAAGGCGGACCGCTCAATGTCGGCGGGCCCGGTGCTCCTCTTGATTGCGACTGAAACCCGCTTCAGGTTAGCCTTTGCCTGGGCGGAGCCGGGATTGAGCCGCAACGCCTCCTCATACTGGGCAATGGCTTCGGCAAACCGGCCCAATCCCTCATAGGCGGCGCCGAGATTATTGCGGGCGTCGGCATCGTCCGGTTTGTATCTGAGCGCCTCCCGGTACTGCGCCGCGGCCGCCTCAAGGCGGTCCATGCCCAGCAGCACGTTGCCGAGGTTGTAATAGGCATCGGCGTAATCACGCTTGAGCCTCACTGCCTCCTTGAAGCAGGTCATCGCCTCCTCCAGGCGGCCGGCACCCTGCAACGCAAAACCCAGGCTGTTGTGGGCCTCGGCAAAGTCCGGTTTAAGTCTCAGGGCTTCCCGGTACTGGGTCACGGCCTCCTTGACGCGGCCCAGTTTTTGACAGACGTTGCCCAGGTTGTATCGGGCATCGGCGAAGCCGGGCTTGAGCCGCAGAGCTTCCAGGTACTGCGTCTCCGCCTCCCCGAGACGACCCGACGATTGCAGGGCGTTGCCAAGATTGTTGCGGGCTTCGGCAAAGTCTGGGTTGAGGCGCACAGCCTCTTCGAATTGGGCAACGGCCTCGGGCCGGCCCATGCCCTGCAGGATCACACCCAGATTGTAGCGGGCATCGGCATAGTCGGGGCGGAGCTGAAGAGCCTGTTCATACTGAATCCTGGCTTCCTCGACGCGGCCAGCATCCTTGAGAGCGTTACCGAGGCTGCTGCGGGCTTCGGCAGAGCCCGGATTGAGGCGCACAGCCTCTTCCAGGTGGATCAAGGCCTCGGGCCTGCCTAGGCTCCTGAGAGTTAAGCCCAGATTATGCTGGGCATCGAAATAATTCGGATCCAGCCGCAACGCCTCCTGCAGGTGATTCACGGATTCCTGAAGGCGTCCCATGCCGCGCAGAATGCTGCCCAGGTTGTTGTGAACTTCGGGCTCGTCCGGCTCAAGCTGTAGGGCCTGCTCAAAGTGCGCTATGGCCTCGTCCTTATGGGTGCCGGCTCGTAAGATGCCCAGGTTGTTGTAGGCCATCCAGCATGATGGGTTGCGGTCGATCGTGGTCCGATAGAGCGTCTCGGCATCGGCATACTGGCGGCTCTGGTTCCACGCGGGAATTCCAAGCAATCCTGCCGTCAATACCAACAGCAGTGCAATCGCGGGCTTGGATCGAACATGCCACCGTTCGGCCAGACTCGCCGCGACCGCCGAGAACAGCGCGATCACTGCTATGCTCGCCAGATACTGGAAGTGGTCCGCCACGAACGAAAAACGGAACGGGAACACATTGAAAAAACCGAGTACAGGAAAAAGCGTCCCGCAGAAGAGGAGCATGGCCGCCAGCGGCGCCCGGGAACGCTTTCGCATCAGCCACAGCACTGCCAGCAGCGCCAGCACCCCCGCCGGATACAGATATTGCCACCACACGGCCTGGCTCACCTGCCAGCGCGGGTAGATGAACATCAGGTTGATGGGGAGAAAGAGCTTGCCCAGATAGAACCAGATCACTCGCCCGGCAATCAGGCCCCGTTCGACAATTGTGAACTGGAACTCTGCGCCCTGAGCACCGATCAGTGTCCGTTCCAGGAAGGCTGTAAACAGACCCCCAGCCGCCCCAATTGCGAAATACGGCACCAGCGGCCGCACATCCCGGTGCCATTCCAGCCGGCCGCGACGCCACCAGAATACGACCAATAACGCCGCCGGTAAGGTCGCAGCCACCGTCTTGCTCAGCAAGGCAAGAACAAAGAGAGCCAGCGCCCCTGCATACAGGTGTCTCCTCCTGGCCTGGTCATAGCGCAGATAAACCAGCATGGCGCTCAGATACAGCAACCCTGAAAGCGTGTTTTTCAGCTCCGTCACCCATGCCACGGACTCCACGTGCACGGGGTGCAAAGCGAAGATCACAGCCGCCAGCCAGGCTCCCGGCACCGACAGGCGCTGCAGGATCATGGCAATCAGAAATGCCGACAATCCGTGCAGGATGATGTTGACCAGGTGATAGCCCAGCATGTCATCGCCCCAGAGACATCTGAGGTACTCTGTCAAGTTTTTTATGCTCATGATTCTCTAC
>CAYGWQ010000472.1:0-2606 GCA_964353465.1 uncultured Acidobacteriota bacterium | reverse complement strand
GGACAGGTTGAGGACGATCTTCTTGCCGCCGCCCTTCAGCACATCCTTGACGGTGTTTCTGATGGCCATCGTCCCTTCGCCGAGCGTGATTTTGCCGCTGCAATCCAAAACATGTACATCCCCGACGGTGCGGGTTTCGATCTTCATATCTCTGTCTCCTTGACTGCTTGATTAGAGGGTACTTTCTTTACCATGTGAACTTCCATCCCACCCTGAGAATGCGTTATGAATTCTACCTCATCCATGAAGGATCGAATATAGAAGATTCCACGTCCGCTGGGTTTTAGCAAGTTCTCAGGGTCCAGGGGGTTCGGCAACTTGTCGACCTGGAAGCCATTCCCTTCGTCCTTAACCGTAATCTCCAGGTGGTCCGGTGCGACCTCGAAGCGGATATCAACCCTTTTGGCTGGGTCCAGCTTGTTGCCGTGCTGAATGGCATTGGTTACCGATTCCCGGACCGACATGCCGATCCAGTGCGCGGTGTCTTCGTCGAATCCCATAAATTCCGTTAGGCAGTCCGACAGGGTCTGTACCAGATCCAGGTACTCGAGCGCGCTGCCGATTCTAATCTCAACCCAATAGTTATTGGCATTCATTCGATGGCATCAACAAAATGGGAAAATCACAAAAAAGACTCGGTCGGATACACGCACCGCGCCTGCCGCAATCTTATCCGCGGCTCTTGGAGAGTGTCAAGGCGGGATTTTCCCCTCGCTGCAGGTTCACGGTCACAGTCCGGCAGCCTGCGCCCTGGATCCAATCGATCCTGCGGCAGTAGACTTAGGATCGGAATGGTGCATGGCAGTGGCAAGATTGAGTTTGTCATCACGAACTGTTCCATGCGAACATTTCGCCGCCGGATCACTGTGATCTCTCGTGGAGGAAAGGCAGGACAGGATGGAACCATTTCTGTATCACGTGTTTGTTTGCGATCAGAAAAAGCCGGAAGGTGTCCCCAGTTGCTCCGCCCGCGGAGCAGACCTCATTTTGGAGACATTCCGCAGGGAGATCGCCCGTCAGGGAATGATTGACGAAGTTCAAGTCACTACCTGCGGGTCCTTGGGGCTTTGTGAGCATGGACCGAACATGGTCGTCTACCCGGAGGGAATCTGGTATTGCGGCATTACCCCCGATGATGTGCCCGAGATCGTGCGATCGCATTTCAAGGAGGGGATTCCGATAGAGCGCCTGATGCGCTCGGATACCTCGTCGCTGCGGGCCGAGATTCTCTCGAACCGCGAGAAGAGAGAGGCTGCGATGCGCGCCCGGGAGGCGTCCGGATTTCCGCCCGAGGAATTGATGCAGATCGTGCGCGGATTTCAGGAAAGCCGCGCTATTCTGAGTGCCATAGAACTTGATATCTTTTCCGCGCTCGGAGATGGAGCGAACGCCTCATCTGTGGCGGCTCGCCTGGCCACTGATCCGCGGGCTACTGAGATGTTGCTGAACGCTCTGACCGCCATGGGCCTGCTCACGAAAGACAATGGAATTTTCCGCAATACCAGGACAACAGCACGTTATCTCTCGGCTGCCTCGCCCGATAACGCCCGTGAGAGCCTGATGCACACCGTGAACCTCTGGACACGCTGGACTACGCTTACCGACTGCGTGTGTTCGGGAACCGCCGTCCTGGGATCAAGGCTGGAGGATCGCGATCAGGACTGGACCCGTGCCTTCATCGCCGCCATGGATCGGAATGCCGCTGAACGGGCGCCGCTGGTGGTCGGCGCTGTGCCCTTGGCGGGTGTGCGCAAAATGCTGGATGTGGGCGGAGGATCCGGCGCCTATGCGATCGCTTTCGCTCGCGCTGCCGGGGATCTGCAGGCAGAAATACTCGACCTGCCCGAAGTCCTCACCCTCACCGGAAAATATATTGAAAATGCCGGTCTTTCGGGGCGCATTACCACACGTCCAGGGGATCTGCGCACCGACTCCCTTGGTGCCGGCTTCGACCTTGTTTTCGTTTCCGCAATCTGCCATATGCTCAGCCCCGGGGAAAATCGGGACTTGATCCGGCGCTGCTATCAGGCTCTGGCTCCACAGGGCCGCATTGTGGTGCAAGACTTTATTCTGGAGCCGGGTAAGACTTCTCCGAAATCCGGAGCACTGTTCGCACTCAATATGCTGGTGGGCACTCAGGCGGGGAGCAGCTACAGTATAGATGAGTATATCGCCTGGTTGCGGGAGGCGGAATTCCGGAATGTGAAGCACATCCGTCTGGCGGGACCTTCGGGCTTGATACTCGGAACTCGGACCTGATGGATCCAGCCATTTCAAGGGCATCAGTGCGTCGCCGGCACATGAGGGCTGCCCTGAACTCTGAGCTTCGAGCAAGCCCTGGAGGGGCGGAAAGAGAATAGCCCCGGGCGCAAGCCCGGGGTTGGATCGGAAAGCAGAGCGGAGCCCTGGAGGGGCGACAGAAAAATGTTGCGGACCATAATCTTTCGCCCCGCCGGGGCTCCTTCAATGCAATATCCTATCCGGGGGCTTGCGCCCCCGGCTACTATCTTGCCGCCCCTCCGGGGCTCGGCCGTGAGGGCTCGAACGGCATTTCGCGACAGAAACTAATTATGTAATATCCGATGTGGATGTTATGGAAGGGTAAT
>CAYGWQ010000471.1:0-2649 GCA_964353465.1 uncultured Acidobacteriota bacterium | reverse complement strand
CTATCCACACATCGCCTTAATAACAAATGAATTACGCTCATGAAATCGACCGCATGGTGGGTGATATCCTTAATGCGCGGGCTAAAGCCCGCCCCCACATGTGATGTCAACCCGACGAGCGCTACGCGTCGGACAACGAATCACGCGACAGAATCCAGTGAATCTGTGTGAGTCCGTGTTCATCCGTGTCCTGTTATTTCCTTTGAACCGGTTCCTATTTCCCGTAGTTTCGCAGAATGAAGCCTATCAGACCGGTGTTGCCCTGCTGAACAGCAATGCAGAACCTGCACAGGTCGAGCTGGAACTGTGGGGGACCGACGCATTCCTGCATCAACACACCACCATAACCCTTGCTCCCCAAACGTGCACTGCAGTGTACCTGAACGACATCTTCCCAAATATGGACTCTCTTTTAGTGGGGAATCTGTGCATCCAATCCGATAAGGCTCTATACGGCTTCTCGTTGATGCACGATTCGGGCTTCAACTTCCTCATGCCCCTGTCTGCTGTGCCGCTCTTTTGAGCGGGGGCCGGCGGCAGACGGGCCGGCAAAGAGGCGGAAGATCCGATGAAGCCGCGATACCGGTGCGCCTAATGCCGTAGCGATTCGGCAAAGAGGGCCCTATGTACGAGCGATACTATGGATTGAAGGAGAAACCTTTCAGCCTTACTCCGGATCCGGAATTCCTCTTTGTCAACAAACAGTTCCGGGCGGCCTTCGAAAACATAACTTACGGCATTAAACGGCAGGAAGGGTTTACCACGATCGTCGGCGATGTCGGCACCGGCAAGACCACCCTCTGCTGGTCCCTCCTGGGCAGACTTGACAAGAGCATCCGTACGGCGCTGATCCTGAATCCGTTGCTGACGGAAGAGGATATGCTGAGGGCAATCCTCCAGGATTTCGGAATCAAAGCAAGGCGGAATTCCCCGCCGCCCGAGGTTCCGTCGAATCCGGCACTCCCCTATGACCCAAGCTGGATGAAGGGAATGACCAGGAAGGAACTCATTGATGAACTCAATTACTTCCTCCTGGACGGCGCCGAGAAGGACATTTTCAGCATACTCATCATCGATGAGGCGCAGAATCTGTCACTGGGCGTCCTGGAACAACTCCGCATTCTCTCCAACCTGGAAACCTCCAAGAAAAAGCTGCTCCAGATCATCTTTGTCGGACAGCTCGAGTTCAATGATAAGCTCCGCCTTCCGCAGCTACGCCCGCTCAACCAGAGAATTACCATCCGGTATGTGCTCAAGCCCCTCTCGAAACGAGATACCCTCCAATATATTGAGCACCGCCTGTCTGTTGCGGGTTCCCACAGGAGTGTGCTTTTTACCAAGGGAGCTTTGCGGAGCATCCATAGGTTCTCCAAAGGCTATCCGAGATTGATCAACATCATCTGCGACCGCGCGCTGCTTGCCGGGTACAACGGAAGAACGCGTATCATCTCCGCCAGGATGGTGAGGACTGCAGCGCTGGGCCTCCGGGGCGGCGACAGGCCTCCACGAGCGCATTTCTTCCAGTCGGGGAAAGTATGGGTGCCCGTACTTGTTCTTTTGGCCCTTGTCATGGTCGCTGTGATCTACGTATGGATCATGCACGGATCGACGCCAAGTCTGAGCATCAACTTTGATAAAAGCCTCCCCCCGTCCACGGAAGCAGCGACCAAGCCGGCTTCGAATCCGGCGCCGGCAACAACGGAGAACCAGGCCTCGCTGGCCGTGAAGTCGGGAACTGACTTATCCGGCCAGACACCCGCCAGCCGCGAGGCGCCTTATCTGGGCCCTTCCAAGTCAGGAGTTGCTGCGATCGAAGCATCCGGCGACTATCTGGTGCAGGTGTACTCTCTGAACACCCGGGAGCAGGCCGATGCGGCAATCGCGGACTTGACAAAGAGAGGATATCCGGCCTTCAGCAGAATTCAGGGGGATCCAAGCGGCAGAAAATGGCATGTTGTGTATACCGGTCCCTACAGCAGCCTGGAAAAAGCCAATAGCGAAGCCGCCACCATCGATCAGGGTGGCCTTGTGGGGCCGCTCATCGTCCGTCGATCATCCAGGGCGTCCGATCCTCTCCGGGGCAGAGCCCTCGGGAAAAGCGGCTAGGTTCTCCTAAGCACTAAGGAACGACCGCCGGGATGACTCGCATCCCCGGTTATGTACCCGGTCAATAATCTGTTCGCCGGATTTTGGCCCCGCGCTTATTTTCGTTTGCATGCAAACTTCCTGCATGCTACCATTTCCGCTCGTATTTGTATGTTTTTCAGGAGGATGCCTTGTCGCTCACGCGGGATAAGAAGAGTGTGATTGTTGATGCCTACCGGACCCATACCACAGATACCGGGTCGCCTGAAGTTCAGATAGCCATTCTGAGCGAAAGGATCTCCTACCTGACTGACCATTTCAAGACTCACGCCAAGGATCATCATTCGCGCAGAGGGCTGTTGAAGATGGTCGGCAAGAGGCGTCGGCTTCTCGATTATCTTAAAGCAAAGGATGTCAATCGCTACCGGACCGTTGTGGAACGGCTCGGAATGCGCAAATAGGAATGCAGAATCGCTGCGCCGGTCCCGCATGGAAGCGGTCGGAACAGGTTTCAGACCCGCCCTCCCCTATCTCGCATTGCCTCACGGAACGTCACGGAAAAGG
>CAYGWQ010000470.1:0-2749 GCA_964353465.1 uncultured Acidobacteriota bacterium | reverse complement strand
CCAGCGGGCCTGGGGGCCAGCAGCAAAGTGGGCCTGTTATTCTGTGACAGACCCTGACCATCGGCCGGCGCTTCCTTGGGCGCTGAATGCAGCAAGAGGAATGGCATGGAAGATCTCGAGAAACACCTGGGTAATATCACACTCGCCCCGTACATCTTTAAAGCAATGGCTCTGATCGGCGTTCGACGCAGAGCAGGCAGCAACATGTTCCGGCACCAGATAGTCACTATGGGAATCCTGCTGGACTATAAATTTATCGACCCCGTCCTGCTTAAGGCCTCGGTGATTCATGACCTTTTTGAAGATGCTTCGGGCATGCCTGGCGTTAGCAAGGAAGAAATCGTAAAAATCGATAGTGACGGCCCAGCTGTCTACGATCTGGTGATGGAAGTAACCATTCGGATCACCAACGGCATCAAAGAGCCCAAAGCGGTATTCCTGACACGGATTATGGAATCGGGAAGTCAGAGAGCCAAGATCCTGAAGCTTGCGGATCGGATCAGCAATCTAGTTGCGCTGGGATTTGTTCACGATGATGCGTTTGTGAGGAAGTACCTCATGGAAACCAAGGGCTTTATTCTTCCCTACGCGGAAGCGATCAATGCGGACATGTTCCGGGAGCTCTCGGACCTGGTCAGCGACAGAGAGCAGAGGCTGCAGAATCTAGCCAGTAACACTCCCTCCCGTGATCCACGATGAGCCGGCCGATGGATCACGGCATCAGGCAGACGTTGAAAGAAAGGTTCCTCTGCTTTCCACGAAGCTGATTGCGAGGAAGCAGATACCGACGGCGAACAGCTTCCGTCCAGCCACTATCTCCTCGCGGACATTGGTCACGGCGCCCGAAGCCTCGAAAAGGCGGCTGTTGATCTTCACGACCGTCTTTGGCGGAAGGTTCTCTCCGCAAAGAAAGCGCATGCCTTTGGGAGAAATGTCGACCATCCTTCCTTGCTGCGCTTTTCCAGGCCAGGTCGGATAATAGCAGATTCGATCGTCACTCTTCATGCGCGGCAGGGACCGCTTGCAGGCCTGATCGAGGTCCACGGACCGCTGCGATCGCAAAGGAGTCCGGCATGTCGGGCAACTCTCCCCAGCCTGCGGTCTCCGGGCCAAAGGCTTCTTGCAGACTGGGCAAAATACAGTTGGGGAGGGCGGCCGGTCTGGCGCATCGGCCCTTCTGGCATAATGAGTGGCCATAGCATTGTCATAGGCGGCACGACGATCCGGATTGCTGAGTGTTTCGTAGGCCTCGTTGAGAAACGACGCATTCGAGGTTGAACCTCCCAGGTCGGGATGTTGCTTCAGTTCGCGCATCAAGGTGCGGAAGCTCGCGCGAATGACCTCGAAGGGCGCATCGGGCTGCACCTGAAGGATGCGATAGTAGTTTCTGCGATTCTTCATGTATTCACCCAGGCTCCTCAGGGAAGCCCATTATCATTATCGTCAACCGGATGCACGCACTTCAGCATGAGAAGAGGTGACAATGGGGTTTGTAGCAAGTTTCTGTCGCAAAATGCCGGCCGCACTCTTGCGACAAAGCCCCGGAGAGTTTGTAGTTAGCTTTTGTCGCGGGATACGGTTTGAGCCCGCGCGGCGAAGCCCCGGAGGGGCAAAAGATAATAGCCGGGGGCGCAAGTCCCCGGATAGGATGTTGTATGTATGGAGCCCCGGGAGGGGCGAAAGATCTTGGTTCGCAACCTTGATCTGTCGCCCCCCCCCCAGGGCTCCGGGCTGCGTTTCGATCCAACCCCGGGCTCGCGCCCGGGGCTATTATCTGGCCGCCCCTACGGGGCTGCTTAGAGGGTGGAGCGAATTTCGCCAAAGAACTAACTTGGTTTCCCAACGCGGCGCATATTATCTGGAGAATTGGAATGTTTTCTTTTTCCGGACAGGGGAAGCTGGTACAATCAGCGCCCCTTAATCATGACTACGAAGCCGCACAATTACGATGAGGATAAGATCAAGTCCCTTTCGTCTCTGGAGCACATCCGGAAACGGACCGGGATGTATATTGGCCGGGTCGGTGACGGGTCGGACTACGACGACGGCATCTATATCCTCCTCAAAGAAGTGGTGGATAACGCCATCGACGAATTCATTATGGGTTTCGGCGGCCGGATCGCCGTGAATCTGGACGGCCTGCGGGTTACGGTGCGCGATTACGGCCGCGGCATCCCGCTGGGTAAAGTTATAGAGTGCGTCTCGCGCATTAATACCGGCGCGAAATACAGCGATGAGGTCTTTCAATTCAGCGTGGGGCTGAACGGCATCGGCGCGAAGGCGGTCAACGCATTGTCGCAGAAGTTTGTGGTCCGCAGCTTTCGTGACGGCCAGTTTGCCGGCGCAGTCTTCGAACGCGGGAAGTTGCGGGAGGATCAGAAGGGCAAAGCCGCGGGCGAGCCTGACGGCACGTTTGTCAGCTTCGAACCGGATCCCGAGATCTTCGGTGACGCGGCCTTTTCAGAAGATCATGTGGCCCGTCGCCTGCGTCTCTATTCTTTCCTGAATGCCGGCCTGCGCATCGAATACAACGGCCAGATATTCCTTTCCCGCGACGGTCTGCTCGACCTCCTGCGAGACGAAGTCGGCGACGAAGCCCTGTACCCGCCGCTGCACTTCCGTTCCAGGACGATGGAGCTGGCTTTTACGCACACCCAGCGTTTTGATGAGACCTTTCTGTCCTTCGTCAACGGCCAATACACCGGCGACGGCGGCGTCCACCTGAGCGCGTTCCGCGAAGGTCTGGTCA
>CAYGWQ010000469.1:0-2770 GCA_964353465.1 uncultured Acidobacteriota bacterium | reverse complement strand
TCGAGGTCCAGGTCGAGGTCCAAGTATTGGAACTTATCTTAGCGCTTAAGGGCTAGCGCCCGGGGCTATTATCTCTCCGCCCCTCCGGGGCTGGGCTGAGGACCGGAGCGAATTTCGCGACAGAAGCCTGAAAGAACTGCGGGCGATGCCACGGATTGCCGGTCAGGAGGCTTTCGCTCTTACGGGTCAATGCTCAAGGAAATCGGCCCGCCCGAGCTGCCCTGTAATGCCCTTCGAACCGGCGGGCGGGTTCCATCCTGCAAAACATGAGGATTTCGTGATGCCCCTCTGTTCGATGTAGAATGGCGGCGGCTCGGTGTGTGTATCTGTACGATTCGATCGGATTCAAGTATGCCCTCAAAAATCAGCTACAAACTCATCGCTGCGGTGGGCGGCGTGGCGGTGCTCATTATCGGAATATTCTCCTATGTGATTCTGAGCGCCCATAAAGAGCAGCTCATCAGCGAACTGCGCCGCAGCGCGGATCAGCTCAGCGTGACGGTAAAAAGCAGCACCCACTACGACATGCTGCTGAATCGGCGAGACTCGGTGCACAGGATCATTACCACGATCGGCAGGCAGCCGGGCATTCAGAAGGTGCGCATCTTCAATAAGGATGGCACTATCATTTTGTCCACGGATCCGGCGGATATGGGTCACATGGTGGATATCCATAACGAAGCCTGCGACGGTTGCCATGCGGCTAACAAGCCCCTGGAAAGGTTGGAGATCCCGGATCGCACGCGCATTTTTCAGCCGCCCGGGAGCGACCGCATTCTGAGCATTATCAATCCCATTTACAACGAGCCGAGCTGTTGGCAAAGCGATTGCCACGCGCACGCGCCCACCAAGAAAGTACTGGGAGTGCTGGATATTTCCATGAGGTTGGGCGAGGTGGACCGCGAGATGCAGGAGAGCCAGAGACGCCTGCTGCTGTTCGGCGGCGTCGCCATGGCCGCCGTGAGCCTGATGATGTATCTGCTGGTCAACCGCATGGTGCTCCGGCCGGTCCAAAAGATTGTCGCGGCGACACGCAAGGTGGCGGCCGGTGATCTTCACTACAAGATTGCATTGAACAAGCGCGATGAGATCGGCTTCCTGGCCGACTCTTTCAATGAAATGACGCACAAGCTCTCCGAAGCCCAGCGGCAGGTCTATCAGTCGCAGAAACTGGCAGCGGTCGGCCAGCTGGCTGCAGGCGTAGCCCATGAGATCAATAATCCGCTCACCGGGGTCTTGAGTTACAGCAGTTTTCTGCTCAAACGCGCGGAAAACAAACCCGAATTCAAAGAGGACCTGGAAGTGATCGTGCGCGAAACCAAGCGCTGCCGCAGGATCGTGAAAGGGCTGCTGGATTTCTCCCGCCAGTCGCCCCCGGAAAAACATGCGAGCGACATCAACGAGATCCTGGAGCAGGCGATTCAGATCGTGCAAGCCCAGATGGATGCCCGCCACGTGGAACTGAAAACGAACCTGCGCGCCGATCTGCCCAAGATTCACGCCGACGCCAATCAGATTCAGCAGGTCCTGGTAAACCTGCTGCTCAATGCCAACGATGCCATCGGCGAAGACTGCGGTACCATTGAGCTCGTCACCGATTTCGAAGCGGTCGGAAGCAAGCCCCAGGCTCCCTCTAAGAGAATCGAAATCCGTGTCAGCGACACCGGATGCGGCATTTCCGCCGCCAATCTGCAAAAGATCTTCGATCCGTTTTTCTCCACCAAAGGGGCCAAGGGGACCGGCCTGGGGCTGGCAGTGGCGTGGGGCATTATCGAAAAACACAACGGACGGATCGAGGTCGAGAGTGAAGTGGGCAAAGGAACGACCTTCCGTATTTTGCTGCCGATGGGGGAAACCTAGCGAAACCAGGGCCAGGGAATGCGGAATGTTTCAGTTACTGGTGTAATTTCCGAAATGTTATAGTAGCTTCGGCCGACAGGTTCTTGCTCGGATGTTGCTATTTGCCGGCGATTCTCCGGCCTCATCAATATCGAAAAGAGGGGAATATGGTTGCGGTACTTGTGGTGTCAATGATCGTGGCATTCATCGTCATCGATGTGCTGATCCGGTTTGTTACCAAACGGATGCGCGAAACCAAAGAGCGCAAGGAACGACTGGCCGCGCTGGATATCGGCCTGCGCCTTGATTTCACGCACGAAGCCAAATCGCTCAAGCGCGTTGATGTTGCCAAGCCTCTTGCGCGCATCCTTGCCGTGGATGATGAGGCGATTGTGCTCGACAGCTTCAGAAAGATCCTGGTCGCCGCCGGCTATGCCATTGACACGGTTGAAAGCGGGCGCGAAGCGCTCGGCTTGGTCCAGAGAAATAAATACGATTTTGTCTTCACCGATCTGAAAATGCCTGAAATGGACGGTTTGGATGTGGTGAAAGGCGCAAAGCATTTCAGCCCGGAATCGGATGTCATTGTGATCACCGGTTACGCCACCATCGAATCTGCCGTAAGCGCAATGAAATTCGGCGCCATGGACTATGTGCAAAAGCCCTTTACCGAGGATGAATTGGTGGAATTCACCAAGAAATGCCTGATCCGCCGGCAAGATCATCAGCAGAAGCAGATTTCCTCCACGGTGCGCGTGGTCGCGACCGAGCGGCCGCGGGCTCATGAGTTCGGCCTGCCGGGCGGAGTGTTCATTTCCAGCGGCCACGTGTGGGCAAGCGTGACGGTACCGGGCACAATGCGGTTGGGCATGGATGACTTCGCGCGTAAGATGATCGGCCGCATCAATGCGATTGAACTCCCCGCCAAGGG
>CAYGWQ010000468.1:0-2818 GCA_964353465.1 uncultured Acidobacteriota bacterium | reverse complement strand
CGGGGCCGTTTGTGGTCAAAGCGGTGCGCCTGAAAGATCTCACCGGTACGCCTTCCTGGGCCACCCAGCCTGACCTGACCTTTGCCCACGAGCTGGCGGGCCGGGTGCGGGTGATAGCCGGGCTGGATCAGGCTCCGATTATGCTGAGCGGAGAGAAGTGGCCCGATTACCGCGGCGGACTCCAGGAGTTGCGCAGAGTTCGCGCGCGCCTGCATTGCGGGACCGACGATGCGGTTGTCGTGGTTTGGGGGCCGGAAGATGATTGCCGGACCGCAGCCGAGGAAATCCGGCTCCGGTATGCGGACGCCGCCAACGGTGTGCCCAACGAAACGCGCCAGCCCTTCCAGGATGGTACCACTGACTTTGAACGCATCCTGCCGGGACCGGATCGCATGTATCCGGACACGGACAGCCCTCCTACGCGGGTTACGCGCGAGCGCGTGACGCGGCTGAGCGTCGGCCTGGCGGAAAAGCCCTGGCAACGCGAGGCGCGCTACGCGGCCGTGGGAGTGCCTGCAGCCACCGCCCACTACCTGATCCGCAGGGGCGGCGCCAACATGGTGGATCGGCTCGTGGCGGAGTGCGGCGCCGACTTGCGGCAGGCGTGTTTCCTGTTCGGCGAGCGTCTCGTCGGGCTCCGGCGCCGAGGCATCGCGGTCGGGCGGATTTCCCAGGAACACTGGTGCGAGTTCTTCCGCGCCTTACGCGAGAGGCCGGTGCTCTTCGAAGCCCGCGATCTCCTGGTGCGGCACATGGCCCAGCTTCCCGATCACAGCCTGGCGCAGATTCTCGAGAAGTATGGGTTCCATGAGGACCCCGGAAATTGGCACGCATCGCTGCTGCAACGGGTCGCGGAGGCGAGCCAGGCCGCTCATCATAGAAATCCGGACCTGGTGCGGCGCATCGCTATGGGCCGGTTGATGTCCGCACTGCTGGGCAGAGTGCGCGCCTGCAAAGTCGCGGCGGCACTTCTGAACGCGATGGAGGAAATGCGATGAGCGCCGAAACACAGGACCAGCTGAAAGGATACAAGGGCAGGGCACGCGCCAGGCTCATCGCTCTCGGGCTCCGCGTCTGGAGCGAGGCACGCATCACCAACGATGCCGGCAGCGTCTTCGAGGGGGTGATCCTGCCGCGCAGCGAGACGCTGGACGATGAACACATCGTCGTCAAGCTGAAAAACGGCTACAACGTCGGCGTACATGTCGACCGGGTGGCTTCTGCCGTCGAGCTCGGATACAAGGAAGCGGTCTACAAGATCCCTGAGAAAGAGTTTCCCGTCCGGCCTAACTTGCCCAAGGTCACGCTGCTCGGCACCGGCGGGACCATTGCATCGAGGCTCGACTACCGCACCGGCGCGGTGATCCCGGCATTCACTCCCGGCGAGCTGTACGGAGCCGTGCCTGAACTTGCGGATATCTGCAACCTGACGACCAAAAAACTCTTCGGCGTGTTCTCCGAGAACATGGCCAAGGAACAATACCTCGTGCTGGCCCAGGCGATCGGCGAGGAGATTGCCGCCGGCGTCGACGGGATCGTGATCGGTCACGGCACGGACACCATGGGCCATACCGCCGCCATCCTCTCCTTCATGGTGCAGAACTCCCCGGTGCCGATCGTCATCGTGGGCAGCCAGCGATCGAGTGACCGGCCATCGTCTGATGCAGCTCTCAATCTCATTCATGCAGTGCGCTCTGCAGCCTACGGCGATATCGCAGAAGTGCAGATCTGCATGTTCGGGCCGACCTCCGATCGTTACGGGCTGCTGCACCGGGGCACACGCACCCGCAAGATGCATAGTTCCTACCGGAGCACCTTCCGCACCATCGGCGACATCCCGCTGGCCATCGTCAGCCGTGACAGCTTCACTTACATCAACAGGGATTTCACCCGGCGGGACCGCACGCGGAAAGTGACAATTGATGCGGTGTACAACGACCGCACTACCATCCTTTACTACTACCCGGGAATGCACCCCGACCTGGTAGACGCTCTCGTGGAAAAGGGGTACCGCGGGATCGTTATTGCAGGCACCGGGCTGGGACACGTCAACAAGCCTCTCTACCCGGCGCTCAAGCGTGCGGTGGCCGCGGGTGTGCACGTCGTGATGACCGTCCAGACGCTGTGGGGCTATGCCCAGATGTATGTCTATGACACCGGGCGCGACCTGCTGGACTTGGGAATCGTCCCGCTCGAAAACATGCTGCCCGAAACTGCCCTGATGAAGCTGTCCTGGGTCCTGGGCCATACCAATGATCATGATGAAGTCACACGCCTGATGCGCTTCATCATCCGCCACGAGATAACCGAGCGGGAACCCCACAACGGCTACCTGATCATGCAGGGCGGTCTTCCGGAAACGGAGGAGTATATTCAGTGTCATTGGAAGTAAGCAGCTGGTTGGGCAGGGAAGCTGGGGGTGGGACGACAGGAGTCAGGAGACAGAATACTCAGAACGGGGACCGTGTTTAATGGAGCCTGTAAAACCACTGAATGGGGTGAAATAGCCTTGCATTGGTCCTGAAATGAGATGCGTAGATTATATCAGCACCCGGAAGACCACGGCGCAATATGGCCGCAGCAAGAGAAACACACCGCAAAGACGCCAAGGCGCAAAGCCGCGAAGCATGCTGCCATCCGGTTTGCTGATTCGGTTAGTATCCGTCGCGAACCTCGGTTGCCAGGTGTGCCGGCCAAGCCCCGGAGGGGCGGAAAGACAATAGCCGGGGGCACAAGCCCCCGGACAGAATGTTGCATGTAATGAGCCCCGGCAGGGGCGAAAGATCTTTATCCACAACCATTTTCTGTCGCCCCTCCA
>CAYGWQ010000467.1:0-2841 GCA_964353465.1 uncultured Acidobacteriota bacterium | reverse complement strand
CGGGACCTTCAACAGTATGGTCAATCTCTTCACCCGTAGCCGTCTGGGACACATCCAGGTTCATCGCCAGGGCTACATGAGCCGGCCTTCGTTACATAAGACCATCGCGAACTACAGGCAGATCGGAGAAATCCTGGATAGGATTGATGGAGTGGAGGCCTGGGCCCCCCGAGTCTATTCGGCGGGTCTGGCTGCAGTAGGCGAACGGAGTGCGGCGGTGCGAATCGTCGGTCTTGACCCCGGAATGGAAATGAAGGCCACCCGCTTCGACAGAAAGATCTCCCAGGGAAGAGTCTTTTCCCGGACCGCTGCAAGGGAAATCATCCTGGGCAAAGGATTGGCCAAGCCCCTGCAGGCGTCGGTTGGTGACGATGTGGTGCTGCTGACGCAGGGCGCGGACGGCTCCCTGGCCAACGAGCGCTATCGCCTGATCGGACTCGCCGACAGCGGCGACGAGATCAGCGATCGCACGACGCTGTATCTTCACATCGACGACGCCCGCGACTTGCTGGTGATCGGCGACCGGGCTCACGAGCTGGCCGTCGTCGTCCGCTCTCTGAAGATGGTCGCACCGGCCACAATGGCTCTGCGGAGAGAGCTGGTCTCCTTCCCCGTGGAGGTCCAGCCCTGGCAGGAATTCGCAAAATCTTTTTACACCGCCATGGAGGCTGATCAGAAAGGGCATCGGGTCATGCTCCTGGTGCTCTTTACGGTCGTGGCCGTTGGCGTTCTGAATACGGCCTTCATGGCTGTGCTCGAGCGCCGGCGCGAGTACGGTGTGCTGAAAGCTCTGGGAACCCGGCCCCGGCAAATCTTCCGGCTTATCGTTCTCGAGATCCAGCTCCTCGCGCTGGCAAGCATCTCCCTGGGGGCAGGCTTGAGTCTCCCGATTAACACCTATCTGTCACATCGCGGATTTTCCATATCCCGGCCGATCTCCTTCGGCGGCATGCAGTATTCCACGATGACTTCAGAGGTCAACCTGCGGAGCTTCGTCATCCCGGCGATCATCGTCGTCGTCACCGCCCTCTTTGTCAGTGTTTTTCCGGCCATCAAGGCGGCGAGGACTGAGCCGGCCAAGTCGGTGAGAATGTATTAGGAGAACGGCCATGTCGCTCTCTGTCAAGCTCGCGTGGCGCAACATCTTCCGGAATAAACGGCGCACGTACATAACCGGGACCGCCATTGCCGTCGGCCTGGCATCCTTGATTTTTCTCGACGCGATTTACATCGGGATGGCCGACAACATGATCGGCTCAGCCACCGCCTCGTTCACCGGCGAAGGTCAGATCCACGCCGTCGATTTTCTGCAAACCCAGCAGGGGGAGAAGACGGTGGCCGGTTTGGCAGGCGTCGTTGACGGGCTTAGGCGGGAAGACAGCATCAAGAGCTTCACTCTGCGCACACTGAGCCAGGGCATGGTGACCTCCACGGAGGGCGTGGAGCCCGTTTTGCTGGTAGGTGTCCAACCCAAATCAGAAATGGCCGTGTCTCAGGTAGACGACGCCATCACCCAGGGCGCTTTTTTCGTGGCGGATGATCCTCAGAACGTCGTCATCGGCAGCAAGCTGGCAGAAATTCTCGAAGTCGGCCTTGGCGACCGGCTTGTGATTACGGTGACTCAGGCAGAAAGCGGCAATTTGTCGCAGGACCTCTTCCGCATTTCCGGCATCTACCACTTCAACGTCGACGAGCTCGACGACGGCCTTGCCTTTATCCGGCTGAGCAAGGCTCAGAAGATGCTTGGACTGGGAAACTCGGTCCATGAGATTGCCCTGACTTTCAAGGACAGGAGGATTTCACAGGACGAATCGAACCCTTTCTGGAGCCGGTATTCGAAATCGGGGAACGAGGCTCTGGGATGGACGAGGCTGTTCCCCCAACTGAAATCCATCTATGATCTCTCTCAGTTAGGCCTGCTGATTGTCGGGGTCATTCTTTTCGCTGTGGTCTCGCTGGGCATCATCAACACTTTGTTCATGTCGATTTATGAACGCATGTTCGAGTTCGGCGTGCTGCGGGCGGTCGGCACCCGCCCCGGCGGTATTCGGAGGCTGGTAGTCCTGGAGGCAGGAGCCCTGGCCCTGCTCAGCATCGCGATGGGCATTGTCCTGGGATTTGGGATCACGCTCATCATTTCCAAGACAGGCCTCGATTATAAGGGTATAGAGTTCGCCGGAGCGACGATCCGGGAATTGATCTACCCCACTCTGCAGATCAAGCAGTTTATCTTGTATCCGGCCTGCGTCCTGCTTTTCACGTTGCTGGTCGGGTGCTATCCCGCGTGGTACGCGGCGAAGATGTCCTTGGTAGGAGCCATGAAGAAGACTCTCTAGATCGATAGGAATTTCCATGAGCGACACGAGAAGACACCACATCCGCACGGAAGACCTTCACAACGTGTATACGGACAACGGCATGACGGTGCCCGCCCTCCGAGGCATCAATCTTGAAATCCATTCCGGGGAATTCACGGCCATCGTCGGTCCTTCCGGATCCGGGAAAACGACCCTGCTCAACATCATTTCCGGCCTCGACAAACCTACGAAGGGGATGGTCTGGCTCGATGAAAGGTCTGTCTCCGAGATGAGCGGTGCCGAGCTCTGCGATTTCCGGCGCGATCACATCGGTTTCATCTTCCAAGCTTATAACCTGATCCCGGTGCTGACGGTTGAGGAGAACATTGAATACATCATGCAGCTGCAGAAGGTCCCTACGGCGGCGCGGCGTCGCAGGGTCGAGGAAATCCTTACGGATGTCGGCCTGGAAGGTTTTGCCCGCAGGTTTCCATCCAAGCTCTCCGGCGGCCAGCAGCAGCGGGTGGCGATCGCCCGGGCCATG
>CAYGWQ010000466.1:0-2861 GCA_964353465.1 uncultured Acidobacteriota bacterium | reverse complement strand
CCTCGTTTCCCATAGTGCGGGCCGTCAAAGCCGCTTCTTCGGCCACCGGGATATCAGAGGTGCCGGCACACACGACATGGATCACACCCATGCCGTAGATCGTATCATCTTGTACCACGCAGGCAGCCTGGGCCATGTCATGGTAGCGCGCCTTTTTAGTCACCCGCCGCACCGCAGTGTAAACGTTTGGAGTACAGCGCGTTATGAGGATGTTGGTTCCCTGAGGCAACAGGCTGCGCACAATGGCTGCCACGTGCTGTGGTTTTTTCTTCAGGCCGAAGATGACTTCCGGGAAACCCTGACGCAGCGTGCGGTGATGATCGACGCGGGCAAAACCCAGGTCTTCAAAGGGAAGGCTCTCAAGCCGCATCACACCTTCCTGAGGTGTCAATGCACCCTTTTGGATTTCTTGCAGGAGTTGGAGAATGGCATTTTTATGCATGGCGCAAATCTCCCTACATGCGTCTCGGTCGCCCTACACATGTTGAATGCTGGTAATCGCCGGATTTCAGGGCTGATCGCCCGGGACGATCCCGTCGCGCCTGATCAGTGACTAAAACGGCGGCCACCACTACCTCCACCGCTGGGCGGCCGACGTTCCCTGTCCCGGCCCCCGCGATCGCGACCCCCACCGCCGCCATGTGGTCTGTCCCCGCGCCGAGGCGGCCTGGGACTGGACTCAGCGGGCGGCAGACCCGCGGCCTCTCGCAAGACTGCCTTGCGGCTGAGGCGGATCTTGTTGGGTGGCTCGATGCTGAGGACCTTCACCAGGATCTGTTCCCCGAGCTTGAGTTCGTTGTTAATGTCCTCCACCCGGTAGTCGGCCACTTCCGAAATGTGAAGCAGCCCCTCGGTCCCTGGGAAAATCTCCACAAAGGCGCCGAAATCCACAAGCCGGGTTATTGTGCCGAGATAGGTCTTCCCTACTTCTGCCTCCATAACCAGGTCTTCGATCATGCGGATTGCCTTCTGAGCTGAATCGGTATCCGTCGACGCGATATTGACCTTGCCGTCATCTTCGATATCGATGCGGACACCCGTCTGCTCCGTGATGCCCCGAATGACCTTGCCGCCGGTGCCAATCACAGCGCCGATCTTATCCTTCGGAATCTGGATCGTGATGATGCGCGGCGCATAGGGAGAGATTTCGGAGCGGGGGGCGCCGAGGGAATCGACCATTCGCTGCAGGATAAAGAGCCGCCCTTCCTTGGCCTGCGCCAGTGCTTCCGCCATGATCTGGCGCGTAATGCCGCCGATCTTGATGTCCATCTGCAGGCCGGTGATGCCCTGGGCGGTGCCTGCGACCTTGAAATCCATGTCACCGTAGTGATCCTCAGCTCCTGCGATATCGGTCAGGATTGCGTATTTCTCGCCTTCCTTCACCAGTCCCATCGCCACGCCCGCCACAGGAGCGGCAATAGGCACGCCGGCATCCATGAGGGCGAGAATGCCGCCGCAGATGGTCGCCATCGAAGAGGACCCGTTGCTTTCCAGAATATCCGACACCACCCTCACCGTGTAGGGGAAGGCCTCTTCGCTGGGCATCACAGGCAGGATGCTCCGTTCCGCGAGAGCGCCATGCCCGATCTCGCGCCGGCCCGGCCCGCGCAAAGGCTTGACCTCGCCCACGCTGAAGGGCGGGAAGTTGTAGTGCAACATGAATCGTTTGAACGATTCGCCCTCGAGCGTGTCCATGCGCTGCTCGTCATCGGCGGTCCCCAGGGTGGCCGTTACCAGAGCTTGAGTCTCGCCCCGGGTGAACAGGGCCGAACCGTGAGTCCTGGGCAGCAGAGAGACTTCGACACTGATGGGGCGGACTTCGTCGAAGCGGCGTCCATCCGGTCGGACGCGGTCATCGAGGATCTCCCTGCGGAAGATCTTTTCCATGATGTGCTGGAAGATTGAACCAGCCTTGGCCCGGTGCTCCGCCTCGCCCTCGGGAATGGCGTTGACAATCTCCTTCTCGATCTCATCCAACCGGCCGTAACTGTTGAGTTTGCCCTTGAGGTGCAGCGCTTCGGAAATCGCCTGACTGTAAGCATGCTCGATGCGCGCATATTCGGCCTGATCCACGACCGGCTTGGCGAATTCACGCTTCACGGGCTGAATCAAGGCGTACAACTCTTTCTGAAGGGCAATCAGTTTGCGGATATTTTCGTGGGCGAAATCAAGCGCCTCGATCATGGTATCTTCTGCAATCTGATGCGCTCCCGCCTCGACCATTACAATCGCATCTTCCGACCCGGCCACAATCAGGTTCAGGCTGCTGTCCTTCAGCTTGGTGAAGGGCGGATTGGCAACAAATTGGCCGTCCATGAGCCCAACGCGCACACCGGCGATCGGAGTGTCGAACGGGATCGGCGAGCAATAAAGAGCAGCCGAAGCGCCCGTAATGCTCATGACATCGGGATCATTCTCTTTGTCGGCCGACAGTACCAGAGCGATAACCTGTACCTCGTTGCTGAACCCTTCGGGAAACAGCGGGCGCAGAGGCCGGTCAATCAGCCGTGAAGTTAAAATCTCCTTCTCGGTGGGCCTCCCTTCGCGTTTGAAGAAACCGCCGGGGATCTTGCCGGCCGCATAAGTGTTCTCGCGATAATCCACCGTGAGAGGGAAGAAGTCGATCCCCTCACGCGGCTCTTTGAGGGCGCAGGCGGTGGCGAGCACAACCGTATCGCCATAGCTGACATAAGCGGCGCCATCCGCCTGGGTGGCGACCTTGCCCATTTCAATACTGAATTCCAACCCACCGATTTCGGTGGTAACTCGATGTTTCATGGTAAATCCTCCTGATATTCGATCTTGCTGTGCTTGAGCTTCGGTGGGCTTGGAAATTCGGGAATTATGATCATGAGCCACAG
>CAYGWQ010000465.1:0-2881 GCA_964353465.1 uncultured Acidobacteriota bacterium | reverse complement strand
GCGCCGAAGGTGCGGCACACGAATATCCGTACCCGGTTCCGTATAAGGTTCAGGAGCCGGCGCCGCTCATCACTCATTACTCATCACTCATCTTATTGGATCCAGAGCTTGATGACGCTGTTGCCGTCGCGGATGGTCAGAATCTTGGCGGGACCCATCTGGTTCAGGCTTTCCCAGACGTTGTCGAGATCGACGCCCTTCTTGCGCAACTCGGCCTTGGTCGATTCGTCGAGCGCCTTGACGAAGAGCTGGATGAAGCTTACAGGGATATCAAACTCGACTTTCGGCGCCGTGTTTTCTCCGCCTTCATAGACCCGGAAGTGAAACATCTTGGTCGTGGTGTCACCCTGCTTCGATTGGCTCTTTGTGGTCTTCTGCGGTTCCCGCCGGGACAGGGCTGCGGGATCGAGTCTCAACAGGGCAAAAGAGGCGGGTTTCACAAGATCCTGCTGTTTCTCTTTCGCCAGAATCTCCTTGAGAACAGGAACGCTCAGGGAGTTCAGCTGGCGATCCTTCAGGGAACTGCAGCGAATGGCGGCGAAGTAACGCACTTCCTTCCGTGGATCGTTGAGTGCCGTGATCAGTCGGTTCCGGTAGGCCGGTTTCCCCTGCTCGACGAGCGATGCAGCCACTTCCACGACCACCTGTCGGGCCTGGGCAGCAAGAATAGGCTCGCCGGGATACTTTTGCAGGAACTGCTCGTAGGCAAGAAGCGCCGCTTCCGGTTTCTTCTGAAGGCGCAGGCAGTAGGCCGTGTAGAAGTAGGCTTGCGGCAGCACGCTGCTCTGGGGGAATTCGCGGATCAGACGCTGGAAAACCTGGCCCGCCTCTACCAACTTCTGTTCGAGCATCAGGATTTTCGCCTGATTAAAGATCACCTGATCTTTGGCTGGGAGGGCGCCCGAAAATGCGAGTGGCCCCAGCGAAACCGCCGACAGCAGAATCAGAGTCCGCAATCCCGCACGTTTCATGGCTTACTCCAAGGAAATCCCGGACTGCACCAGGTTAATACGAAGCATGAGCTGATCCCTTTCAATCGAACGCTCCATGCTGCGGAGCGTATCGCGCGTCTCACAGTTTTGCGATGTGGACAGGCTGATCAGGAAGCTTTCCAGCTCATCGCACAGGCCCCTGGCATGTGCCACATCCGGGACGCTCAGTTCCGCGTCCAGCATGCGCTTCTCCTGCAACAGCTGCCGTGCCTGCGTCACCTCGAGCGAAACATCGTAGCCGTCCCCCTCGCACTTCCTGTCGGCCCCCGTCAGGTCGAGCAGGAGTTTCTGGCACCCGGTAAGATATTGTGATGTGGCTTCGCGCGCATAGGCGGTGCGGACCTTTCCGAGGAACGCTTCGTTGCCAACAGCGGCCAGGGGAGGCTGCTCAGCGGGCGCCGGCGCCTGCACGCGCCGTGTCCAGGTCAATCCGGCGGCGAATACTACCATGGCAACCGCACACCAAGCCCATTTCGGGAACCTCAGGCCGGGATAGCTCCATTTCCAGGGCCGGGCTTTCGCGCGGACGGCAAGCTTCTCGGGTAGCAGCTGCCAGGTAAGATCCTGCGTCGGAACGAACAGTTCCGGGCCTGCCAGCCACCCCCGGATCCTGCGGATCTGAACGGCCTCCGCGGCACAACTCGCGCAGCCTGCCAGATGCGCGTCGACCTGACGGCTCTCCTCGGGTTCGAGAATCCCTTCGGCATGGAGAACCAACATCTCTCGAATCATTTCGCAGCTACTCATAGCTCAACACTCCCTTCTGCTCGAGCAGCATCCCTTTGAGCCCCATCACAGCCTTATGCAGGTTGGATTTGACCGTGCCCAGCGGACAGCCCAGGGCCGTAGCGATTTCCTCCAGGGTCATCTCGCCGAAGTACCTCAATGAAACAACCTCTCGCTGGCGTTCGGGCAGGTGCCGTACAGCTTCTTCCAGAAGTCGCCGCCGCTCACCGTCGCACAACCGGTCAAGCGGATCCGGCGCCGCGCCCACAGTCGCAGATTTGTGCAGTTGGGTCTCCATTACATCCTCCAGCGACGAGGTGCGTCCTCGATCCGACCTGCGGTAGCGATCGATGCTGGCATTGATGGCAATCCGATAAAGCCAGCCGGCGAATGAAAAACGGCTCTCCCATGTATGACGGGCGGCATAGACCTTGAGAAAAGTATCCTGCAGGACCTCCATCGCGTCTTCCGGATTGCGCACATATGTACTGATAATCCGAAAAACCCTTTTCTGGTATCGCCGGATGAGTTCCTGATATGCATACATGTCGCCTCGCTGGACCTGCTTCATCAGGTCTTCAGTCGCGCACGAGGCGGGCTCATCGGAATTCCCTGGATGGGCCATGAAGTTTGACTCTCGCGCCTGCCGGGTGGATGCATCCACCCCGGAAAGGGTATCGTAAGGCATGCTGTTGTCCCGGGCGTATCAACGGCCGAAATCGCGCACTGCCAACAGCCTGGCCACCTCTGTCTCCATCCCTCCTCCCTGCTCTCGGGGATCGGGAATCTCACAGCCCGCACCTTCCTGTACGCGCCCCGGAAACAGAGGGTTCACTTTCTCGCACACCCTAATCCTTTTTGTCCAGCCTGGCAACCCCCCCGTATGCCTTGATTGTGTGACCGGGGTCACATCCCAGCCTAGCCTCTGTCGCGAAACTCGTTGTCCGACCCGCAGCGCTCGTTGGGTTGATGTCACATGTGGGGGCGGGCTTTAGCCCGCGCATTAAAGATAACAACCACGATACGGTTGATTTCATGAGCGTAATTCATTTGTTTATAAGGCGATGTGTGCATTTAGACATCGATCTCTCATTCATGTGAGCCGGGCACGGGCTGAAGCCCTTAAGCGCTAAGATAAGTTCCAATACTTGGACCTCGACCTG
>CAYGWQ010000464.1:0-2920 GCA_964353465.1 uncultured Acidobacteriota bacterium | reverse complement strand
GGCGCTTGGAGCGCTTACAGGGGATGTGCTCCGGCTCATCATGCGGCAAGGTATTTGGATGTTGATGATCGGAGAGGCTGCAGGGATTGCGGGCGGGTTGGCGCTTAACAAGCTCATGTCGTCGATGGTGTTTGAAGTCTCCACGACAGACCGGGCGACTTACATCGTGATTTCGGTTACATGGGCCGCAGTCGCGATCCTGGCCACCTATCTCCCCTCCAGAAGAGCCGCTCTCGTGGATCCCCTTCAGGCGCTGCGGTGTGATTGAACGAATGGTTGCCAGGATCCGCTGCCTGAGAGAGGGCGGTATATCCTCGCCTCTTAGCCCGCCCTGGCAGTTCAGGGACAGACTACGCTGCGGGTAGTCTCTCTATGCGGGAATGTGCATACAAGACCTGCCTTCGAGGCACATACCAACTCCGAAAATCAGCAAAAGCGCAGCGTGTCGCCGAATTGCTGAATTCCTATTTTATCGGCCCCCGCTTCTGCGTCTGGGGCACGCCGTCGGTCATCCATTTGGGTGCAGGTGTCCCTTTCAGGTAGTGATCGAAGAACTGTTTCATGCGCACCTGGAAGTCCTTGTGGTTTTCTTCCTTCGCCAGGTGGTGCGGCTCGTCGGGATACGAAAGGAAGATGACGTTTTTCCCGTTTCGTCGTGCCGCGGTGAAGTACTCGAGCCCCTGGTTCCAGTCCACCGCCCCGTCGATCGTCCCCTGCATGATAAGGAAAGGAGTTGTGATTTTCGTTACCTGGTGCAAAGGCGACTGGCTTTCTATCAGGTCGTGCGCTGTCCACGGATTTACATTCAATCCCCAGCGTCCCTGGCCCGTCTCGAGGATTCCCTGATTCACCGAGCCGGACTGTTTGTAGAGTATGTTGTACATGCTCGGCAGGTCGGTCAACGGTGCGCCGGTGACCACGGCGGCGAACATATCTGTCTGGGTGACGATGAACGAGGATTCATAGCCACCCCAGCTATGGCCCTGAAGGCCGATGTGCTTGGGGTCGGCGTAGCCCAGCTCAATCACCTTTTTCACGGCCGCTGTCACGCAGTCGAGCGCTGATGACCCGGGCTTCCCGGTTTCGTATACGATGTCGGGCTGCAGGACGAGGTAGCCGTCGCTGGCATAGGTGGACATGTGCGGCCGGTCATCATAGACCGGCATCGAGAAAGTGTGATGGGTGTTCGACATTTTCTCGTAGATATAGACTAACATGGGGTGCTTTTCCCCTGCTCATAGCCGGCGGGAAGAGTGAGAGTCGCCTGAAGGCGCTGCCCTTTGGAGTTTTTGTAATCGATGAGCACGCGCGAGCCCCAGGCGTAATCGCGGAGGAAGGCATTGGCATCCGTCACCTTACGCGGTGCCTCAAACACCTGGTTGGTCACCCAATAATCGGGGAACTCAGCGAAAGACTGTTGTGTGAAGATCACCCGGTCGGCGTCCTTGGCCTTGTCCGCCGATCCGATCTGCTTGTCGGTCCAGAGGAGCGGCTTCGGCTCCTGCCCGGATAGGAGCGACCAATAACCGGACGTTTTCGTCCACTCGCCGTAGGCGGAAAGCAGCTGTGGCTTGGAAAGATCGATTCCCTCCTCATCGCCACCCCCGCCACCCCCACCGCCACGGCCGCCACGGCCGCCGCGTGCTCCTGCATCCAATCGGACGAGCCGGAACCTGACCTCGTCCGCGTCGCCCTTTCCCCTGGTCAGGTTTACCGCCGCGCCGCCTTCGAGCGGCAACTGCCAGATGTCGTACCTGTGGTACAGGAGGACGGATGTTCCATCCTTGGTCCAGCCGGCCACACCGTACGCCGGCTTTTCAGCGGGATGATCGTCTTCTTCGTCCACGAAGCTCTTGCCCACCTTGGCATCGATGACTGCGTCCCGGGCACTATCGAGGTTGAACGCGTGTACGTGTTTGTCCTTGAGGTACAGGAACCACTTTCCATCGGGCGAACTTCCCATTATGCGGGTGAGCCCTTTGGCAATCACCGTGCGCTCGCCGGTATCCAGGTTGACGCGATAGTAGTCGGCCCGTGAACCTTCGGCGAACTGGCCGCGATAAGGCGCATCGTTGCGGCCGATACCCCATTTGCCGTTAGCCACGGGAGTCACCCCGCGCATATCATTGTCGCCCAGAGGCACGAACTTCCCGGATGCGATGACAAACGCCGCCGGCAATGTCGCGCGCCTTTCCTGCGGCAGCCTTGTGATTTGTTCGGATTGAATCTGTGCGTCCTTCCAGTGCCAGATATCGACGTTTGCCTGTGGTTCGGTGCTGGTTGGCGGCTCGGGCTCCTGCTCCTTGATCCCAAGGAAGAGCTTGGTGCCGTCCTTGGTCCACTGCGGCGTGAAAAACTCACTGAGGACCATCCCTTTCGGAAACCCATCGGCTTTCGCAGGATCGAACTGCACTGCGTGCGCTGAGCTGCTCCCGGCATTGATCCATGCAAGAAGTACGTTTTCCTTTTGTTTGGTTTCCTTCTTCTTTTCGCCTCGCAAAACGGCGAGGTTCGCGCCTTCCGCGCTCCAGCTAAGAGCATCGAAGTCGCCGCCGGCGGCAGCGAGGACTTGTATTTCGCCGGTGGCCGGCTTGAGGAGGTAAATCCCGTTACCGATCTTTTCCTGCGCATCTACGATGCAGGCCAGCTGGGTGCCGGCAGCGTCAAAATCGTACAGGTTCACATTGCCGATGTTGCGGGTGGTGCCTGATGTGAGATCCCGCAGAATGAGGTCGGCGCCCGAAGCCGACGTGTCGGTCCCGGAAGCGCGGTTGAGCCGCACTGCCAGCCACCGGGAGCCTTTGGAAAACCTGAAACTTGTCGGATTCGGCAGCGAGTAGCGCTCGCCGGTCGCGAGTTCGAGCAGTTCGAAGCGGCGCGTCGGTCGTGCGGCTGCCGGGGCGCCGGCCTCTGCTCCACC
>CAYGWQ010000463.1:0-2947 GCA_964353465.1 uncultured Acidobacteriota bacterium | reverse complement strand
AAACCTAGAGCCGCCATGGATAAAGACAGTGAGGGTCAGCCTGGGATCGAAGCTTGGCGGCCCGGCGCGTCCCACACCCGTGCCGGCCGCTCTGGCCATGCCTTCCACCACCGGATCGATCGCTTCAAGGTGACTCGGATTGGGTGGAATCGAGACCACCAGGTCGATCTGCTTGCCGCCCGCCAACGCCCGTCTGGCCCCAGCGTGATATTTCACATCTCCGGTCCAACCCAAATCCTCGTGAAAGTCGTGCCCCCGCATCGGGTCCTTGAACTCGGCAAGAATCTGCGCGCAGGGCTTGTGAAGCACGTGAGCAAGGACGCTGACCCTGGCTCGATGTGCCATGCCGATCAGAATGTTGCGCACTCCTCCTTCAGCCGCCGCCCCAATGATCTCATCCAGGATAGGAATCAGCATATCGAGTCCTTCGCCGGAAAACAGGGTTTTGCCCGGGAAGGTGCGCAATAGGAAGCGGGAAAACGCCTCCACTTCCGACAAACGTTCGAGCAGAGCCCGAGGATCAATGGGATCGGCGGGAGGGCGGAACCAGCCGGATTCTGCGGCCTGGCGGAGCCATTCGCGCTCCTCGGGGCCGCGAAGGTGGGCATAATCGTAGCCGACGGTGGCACAGTACACCGCGCGCAGGGCGCGGACGACTTCAAGCGCGTTTGCCTTTCCCTCGGAAATCGATCCTACGATGATGTCAGCCGGCAGATTGGACAGGTCTTCTTCCGTGACGTCATGGGTTGCCAGCGCCAGGGAAGGATCGCCGGGCGGCGGGGCCCCAAGCGGATCGATGCGGGCATCCATGTACCCGAACTTGCGGATCGACTCGATATAATTGACCGCCCGGACAATCCTGTTGCAGGAGCTTCCGGCCACGCGGGGAGCGGGGAAGCCGGCACTCTTCGGCTCCGGCCGTGTCATGCGATCAAAGATCATCCTGCTGGCCGGATCGACGGCGGCCGGATCCTGCCGATAGCGCTCGTAGAGTTCTGCGACATATCCTGCATTGAGAATGCAAAATCCCTCGGTTTCATCCATGGCTAATATTCTAACCCACGTCCACGGATACCTCCAGCACGCACGATTGCGGCATCCGCTCATGACCGAAGGCTATTAGGACACGGAAGAACACGGGCAGGGCTTTTGCGCCGTCTTTTTCAGGTGCAGACTGTCGAACGCTCACGCAAGCGGGAATCTTCCACCGATACTCCGTAGAAGCGCTCGACAGTCTGCACCTGAAAAAGACAGCCAGCGCGCAGCGCTGGGCCCTTCGGGCCAGCAAAAGCCCTGCACACGGAGCCGGTCCGTGTTTGTCCGTGTTCTTCCATGTCCCGAGATGTTTTTCGATCCTTTCTTCATGAATAATGCGGGTTAAGATATGCTGTATGCATAGCAGCATTTCCCTTGGAGGCCTGAGATGAAGGATCCCGATGGCATGGATCGTGCGGAATTGGAACGTGTCGAAACCCGTGAATGGCTTGATTCCTGGGATTATGTTGTGGAGTCGGGCGGATCCGATCGAGCCAGGAGGCTGCTGCAGAGATTGCTTATTCACGCGGGCGAAACCGGGATCAAGCTCCCCTATGCCGCCACGACCCCCTACATCAACACCATCTCTGCCGACCGGGAACCCCCGTATCCCGGCAACCGGGAAATCGAGCGACGTATCAAGAGCCTGGTGCGCTGGAATGCTCTGGCCATGGTGGTGCGTGCCAATCGCCTGTCGCCCGGCATCGGCGGCCACATCTCCACCTTCGCTTCCAGCGCAACTTTGTATGAGGTCGGCTTCAACCACTTTTTCCGCGGCAAAGATCATCCCGATGGCGATTTCATTTACTTTCAAGGCCACGCTGCGCCCGGGATCTATGCGCGGGCCTTTCTGGAGGGGCGCCTGTCGGTTTCACAGTTGGAAAATTTCCGCAGAGAGCTGAGCGAGGGAGGCGGTTTGTCCTCGTATCCGCATCCCTGGCTGATGCCGGACTTCTGGGAGTTTCCCACCGTTTCGATGGGTCTCGGGCCGATCATGGCCATTTACCGCGCGCGCCTCAACCGATATCTGGAGGATCGGGGCCTTAGGAAGCCATCCAACTCCAAAGTCTGGGCTTTCCTGGGCGACGGAGAGACGGACGAGCCGGAAAGCCTGGGTGCCATCACGCTGGCATCGCGCGAGAGACTGGATAATCTCATCTTTGTGATCAACTGCAACCTGCAGCGCCTTGATGGTCCAGTCCGCGGCAACGGCAGCATCATACAGGAACTCGAAGCGATCTTTCGCGGCGCGGGCTGGAACGTTATCAAGGTGATCTGGGGAAGCGACTGGGACCCGCTTCTTGCCAAGGATCGCGACGGCGTTCTCATCCGGCGGATGGAAGAAACCGTGGATGGAGAATGGCAGAAATACAGCGCGGAGTCGGGAGCTTATAATCGCAGCCGTTTTTTCGGCAAGGACCCGCGCCTGCTTGAGATGGTAAGCCACCTTTCCGACGAGCAGATACGGAAACTGCGGGTGGGAGGGCACGATCCCAGCAAGGTCTATGCGGCTTACAAGGCCGCCGTGGAGCACGAAGGAGCCCCGAGCGTCATCCTGGCCCGAACCATCAAAGGTTACGGGCTCGGTGAGGCTGGCGAAGGCAGAAACATTACCCACCAGCAAAAGAAAATGAATGAGGAAGAACTGAGGGAATTCCGCTCCCGTTTCGGCATTCCCATCTCCGACGATGAAATTGCCGAAACCCCCTTCCATAAGCTTCCGGAGCAGAGTCCGGAAATGCAGTATCTCATGCAGCGCCGGCAAGAACTGGGCGGCGCCATTCCCAGCCGTCTCGTGAAATGCCGGCCGCTGCAGACTCCCGGGGAAGATCTTTTCAAGGAGTTTTACGAAGGAACCGGGGAACGGGAGATGGCTACCACCATGGTTCTGGTCCGGATGCTTTCCAAGCTG
>CAYGWQ010000462.1:0-2980 GCA_964353465.1 uncultured Acidobacteriota bacterium | reverse complement strand
ATAGGTCAGCGTCGAGTTCTTCAACTCGAATGAGCGGCCCTCGAAGAAGCATGTGATGCGCAAACAGCTCATGAACGTTCTGCCCGGAGAGTTTATTCCTGGCGCAGTGCGACCACCGGCTCAACTCGCATTGCTCCCATCGCGGGGATAACGCATGCCATCATGGCGACCGCTGCCATTGCAATGCTCGCCCCGGCGATCGTCAGCGGATCGTTCGGCTTGATTCCGAACAGCAGGCTTTCGAGCAATCGCGACGTGGCGAACGTTGCCGCCAGGCCGATGCCGATGCCTGCGATCGCCGGCGCAAGCCCTTCCCGCAGAACCATCCAGAGCACATCGCCTCGTCCCGCGCCCAGCGCCATCCGGATGCCAATCTCGCCGGTCCGCTGCGTCACGAGATAAGACATTACGCCATAGGTCCCGACGGCAGCCAGGAATAATGCCAGCCCTGCGAAGGTCGACAGTAAGAACGTCTGTTGGCTGTCATCGGCCATTGAGTCCGCGATGAATTCCGCCATCGTCTGCATACGATAAACGGCAAGCCTGCCATCGAGCGACTGCACGGCGCTGCGGATCGCTCCCGCCGCAGTGTGTGGAGGACCGGCGGTTTGCACGACGATCTTAAAGTTTGTCCCGCGAGTGCCAATGGCAAGAGGAAACGCCAAATACGCCTGCGGGACGGGCGCCTGCCTCAGTCCGTACCTTAAGGTGTCTCCTACGACGCCGATTACCTGGATCGCCAGGTTATCGATGTGGAAGATCTTACCCGCGGGATCCTGATCCGGCCAGAATCTCCGCGCCATCGTCTGGTTGATCAGCGCGACCAGCTGGAGTCTTGGGAGTGGTGCCCGGCCCTGTGCGTCCGACTGAATCGCGAGCAGTTGGCGAACACCAGCCGTCGCATTGTCCATGTCAGCGCCGTTCAGCCCGCGGCCTCGAATCAGCGGAATGCCCAACGCGCGGAAATACTCTGGTGTCACGCAGGTCTGTTCTACCAGCTGACCTTTGGTTGTCTGGTCGTCCAGACCGTCAACGGTTACGTATCCGTTCGAGCCTCCCTCGACGGGCAGGTCCGTGGTCAGCGCCGCAGCGTGAATGCCCGGCGCTGCCGCAAGTGATTCCACGAGCGGGGAACAGAATGCCAGGATCTGCTCGGGTGTCTTGTATTTCTTTGCCGGCAGTTGCACCGATGCCGTAAGAACTTTTTCGACATTCGCGCCGACATCAACTGCGCGCAGGTTCGCGAACGTCCGCAGCAATAGCGCCGCGCCCGCCAGCAGCGCCAGCGAGAGCGCAATTTCAGCGGCCACCAGCGAGTTGCGCACCAGGCGGCCGCGGTTCGAAGCCGTGCGCGCCATCTTGCCGCCTGCTTTCAATTCATCCATCAGGTTGATGCCGGATATTTGAAGCGCCGGCGCGAGCCCGGACAGAACGCCGACGGCAATGCTCACCGCCAAGGTGAACGCCAGCACCATCGGGCTCACGTGGATCGGATTCGCTTGCGGAAACGGCAATTGCCGCGCATTGGCGAGCAGCGAAACGCACGGGTAAGCCAACGCAATTCCAGGCACGGCCCCCAGCACGGCAAGCAGCATGCTTTCGGTCAGCAGCTGACGCTCCAGCCGGCGGCGCTTTGCGCCCAGAGCCGCGCGCAGCGCGATTTCGCGCTGCCGGTCGGTTGCCCGCGCGAGCAGCAGGTTCGCCACATTGGCACATGCGATCAGCAGCACCAGGGTTACGGCGCCATACAATACCCATAGCTGCGATCGGGAGTCGCCGATCAACTGCTCGGCGAGCGGGACAATGATGGAATGCACCTTGTCATTCGTATCCGGGAACTGCTTTTCGATGTTTGTGCTGATGGCAAGCAGGTCCGCTCGCGCCTGTTCGATGGTTACGCCATCCTTGATCCGCCCGAGCGCCCGCAGATAGTGCGAACCCCTGCCGCCCAAAGCCGTCGGCGTCATGTCAATCGGGATCCACAGGTCGCCCCCGGCCGGGATCCGGTACCAGGGCGGCATCACGCCCACAATCAGGCAGGGCTCGCTGTTGAGCTCAATGGAGCTCCCCACTGCGCTCGCCTGGCCGCCAAAATGCCGCTTCCAGAAGCCGTAACTCAGTAGCACTTCGAGATTCTGCCGGGCCTGGGTATCGCCTTGAAGAAACGGACGGCCCAGCACCGGCTGAATGCCGAGGATCGAGAAAAAGTTTGTTTGGATTCGAACGCCCGTTACGCGCTCCGGCCCTCCGGAACCGCTCAGGTTGAAGCTCTCCTGAAAGCTGTACACCGCCATATCGTCGAAGGTGCGGTTTTGCGCGCGCCAGTCGAGAAAATCCTGGCCCGTCAGAGGAAAACTCCCCGCCGCACCTTCCGTTTGCCAGAGCTGCACAAGCTGGCCCGGATTTCGGTACGGCAGTTGGCGCAGGAGCACCGCGTCCACGACGCTGAAAATGGCGGTATTCGCACCGATACCCAACGCCAGAGTCATGATTGCGAGTGCGGTAAACACCGGCTTGCGCGCCAGCATGCGGAATCCATACCGGATGTCCTGCCAGATTGTGACCATCAAAGCCTCCTGAGACCGGTCCTGTTGAAATGCTATCATCTGCTTTTACGAAGTCATCTCGCCGCGGGTTCCTTCATTGGCAATCTCTTTGTGCAGGGAAAATCGTGCGGCACGGTTGATCCCAGTGCTCACGCCCCTCAGGCGTTTACTTAAGCCACTACTACCACGTGGACTTGGACCTGGACTTCGACTTGGACCTGGACGTTCCTGTGCTCGACACATTTTCGAGAGCACCCTATTGGAAAGAGCTGCATGGCGGCGTGCGTGGTCAAAACCGCGTAGCACGGCAGTAAAGGCAACGGCAGTTGCAAGCGGCAAGCCTCCCCAAGTTTTTGTCGGCCAGGATAGCCCGAGTCGACGAGACTGTCTCAGAACTCCCTCGCGGCAGCTCCACCGCAAGGGTTCATTGCTGA
>CAYGWQ010000461.1:0-3035 GCA_964353465.1 uncultured Acidobacteriota bacterium | reverse complement strand
TCATGCCAGGCACCGGTGCTGAAATTGAGCACCCGGAAGCGGTTGAGTGCCTGAAACTGCTCGTAGGCCACGGCATAGTTTTTGAAGACCTCAAGATTTTCCAGCAATGCATCCGGCTTATGGGGAATGAATTCCTTCCAGTTCGCCTGGTCTGGGTCCGACACGGGCGCAGTGACGACGCGGAAATTCTTGGCTCCTTTGTTAGTGCGAATGTAGAAAAGTCCGTCCCGGTGCTCCAGGTCGTACTTGTGGCCTTTCTCCCGAGCCAGCACGACCTTGAACGCTCCGGAAGGAACAGCAGAGTCCAGGTACCCCATCTCCCATGTGTCCGTACTCTGGATTCCCAGGATCAAGTACTTCTTGTCCTTGGTGCGACCCACACCAATGTCGAAGAGCTCATCTTTTTCCTCGTAGATTAATTCGGGCTTGCCGCCCAGCGGCAGGCGCCAGAGCTGATTGGGCCGCTTGGTGACAGCGTCCTCGGTGGTAAGGAACAAAGTCCGGTTGTCTGCCGCCCACTCCGCCGAGGTTACGCGCTCTGCCGTGCCCGCCAAAGGCTGGCCGGTGCGGAGGTCCTTTACGTGAAGCACGTATTGGCGGAATCCCGTGGTGTCGGTGGTGTACAGGAGCAGGTTATCGTCGTCGCTAACGGATGATTGCCCGATGCTCAGGAATGGGAGGCGCTTGGCCATCTCGTTTTGATCCAGGATGACAGCCTCGCGCGCCCTCTTTTCGAAGGAGCCATCCGGGGACGCGGCCTTCCGACAATAGATCGGGTATTGCTTCCCCTCTTCAGTCCGCGAATAGTAATAGAACTTACCCTGCCGCACCGGCACACTCAGATCCGTCTGCTTGATGCGGCCAAGCATCTCCTTGTAGAGAGCATCCTGGAAGGGCTTGAGGTCTTTCGTCATGGCTTCCGTGTATGCATTCTCGGCCTCCAGATATTTTGCCACTTCCGGATTGGTTTTCTCCCGGAGCCAGAAGTAGGGATCCGCTATGGTCTCGCTGTAGCGCACTTCTGTGTGCTCGATGCGCTGGGCGACGGGCGGAACCGGAGCCTGCCTGCCCGCCGCGAAAATCGCGGACAAGGCAACGATCGTCAGGATCAGTGCGACATGCTTGCGTAAGCTTTTCATCAAATACTCCATGATTACGGTGACAATTACGGTGACAGGCTACTCAACCTCGAAACTCGGGGATAATTTCGAGGTTGAGTAGCCTGTCACCGTAATTCATTCAATCAGCAAAAATGAATAACGATGCATCGACTGAGAGTAATCGGCGAGCACCTCAATCGGATAATCGTATTTCCAGACGGTCGAGAAGACATCGACGGCCATGGCTTCAGCGGAAGGCCGCGCTGCACGTGCGTGTTTGCATGCCACCCGTTCTCCCGGGCATTCGGCACAGATGCCGCAGGAGTCCATGAAGAGGAGAAAGGTCTTCACATAGCCGGAGAGGAAAACCGCCCTTTCGACTTCGAGCAGCTTCCGGTTTACCTTTCTGGACCAGGCGTGACGGTCGCCGGGCTTGTCCACCTTCTTTTCAACGTGGAAAATCACGCCGGTGCGGTACTCATCAAAAAATTGCCGGCACTCCCGGACGGAAGGCACGTTGGGCGGACAGGTAGCGGTCCTGCCGTATTCGTCGCAGCCGAACATGCATTTCATGCGGACCCATTGGCCGACCACGATGTCCGCGGGGCACATCCATTTGAAGTCGGTGTACCCGTGTTTTTTGAACATTGCCTCGAGATCCTCACGCGAGCTCATCGTCATATTCCTCCGTTCCCCTCCCCACCCCCGATTACTTCTTATGGAAAAGTCTGGCCACAAAATCGTACAAGGCCCTGCGCCACGTTTGAAATTCGTGAGAAGTGCCTTGGGACTCGACAAATACGTTCTTAATGCCTGCCTGGTCCAAGGCTTGGTGCATAGCCAGTGCCCCCTTGTGCATCGATTCTTCCATCGTGCCGGCGCCGATCCATAACAGGCGCACTTTATTGTTGAATGCCACGGGATCGTTGAAAATCCCGTTGTATGCAGCTTTCGCATCGAAACTGCGCAGCGGCGCGCTGAAGGAGCCAATCCAGGCGAACGTGCCGAGATGGCTCAGTGTAATCTGAAGAGTCTGACTGCCGCCCATCGACAGCCCCGCCATGGCCCGCTGTTCTCGATCCGCGATCGTGCGGTACGTGGCATCGATCATCGGGATCAGGTCGGCGATCATGACTTCCTCAAAGGCGTTGGGCGTGCGGGGCGGACCGCTGGCGGACGCGACCGGCACGGCGCCGGGTTTCGTGGCATAACCGGTCTCCATGACGACAATCATCGGCTCAGCTCTGCGTGCCGCGATCAGGTTATCCAGAATCAGGTTGGCCCGCCCCTGTTTGCTCCACGTTGTTTCGTTCTCACCGGCGCCATGCTGCAGGTAGAGAACAGGGTATCGCGTCCGGCTGCTGTCGTAGGCCGGCGGCGTGTACACGTAGGCGTGCCGCCATTGGCTCGTCGTTTTGGAGAGGTACCAGCGGACGCGAACTTCGCCGTGGGGCACATCCTTGGCATCGTAGAAATCCACGCCCTTTTCGGGCACCTCCACGCCGCTGCACTGCTTGCCCCACCCGTAATAGGTTTCGCTGCCCGGGTCGTTGGCCGCGAAGCCGTCCACGATGAACCAGTAATAATGAAAGCCGGGAACGGCCGGCGGTGTCGTCACGGTCCAGATGCCCTTGTCATCTTTGACCATGTCGATGGGACCTTTGCCGAGTCCGTTGTCGGCGCCGCCGGGCATCAATTGCACCTTCTGCGCGCCGGGTGCGTTAGCGCGAAAAGTGACCCTCAGGTCCGGGTGAATGCGCGGATATTCCGCGCCCATAATATTAGAGGTTGCGGGTCGTGAATCCTCGGGCACCTGCGCAGTAGACAGGGCGCAGGATGCCATGAAGAGAATCAGCAGACTTCTCATGGGAATCTCTCCTTAGCTAGTTTCTGTCGCGAAACGCCTCAAAAACGGCATTTTTACTGGGACTTGGG
>CAYGWQ010000460.1:0-3080 GCA_964353465.1 uncultured Acidobacteriota bacterium | reverse complement strand
GGCAGCAGGCAACACAGCCTGCTCCGCCCTTGCAGGGCTGCTTCCTTACTCTCCGTCAGTTCCCAGGGCCTGCGCCCTGGGCTTTGCTGCGGGCTCCTTTCAGGGTCTAGGTGAAATCCCTATCTAGTTTCAGTCGCAAAACTCGGTTGCAGCGTGTGCCGGTCTGGCCCCGGAGGGGCGGAAAGATAATAGCCGGGGGCGTAAGCCCCCGGATAGGACATTGCATCAAATGAGCCCTGGCAGGGGCGAAAGATCTTTATCCGCAACTATTTTCTGTCGCCCCTCCGGGGCTCCGCGTCGATTTCTGGCCTGACCCCGGGCTTGCGCCCGGGGCTATTATCTTGCCGCCCCTCTGGGGCTTGCCTGCTGGCCGAACGAGTTTCGCGACAGAAACTATCTAGGCGCCACTCGCGCCTGTCAACTGATTCCACGTCGTGGCAAGAGCGAAAAGTGCCGGTACTTCCGCGGCATATGAGATCCCACTGAGCCTATGACTACCACCGCGATCAGGATGGGCACACGGGCATCCCACCACCAGGGGATCAGACACAGGAGCAGCAGCTTCCCAATGACCATTGCGCCACGCCCCTCGCAAACGTAACGCCAGCCGGGAAAGGCTTCAAGGATCATCAACGCCGCGCCCGTGATGATGGCCGTCCAGGTCCACGACAGGATGCGTTCCGGTCCGATATCGAAGACATGCCCTCCAGCGACAATGCCGGCCGTGCAGATATGTGCAGTGCGCAACGCAATATTCGTTGCTCTGAAGTAGCGCCATGTGTGGGAAGGCTGGTCGGTCATCGTTTCCTGCCGCATCGTGGCGACCCGGCATTTTATATGTCCAGACCGGGGCAAGGGGCAGTGTACAACATTCCTTTTCCAAAGCTCCACACTTCCGATGAGTCCGAAAGCAGTTCCGGATTCTCTGAGGTCTTCGAGGTCTTCGTGGTTCCATTTCGGGAGCGTGCTACGTCATCCAGGGACATTCGTCCTTGATGTCGCAGCCCTTGCACCCGACCAACCGGGATATCAGCGGGATCGCGGCGAACGCGATGATGCAGAATGCCACCAGAATGACTGCGGTCGACCTCGCGGCGCCGTTCCACACGAGCACGGCGCCGGCGATGGGCGGGACGAAGAAGCAGGGGAACATGACGCCGATGTTGGCGCGGAAGACCGATCTGAACTCGCGGCCCTGCCTGGCATGGAACAACAGGGGTGCCACGACGCCGTAACCGCACGGACAGGCGTGGGTATCGAAATGGTGGCACCAGGGGCAGATACGCCCCCAGAACGCCACGATCGCCAGGACGCAGTACGCAAGATAGGCTGCGCCGAACAGCCATCCGAGACGCCACATCAGGATCGTGCCGAGCAAGAACATGGCCGCGGTCGGGACGTTGTCCAGCAATATGATCCACAGCGGAACGACGCGCTCGCATTCGATATGTATCCCGCATTCCTGGTGAGCGTCGTCGGCTTCACAGTTCCAGTTTGTCATGGATCAGCATGTCGGCCAGCTTGAATTTGATCCTGTAGGTGTCCTCGCCGACCCGAATGACCAGTGTGACCTCCTGGTCTGCCAGCGTCAAAACCGGCTTGCCGTCGGCTTCCCGCGCGAAGCGCAAATAGAGAGGATCATCCCTCTTTTGCGGGAAGACCGTGTCTGCGAGGAGAATCTTCTCCTTGTTTTTCTTCAAGAGCACGGTCTCTTTCTTGAAGCTTGCGATGGCTGCGTCGCGATCGGCTTGTCTGCCGAGCGTCCAACCGTTGACCAGCAGGGCCAGAAACTGGGCGTTAGGAGTAAGCAGCTTTTCGATCCGTTCTTTCGAGACCCCGGGGTCCGTCAGCATCAACCGGTGCGCCATGGCTTCACGAATGGGCCGCGCGACCCAGGTGATCACGAGCCTGGACGTGGGCTTTGGCAGCGAGCCGCTGCCGGTACCGATCTCATCTCCACCGGCTCCCGAGCTCCGTCTCCCCCCGCCGGAGGCCGATGATCCCTCGGGCCCGGTGTTCAGCAAAACACTCTTGGTCCAAGGGGAATCCTTCAGAAGTTTGTCTAATTCTTTTTCGCTCCATTCGGTGTAGGGCTTGCTCTCCCAATAATTTTTCTGGCCGGCGAAAAGAAAAAACGAACCGCACGCGAGAAACGCCAGAGCCGGATACAAGAAGCGATATCTCATCGATCCCTCCCCACGAGTCATGCTAGAAACGCACGGTAAACTCCGCGGCGGTCTCTGCAACCTGTCCGGAAATGGCGTCATGGATGCGCACGCGCAGCTGATAGGAGCCCGGCTGGAGACGGCTCAGGTTGATCATCCGGGCCACGCGGCAGTAAGAACCGGCGAAGCGCACCATCGATGTGGAATCCCGCCATGCCTCCGGTTCCTGGCCTTTTCGAGCCACAGAATATTCCACCTTGAGCGTAGGCCGCGAACTGGCAGCGTCCAAAGCAAAGTTGTAGATCTGCAGGTAGAGGCCCAGCTCCTCCGAACTCCTGAAGGAGTCGTCCGTCTTCGGAATGATTTTCAAGTCTCCCAGGATGAAATTCGCGGTCGTTCGATCGAGAATCCCCGATTCGATCCTGGAGGCGATCAGAATCGAGCTTGTCTGCAGCTTCGGCTCTCCAAACTGCGGGACTTCGAGCCTGCGCTCCAGCGTGCCGATGCGATTGCTCTGGAGGTCCTTGACGGCGATGTCGATCTTGTAGATGCCCGGTTTGAGAATCAGGTGCTTCTGATAGATCGAGGATCTCGATTTGGCTTTTTCGTAATCGTCCGGAGAAAAATCCCGCACGACCTCCTCTTCGAACATCGCTTCAATCTGGTTTCTCAGACCGACGACGCGTCCGTAAATCTGCACCCCGCCGTGATAGATGCCCAGGGTGCGAGTGAAGCTCATCTGCTCGTTCGACACCAGGACCGTCACCGGGACCAGCACTTCCTGGTCTGTGAGGCGAACGAAGTCCTGGCGGATCTCAAAAGGCAATCCCGTATAGTAGATGCGCGTGGTGACGGCGGCTTCAAGATCCTTGAATTTGATAGCGGGGGCGCGGTTGAGGGAAGCAGAGATTCCCA
>CAYGWQ010000459.1:0-3094 GCA_964353465.1 uncultured Acidobacteriota bacterium | reverse complement strand
AGCGCAACGCAGTAGACATGCCCGGATCCGCCGCCGCAGTAGAAAGCTGGTGAGAGATGCGGGCTAGATCCATGACCCTCGTGCGGAACCGGTACTGGCGCGCGCACGGCAGCGGCGCGATCCGGCGACGATCGCGGCAGCCCCTCCCGTTTCCTTTTTCACCCGGCTTGCTACATGCGTCCGAACAGATCCTCGGAGCCGGCGCCGAAGTAGTTGATGACGCTGACCGAGCGGACCAGTTTTTGGGGCAAGTCAACGATCTCCAGCGCGTGGCCGGGACATCCCAGTTTGGCGCACACATGGATCTTGTTCTTACCGCCCGGCAGCATGAGCAGGACGCATTTCTCTGAATCACACCCTTTCTGCTCGCACGCATGGCGCTCGATCATCGCCGCATCGCAGTAGGGACAATAGGCTTCAGCAAATACCGGCTCATGACCGGTGTGCTTTGGAACAAAGCTGAAGAGCTTCGTGTGACTGCCCCAGAACGCATCGACGAAAAGAAATCCTGATTCCTGGTTGATGACGACCTTCAGTTTGATCGACGCTTCATCGTGAATGCGGACACTATCGACGATCAGGTTATGGCCCTTGGGACAGAACAGGGACTCAACCAGAAGAAAATCGCGCTCCTGCTTTTGAATCAGCCGGAAGCCTCTAGGAATAGCCCGGATGAACTCATCTGGGATTTTCTTTGCCATAAGCTTCATTGCATCTTCCCCGCGAAAAAGGTGAATGTCCTAATGCTGCCACATCATAATATGAATGCCGGTCAATCCGACAGTCCTGCGCAGCCAAGTTCACAAATACAGTGGTGGCCTGCGGGCCGGCATGCGAGTACAATACGCCCCGAGTCACTTATTAGAAGGATTGTGAGGAGGTCGAAGATGAGGGCTTTACGTGCAGTCAGCAAGGGATTGATAGCAATCGTCGTGTTGGTGGCAGCCGGCGGTGTTTGTCTGCAGGCGCAGCAGGCCCAGCAGGTGAAAACATTTCAGCCGGAGGTGGGCCAGGCCGGCAAGGACGTGGTTTGGGTGCCGACACCGCAGGTGTTGGTCGACAAGATGCTGGACATGGCGAAAGTCACGCCGCTGGACTATGTGGTCGACCTCGGATCGGGCGACGGCCGGACCGTGATCACCGCGGCCAAGCGCGGCGCTCGCGCCCTCGGCATCGAATACAATCCCGACATGGTGGAACTGTCGATAGCCAATGCCGCCAAGGAGGGGATCAGCGATAAGGCGAAATTCATGAAGGCGGACCTGTTTGAAACCGACTTTTCCCAGGCGACCGTGGTCACCATGTTTCTCCTCCCCGACATCAACCTGAAACTGCGGCCGAAAATTCTCGAAATGAAGCCCGGGACCCGGATTGTGTCCAACAGTTTTACCATGGGAGAGTGGGAAGCCGACGAAAGCGCCACAGTGGAAGAAGGATGCACGAGCTGGTGCACGGCTCTCTTCTGGATCGTGCCCGCCAAAGCGGAAGGCAAGTGGCGGCTCGGGAGCGGGGAACTCACGCTCGCCCAGGAGTTCCAGATGCTGCACGGCACACTGACATCGAATGGCAATAGCATGCCGATCTCGGATGCCAGGATGCGTGGCGATCAGATTACCTTTACTGCCGGCAGCACGGTCTATACGGGACGCTTGAAAGCCGGTGCCATGGCGGGAACCGCCCAAACCGGCGGCAGCAAAGCGGCTTGGAGCGCAGTCCACGCAGACAAGTAGCTCGCCGTCTTAGCCCCAAGGCCCCACACGATGGTTGTGCCTGATCACGAGGCGCCCAAAGACGGAGGGCATCAGCGCTACCTGGAAGACCCATCTACTCTGGGCCAGGAAGAGACCGTCCGGGACGGGAACGGCATCCTGGGCCATATTCTCGGCAGCAAGGAAGTCAGCCGCAGCGTTGCACAGCAGGCTGCTGAAAAAACCGGAGTTGGCGTCGACGTGCTGAAAAAAATGTTGCCGGTGATCGCAGCCATAACCATGGGGACTCTCAGCCGCCAGGCGACCGGTGCCAGGGGAGCCGTGCCTGCCGGTTCGGCCGGGGGCGGTCTCACGGACCTGCTGAGCCAGTTTCTAGACAGCGACCGCGACGGATCGGTGCTTGACAACCTATTAGGGATGGCATCCAGATTCTTTAAGAAATAGTCACGCCATTTCGGCCTTGCGAGGCCGGAACGGGCCTGGTTTGCACAACACCACAACTCGAAGGAGGCATTATGGATCGCTTTGAAGAACTGAAGGGAAAGTACAGCACTGCACTCAAGGTGCTCGAAGGCAAAGGATTCCGGATGCACAACCTGCACGTGCAGGACAATAAGCTTTTCGTCAAGGCGTCGGCCGGGACGCAGGATCTCAAGAACCTGGTATGGGGAGAGATCAAAAAAGTCGATCGTGCCTATGCCGATCTCACCTGCGATATAAGCATCGATCCAGGTATTGCGCCGCCGCCGGCGCCGAAAACGCACACCGTGGCGTCCGGGGACACCCTCTCGAAGCTCGCGAAGCAGTTCTATGGTGACGGCAACAAGTACATGAAGATCTTCGATGCCAACAAGGATCAGCTGAAAGATCCGAACGTGATCAAGATCGGACAGGTCTTGAAGATTCCTGACTAGTTTTGATCACTTGTGGAGGCAAAATGCTGAATATACTCTATATCATCATCATCGGCTTTCTTGCCGGAGTTGTTGCGAAATTCATTATGCCGGGGAAGGATCCCGGAGGATTTATCATCACCACTGCATTGGGTGTGGTCGGAGCGCTGCTTGCAACATTTCTGGGGCGGCTTATCGGCTGGTACAAGGAAGGGGAGACAGGCGGCTTCATTGCTGCTGTGGTGGGCGCGATCATCATTCTGTTTGTCTACCGGATCATCAAGAAGCGAACTGCCTAGTCGGCCTGTGCCGCGGTTTGGCAGAGTGCTCCCGGAGGCATTCCGCTCTCGGATGCGTTCACAACTGCGATTCGATGTCACGGTGGATTCGACCGAGTCGTAAATCCGGACGTAGACCTTGAGCGGGATGTTTTCATTCTCGGCACATTTTCGAGAGCATCTGGATCACGGAGAGGTGATTGGTCGGGGCATC
>CAYGWQ010000458.1:0-3102 GCA_964353465.1 uncultured Acidobacteriota bacterium | reverse complement strand
GCGCCCCTCCGGGGCTAGGCCGGCACACGCTGCAACCGAGTTTCGCGACAGAAACTAGCTGAGAAGATTCGAGATTCAATTTCGAATCATCTTGCCGCTGGAGTTGGCGAGCGTTGCGAGCTAAGCTCATGCTTGACACAGGGAGAGGCACCATGTTCAGGCCATTTCGATCCGCGAAAGCGATGCCGTTGATCTTCTGGATGGTCGCGGCAGCTCTTACCGCCGCCGTTCAGGTCAAGTCCGGAGAATCGCAATACATCCGTGAACACTACACAAAATACGAGCACCGGATTGCCATGCGCGACGGCGTGAAGCTCTTCACCGCAGTCTACGTGCCGAAAGACAAGGGAGCGAAGTACCCCATCATCCTGATGCGCACGCCCTACAGTGTCGCACCCTATGGGCTTGACGATTACATTGATGAACCGGGCAAACAGAGAACGCGGTATTTTCAGGAAAGGTATATCGTGGCCTGCCAGGACGTCCGCGGCCGCTATATGTCGGAAGGGGACTATGTCAATGTCCGTCCCTACATCCCCTTCAAGAAGAGCTCCCGGGACATCGACGAAACCACGGACACGTATGATACCGTGGACTGGCTGGTAAAAAATGTGCCTATGAACAACGGGCGTGTCGGCATCAGCGGGATCTCCTATCCGGGATTTTATGCCTCCATGGGCATCATCGACGCCCACCCTGCCGTAAAAGCCGCCTCCCCGCAAGCCCCCGTTTCCAAGTGGATGGGCGGGGATGATTTTTTTCACAACGGCGCCTTCCTCCTTTCCCACGCCTTCGATTTCTACATGGGATTCGGCTGGCCGCGTCCGGAACCCACCACCGAAGCCCACCCGCGCTTCGACCACAAGACGCCGGACGGATACAGATTTTTCCTGGACATGGGACCGCTGCCGAATGCCAATGCCCGGCACATGAAGAACGGCGTCCCTTTCTGGAACGAGCTTATGCAGCACGGCACCTGGGACGCCTTCTGGGAGGAGCGCAACATTCTCCCCCGCCTCAAGGGCATCAAACCGGCAGTATTGGTGGTGGGAGGATGGTTTGATACGGAAAACCTCTATGGCGCCTTGCACACCTACCAGGCCATCAGGGAGCAGAATTCCGGCGCGCGGGATATTCTGGTCATGGGCCCATGGTCACACGGACAATGGAACCAGAACGACGGCCAGACACTCGGAGATATCGACTTCGGCTCAAAAACGGCGGATTTTTACACGGAGCAGGTGGAGGTGCCGTTTTTCAACTATTACCTGAAAGATCAGGGCACTCTGGGCCTGCCGGAAGCCATGGTGTTCGAAACCGGAACCAACCGGTGGCGTTCGCTGGACAGCTGGCCCCCCAAAGACGTGGAGTCCCAGAATGTATATTTGCAGGCAAACGGCGCTCTGTCCTGGGAAGCTCCCACCGCGTCCACCCCCGGATACCGCGAATACCTGAGCGATCCGGGCAAACCAGTCCCCTACACCTCCGAAATCGTTCACTGGTATAATCCGTCCTTCATGCTGCAGGATCAACGATTTGCCGCCACGCGCCCGGACGTGCTCGTATACCAGACCGACCCCCTGAAAAACAGCACAACCATGGCCGGCCCCATCACCGCCAGCTTATTCGTCTGCACCTCGGGCTCGGATTCGGATTGGGTGGTGAAGGTCATCGACGTCTTCCCCGACAGCGCTCTGGATCCGAAATCCAACCCGTGCAATGTGCGCATGGGAGGATATCAGATGCTGGTTCGCGGCGACGTCCTGCGCGGGAAATTCCGCAATAGCCTGTCCACGCCGGAGCCCTTCGTACCTTATCAGGTTACCGGGATTGAGTTCGAGTTGCAGGATGTCTTCCATACCTTCAGGGAGGGACATCGAATCATGATCCAGGTTCAAAGCACCTGGTTCCCCATGATTGATCTCAACCCTCAGAAGTTTGTCGACATCTACAACGCACAGGCAACCGACTTTCAGCAGGCAACACAGCGGGTGTATAGCACACCGGACTTCCCCTCCCACATCAGGATGCGGGTGAGAAAAAAGTAAGGGGGTGGCTAAATCCCCAGCCGGGCAAAGGCTGCCAGGTTCTCGAGATAATCCAGGGGCGTGCCGAAGTCGTAACGGCGGGCAGCAGTCATCTCATATGCCAGATAACCCTCCCGGCGCCTTTGAATCTCCTGGGCACGGGTCAGCTGAAACTCGCCGTTATCCCGCACATCGTTTTGGATCATCTCATCCAGGATATGGAAAATGGGCGGCGTCAAAACGTGCATGCCGAACCAGCCCAGGAATTCGTCATCCGCCAAACCGTCCACGCGCAAGTGAGTGCGGGCATAGGATGGTTCCGGCTTCTCAACGATGGCGGACACCTCAATAAGCTGTGGGTTGTCCCGGATGCGCCGCCCCGCGATCGTGCCGTAGCCTTTGAGCTCTTGCGGGCCGATGCGATTCACGGCCGAAATGGACCGGTGCGGGCTCTCCCCGGCAATCTCTAGCATGAGGCGTGAGCAGGACTCGCCGGCGCCGCGAAACAGGTGATCGCCCAGGAGCAGAAGGACAGGCTCCCCGGCGCTGAAGTCCCGCGCCTGGAATACCGCGTGCCCGTACCCTTCCTGGCGGGATTGGAGGATATATCGGATGCGTCCGGCGGCATCCGCCATCTTCGTCGCTTCCTGCGCCAGAGCCGGATATTTCTCCAGTCTGCGGAGGCAGTCCTCATCCGGCGGCAAAAAATACCGGCGAAGTTCCTGCTCGCTTCCCGGTTGGATGATGACGGCGATCTCCTCTATGCCGGCTTCCACCAGCTCGAGGACGTGATAGTGAATGAGGGCTCGCGCGATGCCGTCGGGGCCCACGACCGGAAACAGCTCCTTTTTCACCGCCTGTGACGCGGGAAACATGCGCAGGCCGAGACCCGCCGCGGGAATGACTGCCTTACGGATTCTCATTGTGCATTCGCCAGCCGCCGGCGCCAAATCGGTATCGGATTGCGCCGAACTGCAGCGCGCCCGGTGATGTGCCCTCAAAGATATCGGGCGACAATCCCGTGCGCCGCCGATAATCATGGACGATCAACGGGATTTCCCGCTTCAATGCATCA
>CAYGWQ010000457.1:0-3120 GCA_964353465.1 uncultured Acidobacteriota bacterium | reverse complement strand
GAGCCCCGGCAGGGGCGAAAGATCTTTATCCGCAACCATTTTCTGTCGCCCCTCCGGGGCTCCACGTCGATTTCTGTCCTAACCCCGGGCTTGCGCCCGGGGCTATTATCTTTCCGCCCCTACGGGGCTTGCCTGCTGGCCGAACGAGTTTCGCGACAGTAACTATTTGGATTTTGACGGGCTCGCAGTTTTTTTCGGATACGGGACGTCATATCCTTTCACGGCGTGCCACAAAATGCGATTGAAGGTATCTTCATCGGCACGATCCACATCCTCGAAGTCCAATTCCATGGATTTTTCCGCCCAGTACCGCTGCTGGCCGCTGAGTTTTTTGAGCGGCGGATTCATTTCATCCAAAGGGATATTATTGGGACGCGCCGCATACGGCCTTAGATCCGCCTTGTCCTGGAAGCAGTCGCTCATCGCATCCGCCACCAGGTCCAGCTGATTCATGTGCGGCAATCCCAGGATCAGCTCGATCGTGCGCAGCAGGCTGATCTGGTTGTAATTGGTGCGCACGACCGCATTGCGGCGTGTGTATGGACTGATCACCAGGCCGACGGTGCGATGGCCGTCGACGTGATCCAGGCCGGCCTGCGGGTCGTCCTCGGTGATGAGAATGACCGTTTCCGGCCAGAAACGCGACTTGCTGACGGCTTCGACGATGCGGCCGAGTGCCAGGTCGTTGTCCGCGACCATCGCCCGCGGCGTGGGGAAGCCGGGGCGTGTGCCGTTGGTGTGGTCATTGGGCAGCAGCATGATCATGAAGTTGGGCATCTGCCCTTTGGCCTCGAACTCCCGCAGCTCCCGGATGAATTCCTGTGCCCGGTACACGTCCTGCATGACGCTCGGGAATCCGATGAAGGTGGGGCAGAGATAGGGCCGCAGCGTCGCCACCTCGGAGTCGGCGCGAATGGTCACCTTGCGGGTCCCGTTCCGATAGTCGTTCCAGATATCGGTCCAGCTGGCGTTCCGGGGCGTAATCTGCGCCTGGACAAACTCGCCGTATACGCGCATCGACAGGCCTTTCTGCAGCACCTTGTCCCAGATGAAGCCCGATTTGGCGTAGGCCATCGGGTCATCGCCGTCGTAGGGATAACTGCGATTGAAGCCGCCGAAGCTCTTCTCCAGGTAGTCGGTCACGTAAGCCTCGGTGGCCCACTGGTGTCCGTCGGCGCTGAGCACGCCGCTGCAATAGAAGTTGTCGAGCAGCGTGAATTCCTCGGCCAGGGCATGCTGATTGGGCGTGACCTCGCGGCCGAAGAGCACCAGGCTGGGATCTCCATCCCCTTGGGGAAGGTCGCCGAACACCTGGTCGTAAGTCCGATTCTCCTTGATGATGTACAGGACGTGCTTGAACACCGAAGGTTCCCCTACTCTCTCGGGAACTGGGCGCGGCTTGCGCGCTCCCGGTTTTGCCGCCAGCCGCTCCAGGATGGCGCGCATGCCGTTATTGCGCTCCACCTGGGCGGAATAGCTCTTGAGTTTCGCGGCATCGGGCAGAGGAATAAAAGACAGCGAGCCATAGTGATCATGCGAGTTGTATCCTCGTCGGTCGGTGAGCTGATTGCGGCTGCCCATTCCCTTGGTATTGGCAACAATCAGATAGTTGCGCCCGCTGTCGAGCGTCAACGCTCCCGGATACCAGCCGGTCGGGATGAAACCCTGAACCGTGCTGGCGCGGCCCGCCGTGGAGCGGGTGAATGAGAGGGCACCCAGCCTGACAACGCAGACGGCATTGTCGGTGCCGTTGGCGACATAGAGGGTGCCGTCATCCTTGCCGAGGGTGAGGGCATTGGGCGCGCTGCCGAAGGGGCGCCCGCGTTCCGGGATCACGGCAATCGTCTCGACAACCTGGTCGCTTTCCGTATCGATCACGGAAACATTATCGCTGTTGGCATTGGCGACAAAGAGCCGCGATTTGTCGGAATTGACAGTCATCCCGCTCGGGTGCAATCCCACTTCGATCGTCCGCAGCTCCGCACGCGCTGCCCTGTCCACGACGGAAATGGTCCCGCTGGCGGCTACGCCGTTCTGAGGATTGACCAGCACGGGTGATCCTGAGCTGTTGGCGACGGGCTCGCCCGGTTTCGGCCGACGACCAGCCCAGTTGCTGACGTAGAGCTTCTCCCCCGGCCCGGGAAGCACTGAATAGGGTGCCATGCCGACGGGAACCTGCGTCAGGCTCCGGCTCTTGAGATCGATCAGGCCCAGAGTGTTATTGCGGCTGAGCGTAGCCCACAGCTCCCCGCGGCCGCTATCCAGGAACATGCCCCCTGGAGACGAAGGGTTCTTGGCGGGATTGGTCGGGCTGAGTCCGGGGGTTTTGTCTTCCGCCGCAACCGGGCCCGGAAGGTTGATGGGATTTTCCCAGGTCAAGACATTATTCGAGGCCAGGCGGGCGATGTGGATGCGGCCCTCACTGTCGGTCGTGTAGATGCTTTTGCCGTCGGGAGCGAACAGGATGCCGACGAAGCCCTGTCCGCCTGTCGGGACCGGGAGAGTCTGCAAAATGGTCCGGTCCTTCATGCGCACCAGGAGGATGCCTTCCATGTTTTTGATGGCCAGCAGGCTGCGGTCCGGGCTGAGCGCCAGGTCGACCGGCCGGCCCGGGAAGTACAGCTGAAAGCCTGCCGGGCTGAGCAGCTGGTTGGTGGGTACGAGTATTGTGCCGTCGGGTTGGGGCCCGATTTTGCGCGGAAGTTGATCGTCCATGCGCGCGGGCACAAACCAGATGAGCGCCAATGCTCCCAATACCAGGCTTGCGAACCATATTCCTCGATAGCGACGGTTGAACATGCCCCATTCCTCCCCATGTCGGCAGGCAGTGACGCTCCATCATAAATTACGGGGACAGGCTACTCAATCCCCAAACTCACGTCTGCATGACTCACCTTTCACAATTCTAACTTGAGCATGAGGTTGAGTAGCCTGTCACGAATGGTGCTTAGATAGTTTCTGTCGCGAAACTCATTATACGATCCGTAGCGCCGGCTGGATTGACGTCACATGTGGGGGCGGGCTTTAGCCCGCGCATCGATGATAATAACGAGGATACGTTCGATTACTAATCAGTTCATAATTATGTGGACGTCCAGCGCTCTTTTGAGCCTTAGAGTC
>CAYGWQ010000456.1:0-3124 GCA_964353465.1 uncultured Acidobacteriota bacterium | reverse complement strand
AGGAGGATTTGAAATTGCAGAGGGAACTGGCTAAAATAGAGGGCATGGAAATTCCGAAGGAAGTCTTACAGAGGAATCCGCTGGTTCGCTTCGGGATGAACAAGGGACTTCGCAAGGGAAGGCAGCAGGGAGAGCTCGAGCTGGTGCTGCGGCTGCTGACGCGGCGGTTGGGCAGAATTTCAGCCCCCGAGGATAAGGCTATCCGCAGGCTTCCGCTATCCGGCATCGAGGCCCTCGGCGAAGCGCTTCTCGATTTTCGCACCAGGGCCGACCTCTCCCGCTGGCTCAAATTCCACACCAGATGATTCGAGATTCGAAATTCGAGATTAAAAATTCCCCAATCTCGAATCTCGAATCTCAAGCTTCTCGAATCTCGAATTCTAAAACCTACCATGTCAAAGGATACGCAGCAACTGATTCCCGATGAGGCAATCCAGTGTAGAATCCTCGTAATTCGCGGCCAAAAAGTGATGCTTGATCGGGATCTCGCTCTGTTGTATAGGGTCAAACCCATAGCGCTGCGTCAGCAGGTGAAAAGGAACCCGGAGCGATTCCCCGAGGATTTCATGTTCAGGCTCTCAAAGGAGGAAATGGAAATCCTGCTATCACAAAATGTGATACCTTCGAGGTCCAGCCTGGGTGGGTTCTTGCCCATGGCCTTCACCGAGCAGGGCGTAGCGATGCTTTCCAGTGTTTTGAAAAGCAAGCGCGCCGTGTCCGTAAATATCGCTTTCATGCGGGCTTTTGTTCGATTGCGGGAACTCCTTGCCACCCACAAGGATTTGGCGCAAAAACTTGAAGATATGGACAGGAAATATGAGACTCAGTTCAAGGTTGTCTTTGATATCCTGGATGAATGGATGAAACCGCCGCTTGAAACGCGCCAGATTGGCTTTGTGCCCGCCAAGAAATAAAAATCTCGAATCTCGACTCTCAAGCTTCTCGAATTTCGAATCACAACTTTGGGGGCTCCCGGCGGATAAAATCCCAACTATCTTCTTTGCGTCCTTGCGCCCTGGCGCCTCTCTCCCCGGAAACTTCACTTCGTCTGTGCCGCCGGAACAAGCTTGAATCCAAGATTGGCAGCCCTTAGTTGCAATGCAATATGTTCTCTTTCCTGGCGTTATTTCTCATAGTGCGCAGCACCACGATCCACGTAGGCCTGGCCCTTGGTAACCATGCGGTACACGAGACAGGCCAGATAGTGGGCCATGGCTTTGACTGCTACGGGGCCGTCGAGCCTCATCCGTAGTCGGCGGTAACGAGCGCCTAAATAGGAGTCGCTTCGTGATAACGCTTGGGCTGCCATTCGAAGAGCGTTGGCCACGCGGTTGCGTCCGGCAGCGGGGATGTGGCGAATCACCTTGCCTCCGCTGATGTCGCGCTTCGGAGCAAGCGTCAGCCACGAAGCAAAGTGATTCTCGTCAGGGAAAGCAGTGAAATCTGGCCCAATCTCCGAAAAAATTACCTGCACGGTCATTAGATCGATGCCATCGATCCGGGTAAGGTCGACGCCCATGGTTCGTTCCAGTTCCGTGGCCAGATCAAAACCAGGCTGGTTCTTCCGCCGGGTTTTCGATCTGCGTGCTGGTTTCGCGGAAGACAAAGGGGTAGCGTCTTTGGGCAGATCCTGCTTCGGAGTGATCTCCCGGCTTTCAATAGCTGCCATATATTTGATCAATTCCTGGTCGCAGGCCGCCATCTGCTTCTGGAAGAAGTCATAGGACTCCACCGCCTGACGCAACTCAAAGATAACGTCCTCTCGCCAGTGCCCCTGCAAACTGTGGGCGATTTCTTCCTTGCTGGCGACAATGCGTCGATCTCGAAGCTCGGCCAGTTCCCAGGGATCCCGTTTTCCTGCAACAATCGCGCGCACAATCGCCTGTCCGGTCGCTCCACTGATATCGCTGATCGCATTGGCCAATTGCACGTTCATCGTAGTCAGCGCCTTCTGCATGTGCTGCACCGCCCGGCCGGACTCCTGGACCCAGTGATCGCGTTGCCGCCAAATGGTGCGCACGGCGCGAATCTCCTCCGGTGGACGGAACGAATTCCTCAAAAGTCCGTAGGTATGCAGCTTTCTTATCCACTCGCATTCCTGAACGTCCGTCTTGCGTCCCGGAAGGTTCTTGGTGCCGCGGGCATTGACCAGATACACTTCCAATCCGGCCTGCTCGAGCACTTCCACCACTGGAATCCAGTAAACCCCTGTCGATTGCAGGGCCACCGTTGTAATGCCATGTTCCTTTAACCAACTCGCCATCTGGTGCAAATCTGCCGTCCATGATCCAAACTCCCGTACAGGTGTTGTATCTCGATCGGGTGGAATCGCCGCAAAGTGACTCTCGTTGCCAATATCGATGCCGGCAGCATCCGGGTGCACCACTTGCAGACCCGGATCCTCAGAATGTAAGCGTCGCTCCAGTTCCCGTCGCTGCTTCCGGTTCAACTTGCCATGCTGCAATCGCTCAAAGGTAGACATCTTTCGCGTAGCCATGCAATATTCTCCTGTGTCAAAAAACCAGGCTCGGCTCAGTTGGCGAAAAATGACAAACTCTCCGCCGGGGTCGAGCCTGCCTTTTGCAAGGCAGAATCGCCACCAATCGACTATCGCAGCAACTGAAGTCAGGCTTTGCGACGGGCACACAATGGCACCAATACGCTATCGACCATAGCTTGCCGCCTGGCTCCTCTAGCTTGCCATCGGTGGTGCCCAAATCAAAGTTTCTGTTTTCGATGAATGGCAGCGCAGCCGCCGCAGGGGCTTTGCGTTAACGCTTTTCCAGGCTCCTGGAGATCTTATCGACTTATCAGCCCATAAACTCATCCATCGTAGCCCTTCCCGCCTGCGTGATGCCTTCCCGTCGAATAATCTTCCAACCCGTGAGCAGAATAATCTTGAGGTCCAACGCGAACGAGAGGTGATCGACGTACCAGACGTCCAATGCGAACTTCTGCTCCCAGGTAATGGCATTGCGTCCGTTTACCTGTGCCCACCCGGTGATTCCGGGGCGCACCTCATGGCGCCGCGCCTGGGTCGGGGTGTAGCGATCGAGGTACTGCATCAAAAGGGGGCGAGGGCCGACCAGGCTCATGTCGCCCCTGAGGACATTAATTAGTTCCG
>CAYGWQ010000455.1:2040-3138 GCA_964353465.1 uncultured Acidobacteriota bacterium | reverse complement strand
GCCTCCTCTGCATGGGCGGCCTTCGGCCAGCAGCTCTGCGCCCATGCAGAGGAGGCAAAAGCGCTTGCCCCCTTGAGGTTTTCGAGGTTCGTGTTTTCTTTTCTGCCCCTTTTCGGGCTTTCGGCGCTTGATTCGCGTTCGGACATCGCATACCTTGAGCGGCGTGATATGCAATAATTTCGCGGAGGATCCGGATGAGCGCAAAGAGCAAACATTCGACAATCATTTCAGACAAGCTCCCCGCGCCGGCGGGCCCTTACTCACCGGCAGTGGTCTTTGAAAGGCTGGTGTTCGTATCCGGCCAGGGCGCCAGGGACCCCGCAACCGGCCGACTCGCAGGCGCAGACGTTGAGACCCAGACGGAGCAGGTACTCAAAAACATAGCCGCAATTCTCGAGGCTGCCGGCTCCAGCATGAATCACGTCCTCCGGTGCGGCGTGTTCTTAACCGACATCGCTGATTTCGCCAGGATGAACGCCGTATACTCGCGCGTCTTCGGGAACCACCGGCCGGCGCGAACCACCGTGCAAGTTGTCGCGTTGCCGATGCCCGGCTTGCGCGTGGAGATCGACGCCATCGCTTATGTCCCTTGATTGTGGCGACGTGGGGAGCTATGACCGGCCGCATCGGAACCATCCGGCAATTCCGGCACGCCGACGCAGAAGCGTGCAGCTGCATATTGCGCGCCTGCTTGCTGGCGGATCCGCTGATGCAACAGCCGGCCGGGGCGGTGCTTCTCCCGGATAATGCTGCGGCAATCATGTCCGAATGGGCAAGTCGATTCTACATGGCCGTCTGCGAGTTGGAGAACTGCCTGGCGGGCGTGGGCGGCGTCGATATGAATGAGATCCGGCTTTTGTTTGTTCATCCCGATCACCAGCGCAAGGGGATTGGGAGCGGGCTGCTCAAGCATCTTGAAGATCTGGTGCCGCCCGCCCTTTTTAGTGATGTTTTCGTCTATGCAGCCCCTGCCGCGGCTGGTTTCTATCGAATGCACGGCTACCAGTCAGGAGGGGAGCATGTGGAACATCTCGGGAGCGTCACGGTTCCGACGATTTTCATGACCAAAAGGCTTGCCGGGTGACGGCGCCGCGCAGT
>CAYGWQ010000455.1:0-1940 GCA_964353465.1 uncultured Acidobacteriota bacterium | reverse complement strand
CGGTTCCGACGATTTTCATGACCAAAAGGCTTGCCGGGTGACGGCGCCGCGCAGTTGCATGGCTCAAGGACCGGTCACCTCATTTCCATATCAGGCTGGGTGGCGCAACTGCATCGGGTGAGCCATACAAGGAGTATTGTCCGATGAGCCATTCGTTCACCAACAGGAAATCGAGATCATTCCCCCGACCCGGCAATTGGCTGCGCCCGGCGGCGGACCTGATCGTAACCCGGGCCGCGGTGTGGACCGGTGACGGAAGCAGGCCCGAAGCCGGAGCGGTGGCCGTTCTCGGCGATCGCATCGTGGCGGTCGGCAGCGAGGCTGAGGTCGAGTTGTGCCGAGGCCGGCACACGCAGGTGATCGATGCGGATGGCCGGCTCTTGCTGCCGGGATTCAACGACGCGCACGTGCATTTCATTGACGGCGGCCTGCAATTGGAAAACGTCGACCTCAAAGATGCAGCCGCCCCCGACGAATTTGTCCGGCGCCTCGGTTTGCAGGCGAAGAACACCCCGCAGGGTGGGTGGATTCTGGGCGGCGGGTGGGATGAAAAACGCTGGGCCCAACCCGAGCTTCCCTCCAGGCATTGGATCGATCCGGTGACGCCGGGAATCCCGGTACTGGTTCATCGTTGCGATTTGCACGCAGCTCTGGCCAATTCTCTTGCCCTGCAACTGGCCGGAATAACATCCGCGACTCCGGATCCGGTCGGAGGTACGATCGTTCGGGACCGCGCAGGAGAGCCGACGGGCATTCTCAAGGACGCCGCCATCGGCTATGTCTCAAGGATTCTTCCTCCCATGACAGCGGAGCGCCGGCTTCGGGCAGTGAAACGCGCCTGCGAACACGCCGCCTCCGTCGGGGTGACCAGCGTGCAACACATGAATCCCACAAGCGCCGACATAGCTCTCTACATGGAGCTCGTGGAGCGCGGCGAGATGACCACGCGCATGTACGCTGCGCCCCTGGAAATCGAGTGGGCGGAACACGGCCGGGTCGGCATCCGTCACGGATTTGGCTCGCCCATGCTGCGCCTCGGAGCGCTGAAAGGATTCACCGACGGGTCGCTCGGTTCCGCGACCGCCTGCTTTTTCGATCCCTACAATGACGCCCCGGATACTTGCGGATTGCTGACGGATGAAATGCAGCCGCTCGAGGCCCTTCTTGAGCGCTTGCTGGCAGCCGACGCAGCCGGCATGCAGCTATGCTGGCACGCCATCGGCGACCGGGCGGTTTCCCTGACCCTCGATTTGTTCGACGAGATCGCGCGAACGCATGGCCTCTGCGAGCGCCGGTTCCGCATCGAGCACGCCCAGCATGTGGCGCCCAAAGACTTCGCGCGCTTTGCCCGCCTGAGTGTGATCGCCTCGGTCCAGCCGTATCACGCCATCGACGACGGGTGCTGGGCCGGGCAACGCATCGGCGCAGAACGTCTCAAAACGAGTTATCCCTACCGCACGTTTCTCGACAGCCAGGTGCGCCTCGCCCTGGGCACCGACTGGTATGTCGCGCCGCTGGATCCCATGCTGACCCTGTATGCCGCAACTACCCGGGCAACCCTGGATGGCAGGAATCCCCAGGGATGGCCTCCGGAACAGAGGCTCTCCATCACGGAGGCGGTTTCTTCCTACACCATGGGCTCAGCGCATGCGGAGTTCCAGGAAAAGGAGAAGGGATCGATCACGCCGGGGAAGCTGGCTGACATGGTGCTGTTGAGCGACAACATCTTCCAGCTCGATCCTGCCCGGCTGCGCGATGTCCGGATCGAACTAACGATCGTCGGCGGCAAGGTGGTTTATCCGGCCGCACACTAGCCCGACTTATTCATGTGGAAAAGATTCTGCGATTCAGACACTGGCAATAGAAACGAACCACGAAGACCTCAAAGACCTCAAAGAAATCTTCGCCGGATGCATTGAAGGCAAGCGCTTTTGCCTCCT
>CAYGWQ010000454.1:0-3164 GCA_964353465.1 uncultured Acidobacteriota bacterium | reverse complement strand
TGGCGTACAGAAGCACGCCGTCCTGGTCGATCAGATACAGGTTGCTCCGGGGGCCCAGGATGGAAAGGACGATCTCAAAGGCTCCGGCAGGACAATTCATACGGATGCCGATGCTCCGGTCGTTGGTGGAGGTCTGGACGCCTGCAAACCTGGCCCGGCCGAAATGGGCGCGCAGATACTGGGCAAAGGCCGGCGGAACTGGAGGAGCCTTAGGCATGTCCGAGAGTGCGCTGACGCGGGCAAACCTGGGCTGGCAAGACAGAAGCACGCGATGGATCGCTGCCTGGCCATAGAACTCCAGAATCAGACGGAGATCATCGGCTTGGATAATGCGTTGCAGGATGGTTTCCGCAAGCCTTGATTCGAGGGCACCGGCAGCGCGCTGCACTTCACATAAGCTCATCATGGAGGCAGACCCTGTGTCGGACAGATACCAGAGAATCAACGATCGGCGAGGGGAGGCATGCCGGAAAAGCCCGATTCACCGGCGCGGCTGCGAGGCTGTTACGGTATAACCACTACCCGCACCTGATCGCCATACCGATCCAACTCATCCAGAACCCCGTTGATCGCATCGGCATCCAGAGGCACTACCCGGGTGATCACCTTCGACAAGTCCAGCTTGCCCTGCCGTGCGAACTCCAGGAGAAGGGGCATTTCCTGAGCCAGATGGTCCGCCACTCCGATGACCTCAGCCTCCGGGGAGAGGAGTTCGCCGTAAGAGGCGATTTCGAAGGTGCGGTCACTCAGCCCCGCTATGGCAGCCCGTCCCTGGACGGCCAACGACTGCACAGCCTGTCTCATGGTAAGCGGCAAGCCTATCACTTCTACAGAGACATCCACGCCCCTGCCGTCCGTCTGCCTCCGGATTTCCCTGACGGGATCCACTGCTGCTGCATTGATGGGAGTCGCCCCCCAGCCTTTGGCCAGCTCGAGCTTCTTGGGATTGATATCCACCGCAAAGACCTGGAGGGCACCCAAAGCCCGCGCCAGCTGTACAGCGGAAGCGCCCAAGCCCCCGATGCCGAATATCGCAACGGTTTCGCCCCCCTGGATCCGAGCCTTCCTCAACGCATGCAGGGATGTGGACGAGGAACACATCATGACGGCACCATGGTCGATGGAGATCTCGACTGGCAGGCAGACGACGCTGCGTTCCGGCACGCGGATGTAGTCGGCCATGCCGCCATCGCGATGTTTGCCGATCATCTGGCCGGACCTGCAGAACTGTTCACACCCGCGATTGCACTGATGACACCGTCCGCATGAGACCAGGTAGTGAACGCACACGCGATCGCCGACCTTGCAGGCGGATACGCGGGAGCCGATTTCCTCGACAACTCCAGCGATCTCGTGACCCAGCGTCACAGGCAGAGGGCCGGTTTTGGTCATGCCTGAACGGTAATGCGCATCCGAATGGCAGATCCCCGCCGCTGCAACGCGGATCAACACATCCTCCGAACCTGGCCGGGGAATATCGACTTCCTGCATTCTCACAGGTTTCCCGGGTTCAAACAGTCTGATGGCACGCATAGGCGATTCCTTCCTTTTCCGGTGAAATGTGCTCCCCACGAGCGCATCCGAACACTTGATTATCGCCGCCACGCGCCTAAAAATCAAACCTCAGTGTAGCCTGGCGATCCCGATGAAACGCTGCCGGGCCCTGCGGGTGGCTGCGGAATTTTCTGCATTAGCCGGTTCCAAGCCAGGCTTCACTAAGCACATGAATCCATAATTGCGGTGATGTTATGTCAGCGTATTTGTGAAACCGGGCACCAAGTTGACATCCTGAAAGCAGGCTTGTAGGGTAGTCGGGTGAGTACCATGCTCAATCCAGAAACAGCCCTGTGCACTGCTTCCGCCCATATCGTGGTTTAATCTTGCCCGGGGGAGACCCGTGTCGCTACGCCGGAAAAAACGAAGATGGCTGATCGCCGCAGTCCTGGCGGGACTGGCCCTGGTGGCCTCCTTTCCATTCGGCCGGCTCGTTGCCACCGTACGCCTTCTGGCCGTTGTACGGCATGTGGCAGCCGGGGAGATCGGCAGAAGTCCAGCGGTCAAGGAAGACACGATCATCCGTCGTCAGGGAGCGTCGAAGCGGGTCGGAATCACATATCGTCCGGCGGATGCAAATCCCATCAGCGCCGTCATCCTGGTGCACGGCGTCAGCGAACTCGGCTGTTACCATCCCCGCCTGGTTTCACTTTCGCGTGCTCTCGCCGGTGCCGGCTATATGGTGCTGACTCCCGACATCACCCTGTTCCGCGAGTTCCGGATCTATCCTCCCCCTCTGGACGAGATATCGTTCTGGCTCAAGGAGGTGCACAACGTGGACGGAGGGGGTGAACTCCGCCGTGTCGGACTGGCAGGGATCTCGTTCTCGGGGACTCTCTCCCTGATCGCTGCCTCGCAGCCGCAGAATAGGGATGCGGCAGCGTATGTTGTCGGCATTGGATCCTTTGACGATCTGATTCGCTGCAGCGCCGGCTGGTTTGCAGCCGGGCCCATCACCGTGGGGGAGGGATACTACCCGACCCGTTTCTATGCCAAATGGATCATGATGCTTGCGGCCGTTGACATGCTCGAGGCTAGCGAGGATCGCGAGTTTATCCAGGTCGTGCTCCGCAATCTGCTGCTCCAAAGGGAGGTGCCGTCCATTCCAGGGAGCTTGACCGAGGATGGCCGGCGCTGGTGCAGGCTCGCGCTCATGCGCGAGGATCAGGAAGACCCGGCATTGGCGCGCCGGATCGAACGCCACATCTCTGCAGTCCTATACCCCGGGCTGGCCACCCAACGGCCAGCCGCAGAAATCCGCTGCCCGGTATTTCTAGCTCACGGGGCCTATGATGATCTGGTCCCGCCGGAGGAAAGCCGGAGGCTGCGGGAAAAAATCGTTCAGGCCAGGTCCTACCTGGTGATCAGCCCATTCCTCACGCACACGCATCCCAGGGAGCAATCTTTGCATTGGCGGCAACAGGCCGGGGCAGCGCTCGATCTTTTCCGCTTCTTCTATGCCCTGAGCGGAGTCATGTAATGGCTAAGGAGTTTCTGCGGCGATATTCGCCACGCGCTTCAGGCAAGCCCCGAAGGGGCGGAAAGAGAATAGCCCCGGGCGCAAGCCCGGGGTTGGGTTTGGAACCAGCGTAAAGCCCTGGAGGGGCGAC
>CAYGWQ010000453.1:0-3190 GCA_964353465.1 uncultured Acidobacteriota bacterium | reverse complement strand
TCTGCGTCCCTCCGGGACGCCATGTTTTGAGACAGTCTCGGCGGCCGGGGCCTACAACGTTGTCTCAATCCTGGCAATTTTCAACACGGATGAAAGGCCTTTCCATGCGTTCCCGGGCGTATGCCGACAATTCATATTGCAGCCCGTACTGGCTGTGCATCCAGGAGTCCTTGAGATTCATATCGGCTGCCTGCTGGTAGCGCGCAATGGCCTGCGGCCTTCTCCCCAGGAGATCGAGCATGTGCCCCTGCCAGATAAGAGCCAGGGCCTGGAAGCGAAGCTGCTCCTTCCGTTCCGCCTTCTTTTGCATGCACTCAAAGATATAGAGGGCCTCGTCATATCCGGCTGTTTCGTATTGGGCGAATCCCACTTCCAGCAGCGATGACAGGTCATCCAGCTCGTCGCACCATTCGTGTTTATAGGATTTGGCCAGGCTCTCCATGGAAGAGCGGCCATGGCCTGCCGACCTGACCATGTATAGAGGTGAGGCCTTTTGAATCCGCTCCCACTCGATCAGATAGTTCCGGTACGCCGCGATCGCTGCCGGAGAAACCCGGGAAAGCGACTGGACAAAGTCTCTCACAATGCGGAAGAACCTGTAGGGATCTTCATCATAAATGCCGTGCCCGGCATTCTCAAACATCACCCGCTTTGCAGCCGGATGGTTTTTTGCAAGGATCTTGGGCTTGTCGGTGTTCCAGGTGAGATCCCACCTACCTTCAAGGATGAGCGTCGGGACGGGAAAGCCGGCAAAGGCGCCGGTCATGTCAATCTCGTTCTGGCTGTTGTCGATGGCGCCGCGGAAATCATTCTTCAGATCGAAATTCCATTCATAGAGCGCAATGCGGGCAAGTTGTTCGCGGGAGGGTCGGAAAAAGTGCTGCCGTTTCCAGTCGCCGTTAAGATGATTGTTGTAGAGAAGCAGTGACAGGGATTTTTCTTCCGGCCATCCTTCTTTCATTGCCATAGCCTGCAGACGGCTCCGAACCTCCCTCATGCGTGCTTGTTCCTCCTCAGACAGATATTCACATTGTCGTCCCGGCTTCATCTCGGCCCACATGCCGGGCGCAGCGCCCAGGAGAATGAGTCCCGAAAGGCGCTCAACGTGTTTCATTGCGTAGTATTGGGCCAGGAATCCGCCGTAGGAATAACCCAGGACCACCCATTGATCAATTTCAAGAGCCATGCGGAGGGCATCCAGGTCCGCAACCGCCTGATCGACTGAATACCCGTCGTTCCCGGGCATGTAGTCGGACAGTCCGCATCCGCGCTGATCGTAATAGATCACTCGGGCGAAGTCTTGAGCTCGCGAAAACCAGGGATGAAAGCAGTGGTGCGTCCCGCCCGGCCCGCCGTTGATGAGCACCAATGGGATTCCCCTGCCCTCTTCTTCCAGATACAGCTCGCAGTCCCCGACACTGATCTTGCGCCGGTTCAGGGAGAGCTTGCTGCACCAGGGCGGTACCGCCGGAATTTCGGTGATGAGTTCCTCTTCCAGATGGACCTGCCGGTCAAGGATGGATTCGCGCTTGGGTGAGGGCGCGGGCCGAGGGCCGCGACCCGGAGTGCCGGCTGCAGGTTCAGGGCGCAATGACTCTCCGCCGCTGAAAAAGGTCAGGCAGCTCCTGCACAGGTGCCTTCCATAGTGGCCCTGTGCCTGACTGCACTCTCCAACGCCACCGTCGGCGCATCTGTGTCCGGAATTACAGGGAGGCAGCCTCATGGCATCTTCCCTTCAATGGCAGAAGGCCACGGAAAATGACAATGCGCATCTCGAAGCCGGCCGAAGAATAACACAAGTTGATTCGGACAGAGGGGGTGCTTTTTCTTAACCGAATTACGTTGCCTGCGCAGAGAGTCGGCGAGTATATAAGAGAGTCGCAGGAGGTGATCATATGAAACGCCGTGATTTCCTGGCAACGGCCGGCAAGAGCACGGCTGGGGCATTTCTCGCGGGAAATGAAATCATAAGGGGTGTAGAAGCTTTGGCACACGCTGCTGCGCCCGCAAAGCCGAACATCATTGTGATCCTGGTGGACGATCTCGGCTATAACGATCTCGGCATTCAGGGGTGCACCGATATCCCCACGCCGCATATGGACTCGATCGGCCGCAATGGCATCCGCTTCACGCAGGGCTATGTATCCTGCCCGCTGTGCGCGCCTACGCGGGCCGGGCTCATGACCGGCCGCTATCAGCAGCGCTTCGGCTTTGAGCACAATCCCGGGCCTGAGAACCGGGCCGAAGATGATTTCGGGCTCCCGCTCATCGAGCCGACACTGGCCGAACGCCTGAAAAAACTCGGCTATGTAACCGGCATGATCGGGAAATGGCACCTGGGTTTCAAAGCCGAATTCCAGCCCACGAAACGAGGCTTCGATGAGTTCTTCGGCTTCCTGAGCGGCGCTCATCCCTACATGCCGGGAAGGACCGCCACGCAGAATCCGATCCTGCGTGGGAGTGCGCCGGTCGAGGAAAAAGAGTATCTGACGGATGCCTTTGCCCGCGAAGCGGTCTCGTTTATCGACCGCCACAAGAGCGAGCCTTTTTTTCTCTACCTGCCATTCAACGCTGTTCATGCTCCCATGGAGGCTGCCGAGAAATACTTGGCGCGATTCAAGAACATCACGGATTCGAAGCGCCGGACGCATGCGGCCATGCTTTCCGCCCTCGACGACGCGGTGGGCGCCGTCCTGAGCAGGGTGCGTGCCGCAGGGCTTGAAGAAAAAACCCTCATCATTCTTCTCGGCGACAATGGGGGACCGACGCAACAGACGACTTCGAGCAACGCCCCGCTGCGCGGTTTCAAGGCGCAGGTGCTGGAGGGGGGGATCCGGGTCCCTTTCCTCATGCAATGGAAAAACAGCTTCCCCTCGGGCAAGGTTGAGACCCGGCCGGTCATTTCGCTCGATATCCACCCGACCGCGGTCGCCGCCGCAGGCGCCGCGATCGATCCGGCCTGGAAGCTCGACGGCGTCAACCTTCTTCCCTACCTGACGAAAGGCAGGAGCGGGACGCCGCATGAAACGCTCTTCTGGCGCATCGAACCGCAATGGGCTGTGCGCCACGGCAATCTGAAGCTGGTCTCCACGGGCGCCGAAAAGGAAGCTCTGTTCGATCTGTCCGGCGATCCCGGGGAGAGCAAGAACCTGTCGATCGAGCGGCCTGAAGACGTGAAGAAGCTGAAGTC
>CAYGWQ010000452.1:0-3193 GCA_964353465.1 uncultured Acidobacteriota bacterium | reverse complement strand
GAGGTCCAAGTATTGGAACTTATCTTAGCGCTTAAGGGCTTTAGCCCGTGCCCTGGTGACAACAACCATGATGCTGCCGATTTCATTAGAGTAGGTTCTTTGGAAGGCGACGCCTGGATAGTGCCTGTAGCGAAACTCGTCGCTGGAATCGAAGTATCAATCCGGCTGCGTGGACCGGGACAATCGTGTTTGAGATAAGCTCTCATAAACGCGACACTCATCAGATCGCCCTCGGCACTTGCCTCGTCCATTTCGACGTCCAGGTCCAAATCTAAGTCCAAGACCAGGACGGAAAACGATGGAGTTTCGCGAGAGAGGCCGGATACAAGCACCGATCTCTCGTTCCGGTTTGCCGGGCCCCGGCTGAAGCCCGGCCACACATGATTTCTCTGAAGGGGGACCATCATGAAAAGGAATAGCATGCGGATCGTCACCGCTTTGCTTGTGCTCTCAGTGCTCATGCTTCCCGGTGCCATCCCGGCACAACGGGAGAGTGCGGCCGAGCGCGACGCCCGGATGCAATGGTGGCGGGAAGCGCGCTTCGGCCTGTTCATCCATTGGGGTTTGTACTCTGTGCCTGCGGGGGAATGGCAGGGCAGAACCAACCATGCCGAGTGGATTCGCACTACCGCCCGGATCCCCCTTGCGGAGTACGACCAATTCGTTGGCCAATTCAATCCTGTCAAATTCAATGCGGAAGAATGGGTCCGGACAGCAAAGGCCGCCGGAATGCAGTACATCGTCATCACTTCGGAGCATCACGATGGCTTTTGCCTCTTCGATTCCAAACATACCGAGTTCGATGTCGCCTCCACTCCTTTCAAAAGAGACATCCTGAAAGAACTGGCCGATGCCTGCCGAAAGCAGGGCATCCGCATGTGCTGGTATCACTCGATCATGGACTGGCACCATCCCGACTACCTTCCCCGGAGAGACTGGGAGCAGGACCGCACGGCGGCGGGCGCCGATTTCAGCCGGTATGTCGCCTACATGAAGAGCCAACTCAGGGAGTTGCTGACGAACTACGGCGAGATCGGCGTGCTCTGGTTTGATGGAGAGTGGGAGAGCACGTGGAATCAGGACCTGGGACGCGATCTGTATGCCCACGTCCGGTCTCTGCAGCCGAAAATTCTCGTCAACAACCGTGTGGGGGCCGGGAGAAGCGGCATGGAAGGCCTTACGAAGGAAGGCGAATTCGGCGGTGACTTCGGCACTCCCGAACAACAGGTCCCTGCCACAGGGCTCCCCGGGGTTGACTGGGAATCCTGCATGACGATGAACAACAACTGGGGATACAACAAAAATGACAACCGGTGGAAATCAACCAAAACCCTCGTCCAGATGCTTGCCGATATCGCTTCCAAAGGGGGCAATCTGCTGCTCAATGTCGGGCCCACCGCGGAAGGTCTGTTCCCCCAGCCAAGTATCGACCGCCTGCGTGAGATCGGGCAATGGATGAAGGTGAATGGCCAGTCGATCTACGCCACCAAAGCCAGTCCATTCAAAAAGCTGGACTGGGGACGCTGCACCTCGAAGCCCATAGACGGCGGCACAAGGCTGTACCTCCATGTATTTGAATGGCCCGCTGATGGCAAGCTTGTGGTTCCCGGTATTTTCAACCGGTCGAGGCAGGCGTTCCTGCTGTCGGACAGCAGGCGGACGGCGCTGAACGCTGCAAGACTGGAAGATGCGCTTGTGATCGGTGTTCCGGCCGCCGCTCCTGATGCGATCGACAGCGTGGTGGTGCTGGACGTGGACGGCAAACCGGACGTTAGTGATCCGCCGAAGATCGAGAGTGACTTCGATATATTCGTGGACCGCATGGAAGTAGTCGTCGCCTCGGAGCGTGACAACGTCCAGGTCCGGTATACCCTGGACGGAAGCACTCCTATCCCGACTTCGCCTGTGGCGAATGGGAAAATCGCTTTGACCGCAACCACCATCGTCTCGGCACGCTGTTTCCGGGAAGGCCAGGCCGTTAGCGGGACCGTGCAGGCAAAATTCACGAAGGTCACTCCCCAACCGTCCGTGAAGGTCGACAAACTGGCAGGCGGCGTTCGATATGCCTACTACGAGGGAGACTGGAATCTACTGCCGGATTTCAAATCCCTTAAAGCGGCAGCGGGAGGAACTCTGGCGGCTTTTGACCTGTCGCCGCGCAAGAAAGCCGAATACTTCGGATTCGAATACACGGGCTATATCCGAATTCCGGAAGATGAGGTTTATGCATTCTTCACGGACTCTGACGATGGCAGCCGGTTGTACATCGGGGATGCACTTGTGGTGGACAACGACGGACTGCACGGCGCTCAGGAAAAAAGAGGAACTGTTGCCCTGGAGGCAGGTATACACCCCATCCGGGTTACTTACTTCAACAAAACCGGCGGCCTGGATCTGAAAATCCACCTCGCAAGCACAAAGCTGCAAAAGCAGCTCATCCCGGCTGGCATCCTGTTTTATTAGTGTTTGTCATACCGTAGACTTGGCTGCCTTCATGAACCGGATTCTTCATGAATGACATAAAAATCCGACAACTTGGCAGCGTCATCAAACTTCGGCCGGAATTCGAGGAACGATACACCATACTCCATAAGCACACTTTTCCGGGCGTCCTGCGAAGCATCTGCCGGGCAAATATCCGGAACTACAGCATCTTCCTCGAGAGCGGCATCCTCTTTTCCTATATGGAATATATTGGCGACGACTATGATGCCGACATGGCTGCGATGGCCGACGAAACCACGCGGGAGTGGTGGAAGCTCACCGACCCAATGCAAGAACCGCTGGAAAGCCGGAAGGAAGGAGAATGGTGGGCGGGCATGGAAATGCTGTGCCACGAAGACGGAGACAAGCCGCCGAACCGTCAAGCCGGGAGACTGGCTTATGTCTGCAATGAAGCCTCCTTGACGCCGGTCCGGGATACGGTTGTCGCTGCGCTGATGAACCTGGGTTTTCAAAACCTCAGCGTCTACCGAAAGTGCCAGAAGGCCTATCTGTACATGGAACATGTCGGAGAAGCCGAGGATGTTGCTCTGAGGACCGAGGGCGAATTTTTAAAACTCAGCCGGCATGGAAGTTTCCTGAGGATGAAGGAAATCTTTCACACTCCGGGAACCCGAGGGAAAAAGAGAGTTATGGTTACGGGCTGATTCGATATAGAAAATCTGGAACCAATGCTTGCTGCAAATCGTTA
>CAYGWQ010000451.1:0-3225 GCA_964353465.1 uncultured Acidobacteriota bacterium | reverse complement strand
CCTTCCGCAAATCGGGCAACAAGCCCGAGTGGATGATTCTGGACGTCATCCCCGTGATTCCGCCGGAGCTGCGTCCGCTGGTTCCGCTCGACGGCGGCAGGTTTGCAACCTCGGATTTGAACGATTTGTACCGGCGCGTGATCAATCGCAACAACCGCCTGAAAAAGCTCATGGAGCTGCGCGCCCCTGAAGTGATCATTCGCAATGAGAAGCGGATGCTGCAGGAGGCGGTCGACGCCATGTTTGACAACGGCCGCCGGGGACGCGTGCTGCGAGGCGCCAACAACCGGCCGCTCAAGTCACTCAGCGACACATTGAAAGGCAAGTCCGGCCGCTTCCGCCAGAACCTGTTGGGCAAACGCGTGGATTATTCCGGCCGCTCGGTTATTGTGGTCGGCCCCGAATTAAAGCTCCACCAGTGCGGGCTGCCGAAAAAAATGGCCCTCGAGCTGTTCAAGCCGTTCATCTATAACCGGCTGGAGAAGCAGCAGCATGCCGCTACCATCAAGGGCGCCAAGGAGATGGTGGAACGCCAGGAGTCCGTCGTGTGGGATATCCTGGAAGAGGTGATTCAGGATCACCCGGTGCTGCTCAACCGGGCGCCGACGCTGCACCGCCTCGGCATTCAGGCTTTCGAACCCGTCCTTGTGGAAGGCAAGGCGATCAAGATCCCGCCGCTGGTTTGTACGGCATTCAACGCCGACTTCGACGGGGACCAGATGGCGGTTCACATTCCCTTGTCGCCGGAGGCTCAGATTGAAGCATCGGTTTTGATGCTGAGCACGCAGAATATTCTCTCCCCCGCCAACGGCCAGCCGATTGCCATTCCCAGCCAGGACATCGTGCTGGGCTGCTATTACCTGACCAAGGCCAAACGCGGCACGAAGGGGGAAGGACGCATCTTCGGGTCTTACGATGAAGCGATGTTCGCCCTCGACAACAGCATGGTGGAGCGGCTCACACCGATCCGCTACCGCTTCAGCGGCCTGCTGATGGATCTCACCACCCAGTATGATGACCAGGGAGTCATGCGCGCCGATGTGCGCGAGGTGACCAACGAGTTTATCAACACCACGATCGGAAGGCTGATCTTCAACTCGATCCTGCCGAAAGGCATGCCGTTCATCAACGGCCTGATGAAGAGGAAAGGCCTCCAGCAGCTGGTCAATTACTGCTACCTGAACTTCGGTCTCGAGACCACCGTCAAGATGCTCGACGATCTGAAAGATCTGGGCTTCCTGCACGCCACCAAGGCCGGGATTTCGATCGGAATCGAGGACCTGATCGTCCCCGACAACAAGACCGACCTGGTCGATGCCGCGCGCGAAAGCGTCATCGAAGTGGAGAAGCAGTACCAGGACGGCGCCATTACCGACGGCGAACGCTACAACAAAATCATCGACATCTGGTCCGATGTGACGGAGAGAGTCTCCGACGAGATGTTCCGCAAGATGGCGCAGCAGGATGAGAGCAGCGCAGAGTTTAATCCCATTTTCATCATGGCGGACTCCGGCGCCCGCGGCAGCAAGCAGCAGATCCGCCAGCTGGCCGGGATGCGCGGCCTGATGGCCAAGCCGTCGGGCGAGATCATCGAAACGCCCATCACGGCGAACTTCCGGGAAGGCCTGACCGTGCTGCAATACTTCATCTCCACGCACGGCGCCCGCAAAGGGCTGGCCGATACTGCGCTGAAGACGGCGGACTCAGGCTATCTTACGCGGCGGCTCGTGGATGTGGCTCAGGACGTCATCATTTCCCTAGATGACTGCGAAACTCTGGACGGCATCTACGTCACCTCCATCATCGAGGGAGGAGAGATCATCGAGCCCCTGCGCGACCGCATCGTGGGACGCGTCTCGCTCGAGAACGTGAAAGATCCGCTGACCGGCGAACAGGTGGTCAGCATCAACCAGGAGATCACGGAGACCTTGGCCGGCGAAATCCAGGCGGCCGGCATCGAAAAGGTGAAGATCCGGTCGGTGCTGACCTGCAAGGCCAAGCGAGGCGTGTGCGTCAAGTGCTACGGCCGTAATCTGGCCACCGGGAACCTGGTCGACATGGGCGAGGCGGTCGGCGTCATCGCCGCACAGTCGATCGGGGAGCCTGGGACCCAGCTTACGATGAGAACCTTCCACATCGGCGGCACCGCGAGCCGGACTCATGAACAGTCCACCGAGGAAGCCAAGAACGACGGCATCGTGAAGTTCCTCAATATCCAGCACGTGACGAACCGCGATCAGAACCTCGTGGTTATGAACCGGAATGGGACGTTGATCATCGCCGATGAAGCTGGACGCGAAAAGGAGCGCTACTCCATCGCTTACGGCGCCGTGCTCAAGGTCAAGGAAGGCCAGAAAATCAAGCCCGGCCAGGTGCTGGTGGAGTGGGATCCTTACTCCTTCGCCATCCTGACCGAATTCGGCGGTACCATCTCCTTCAAAGACATCATGGACGGCTTGACCGTCAAGGAGGAGCGCGACGAGAACACGGGCTTGGTGCGCCAGGTCATCACCGAGTCGCCGGACGAGAAATTCCAGCCTCAAATCCTCATCAAGAATGAGAGGGGGAAGGTGGTAAAAAGCTACCTGCTTCCGTCCAAGGCCCACCTCTGGGTTTCGGACAGCGATGAGGTGTTCCCCGGCAGCGTGCTAGCCAAGATTCCGCGCGAAACGCGCAAGACCAAGGACATCACCGGAGGCCTCCCGCGCATCGTCGAGCTCTTCGAAGCCCGCAAGCCCAAGGAGACCGCGGTGATTACCGAAATCGACGGTGTCATCAAATACGGCGGCCTGGTCCGCGGGCAGCGCAAGATCGAAGTCCACCACGAAAGCGGGATGATGAAAGAATACCTGCTGCCGCGCGGCGTGCACATCAACGTTCAGGAAGATGAGTACGTCCGGGCCGGCGAAGCCTTGATGGACGGCCCGCGGAACCCGCACGACATTCTGCGCGTCTTGGGTGAAAAGGAACTGCAAAGCTACCTCGTCAATGAGATCCAGGAGGTCTACCGGCTGCAGGGCGTCAATATCAATGACAAGCACATCGAAACGATCGTGCGGCAGATGATGCGCTGGATCAAGGTCGAGGAAGTCGGCGACACTGAATTCCTGCTGGATGAGCAGGTGGATAAGTTCCGCTTCTACGAAGAAAACGAGCGGGTAGAATCCGGCGGCGGCCAACCGGCTAAGGGGCGTCCGTTGCTCCTCGGCATTACCAAGGCCTCGC
>CAYGWQ010000450.1:0-3232 GCA_964353465.1 uncultured Acidobacteriota bacterium | reverse complement strand
AACAACATGATTTAACAGCAGCACAACAGGATTACGCTGTATTCCTTCCTGCGGATGTCCACGGCGACCGGACCGGAGGTCCAGTATACCGGGCCGGCGCCCCCGGCCTTCTCAAAACGCACCTTGATGACCGCTCCGGGCCGGTCGGCGCGTGCAAGGAAGGTCAGCCTGTAAGTGTTGCCCTTTCGCAAATGCAAGAGGGACTTCTTGCTGTAGCGAAAAGTGCCCTCGTTGCCGCTGAACGCATAGTCCGTCTCCTGAAAAACAGAGGTCTCCGTTGCCGCATCGGTCAGCGTCACTTTCAAGGCATGCGTGCCGCTCAAGGAAGCGTTCTGCACCAACGAGACCGCGGCGTTGCTGGATGTTCCCCAGGCGCTGAGTCCCCAGGCGCCTAGACGGTTGAAGCCGGGGACAAATTCCGCATTCCGAATCAGGTTGAACGAGGGCGCCGGCGGGGCTTTCGCGCCGGTCAGGATGTCCAACACGTCTTGGTCCCAGCCGCATTCCGCGTCCAGGATGCTCCAGAGTCTGTCATCGCCCAGGAAACTGCCCGGGATCCCGCAGTAGTACATCCAGACAAGTCCCCGCTTTTTCATCTCCTCCACCACGAACCGGGTGTAGGCCAGAAAATCGTCACGCCTCTTCGGCGCGCATTGCGAGGCCCATTCGGTGACGACCACGGGCTTGTTCCACTTCTTTGCCCACAGGTTGGCGAGATCGAGATTGCCGGTGACTTGCTTCTTCCAGTCCGGCAGATCGTTCAGTGTCACCAGTTTCCCGTGCGGCATGGTATATGCCCACGGCTCATACATGTGACAGGCGCCGATGATGTACCTATCCTGGGCAAAGCCAGACCCATCAGGGAGTTTGTAGGTGAGATAGTCCGGGGTCACATACTTCGAGAGGAACTCCGGTTGCATGTACTGCGGTCCGCCGACAAGCACAATGCGTTTCGGACTGACTTGCCTGATGGCGGTGACCCCGGCGCTTATCCATTCCATGACAAGGGGGTCGTCTCTCATCTTCGGCGACAGCGCCGGTTCGTTGAACATCTCAAACAGCAAGTCGTCCGGGTATTCCTTGTAGTATTCGGCCGCCGCCTTCCAGTGGTCCACGTATGCTTCCTTCGTTTTCGTGTTGTACTCCCAGGCGAACATGCACAAGTTGACCACCAGCCCGTTCTTGAGCGCGTAGGATACGTTGGCGGCGTAAAACTCCGGCGTCTTGTCGGTGGCGTAGAAGAACCGGATGCTCTTGAACCCAGCCGCCTTCACCGAATCGAGATACTCCGCGTTCACCGCCGCGACCGGCTCTTTGTCTTGGTCATGATCAAAGTGCCCGACCTGAATGCCGGGCGTCAGGCGCTCAAACACGGCAGCGACGGGATCAGCGGCTGTGATGTCACTTTTAACAGAGGCCACGACCAACGTCCAAATAACGACGATAACCAGTGATTTCATAATCTTCATTGATTAGACAGCGTTTCCGACAAGACAATCCGAAAACCGGTCGGGATCCAGTGATCAGTGTAGTTGTTGGTGTGTGGTAGATCCAACTCATGCAGCGGGCCTTTGTTGTTCAGCGGATCGTATCCACGGGCTGCCGAACGTGCCCAACGAGGAGGACTGTTCGCACCGCAGCCTTTCAGTGCGTGCTTGGGCTGCATGTCTGACTTCGTTGACAACGGATCAACGACCGGATTTCCGCTTCGCGGGAACTGCGCGTAGCAATCAAGCGTCCATTCCCACACATTGCCGCCCATGTCGTGCAGAGGTCGTGTCCCCCTTGTGGGGGAAAAAGAGGAGGCGTATCCTCGGACGGTGTGAACCGGCCCCCGGCGGGGGCCTTAGCCCGAAGGAGGATACGCCATGCAGGATGTTAGCACGACGGCCGTGGGGTGGGCAAGAGACGAGCGGCTCGGATTCTTGGAGGAGGAGTTGCGGCAGCGGACCCGCCAGTGGATCCAGGCAATGGTCCAGGAGGAACTCGACGACGCCCTGGGCCTGGCACGCTACGAGCGGGGGGCGGGGCGGCGGGGCTATCGCAAGGGCCTGCGGCGGCGCTCGTTTACCACCTGCAACGGGCGCCACGACCTGCGGCTGCCGCGTGGGGCGTTCTTCGAGCGGGGGCCGGACGGCACGAAGGAATGGCACAGCCGTCTGGTGCCGCGGTACGCCCGCCGCAGCGACGCGGTCGAAGAGGCCCTGATCCGCTGCTATCTGGGCGGCACGAACACGCGGCGTCTGGAGCAGGCCCTGCGGCCGCTCCTGAAGGGGGCGGCCCTCTCGCGCAGCACGGTCAGCCGCCTGCTGGCCCGCCTGTCGGAGGCGTTCGAGGCGTGGCGGGGGCGGGACCTGAGCGGCGAGGACATCGGCATCGTGTTCCTGGACGGGTTCGGCCTGCGGATTCGCTGGGGCGGCAAGGTCGAGAGCGTGCCGGTGCTGGCGGCCCTGGGCGTGGCGACGGACGGGCGGCGGATGCTCCTGGGCCTTCAGGTCCGCACGAGTGAAAGCGCCGCCGCGTGGCGGGCGATGACGGAGAACCTGGCGCGGCGGGGCGTCACGGCCCCGGTGCTGGCGGTGATCGACGGGAACGCGGGCCTGCGGGAGGCCGTCAAGACCACCTGGCCTTGGATCGAGGTCCAGCGGTGCACGAAGCACAAGTTGGAGAACCTGGCGACGCACGCCCCGAAACGCCAGTACGAGGCCGTCAAGGCCGATTATCACGCCATCGTGTACGCCGAGAGCGAGGCGGAGGCGCGGGCGGCGTGGGGGCGGTTCGAGCGGCGGTGGGAGAAGTCCTGCCCGGACCTGGTGCGGTCGCTGCGAGAGGGGGGCGAGGAACTGCTGACGTTCCTTCGGTGGCCGAAGGCGATGTGGAAGCGGCTGCGGACCACCAACGCGATCGAGCGCTTGAACGAGGAGTTCCGGCGTCGCGTGAAGACGCAGGGGAGTTTTCCGAACGCCGAGGCGGGCTTGAAGGTTCTCTACGGCCTGCTGGCGTGCGGGGTGATCACGCTGAGGCGCCTCGATGCGTGGCCGCTGCTGGCGGCGGCGGTGGAGACGCGGCGCGTGGCTTGGGGCCTGAAGAAGCCGCTGGCCGAGGCGGGGTGACCGCCGACGCGGACAAGGCGAGTCGGAAAAACGGGTTGCAGCAGTCGCGTGAAAGGGGTATAGACATGAGGCCGTCCGAGGATACGCCCCTCTTTTTCCCCCACAAGGGGGACACGACC
>CAYGWQ010000449.1:0-3239 GCA_964353465.1 uncultured Acidobacteriota bacterium | reverse complement strand
GCGCCGTCTGGCATCCGGCGCCCACTTGGCATCCGGCGAAGGTAGGCCCCGGCCGCCGGACGGGGTTTGGGGTGAGAGCGCCGTCTGGCATCCGGCGCCCACTTGGCATCCGGCCACAGCGAAAAGTAATTGACACCGTTGTGACTCAAGGGGATAAACATTCCTGCGTTATGTGGGCAACTGACTTGAACAGGAGGATGGATGACGGCCAGGCTGATCAAAGGCGCGGATGTAGCCAGGGAAATCCGGGAGGAGCTGAAAACCGAAGTCCAGCGACTGCGGGAAACTTACGGGGCTGTGCCGGGATTGGTGACGGTCCTGGTTGGGAACAACCCGGCTTCGGAAAGTTATGTCAGGGCCAAGCAGCAGGCAGCCCATGAGCTGGGATTTTATTCGGTTCAAGAGAGTCTGCCGGACAGCATCGGGGAGGCGGAGTTGCTGGCGCTTATCGAGCAGAACAATAAGGATGAGCGGATCCACGGCATCCTGGTTCAGCTGCCGCTGCCGCGCCACATCAACGAAACCAGGGTATTGTACGCAATCGATCCCCAAAAAGATGTCGATGCCTTCCACCCTGTAAACGTAGGGAAACTGGTGATCGGCCAGGCGGATTACCTCCCGTGTACGCCGGCCGGGATTCAGGAATTGATCGTGCGATCCGGTGTGGAAACTGCCGGAGCCGAAGTCGTGGTTATCGGCCGCTCCAATATCGTCGGCAAGCCGATCGCCAACATGATGCTGCAGAAGGCCAAAGGCGCTAACGCCACGGTGACAGTCTGCCACACCAGGACGAAGGACATGGCCGCGCATGCACGGCGCGCCGACATCCTGATTGTGGCTGCCGGCACACCCGAATATGTCAAGGGCGATATGATCAAACCCGGGGCGGTCGTGATCGATGTGGGAGTTAACGAAGTGGGCCGCACACCAGAAGGAAAGCGGATACTGAAGGGCGATGTTGCCTTCGACGAGGCCGTCCAGGTCGCCGGAGCTATTACTCCCGTCCCCGGCGGGGTGGGGCCGATGACGATCACCATGCTGATGAAGAATACCGTTCGGGCGTGCAAGGTTCACCTGCGGATGGCGGGCAAACCGGAGTGAAGGCGCAGCATCGGAAACAGACGAGTTATTTTTTCGTGGCGCAGGGCTTTAGCCCGGTCTCAGGAGTTATTTTCGGAGCAGGTGCAAATCTCATGCCGGAAAATCAGCTCAGGTTAGCCCTCGATCAGAGAGAGTTTTTCATCTCGGCGGAGCTTGTCCTTGGGCGGGACCATACTGTCCCCGATGCGGAGACCTTCGTCGAGGAAGCCTCCAGGCATGGCAGCGGCATCAAGATCATCAGCATCACGGATCTGCCGGGCGGCAACCCGGCCTTGCCCCCGGAATCTTTTGTGCCCTTCATCGTCGACCGGGGACTGACGCCCCTGGCTCACTTCAGCGGCAAGGATGGCAACCGCGCCTTCCTGGAGGGCCGCCTCTATGCGCTGGCACGCCTGGGCGTCGAGAGCATCCTGGCGCTCACGGGGGATGCCCAGAAAGACGGCTTCCTGGGCAGGCCCAAGCCTGTGTATGACTTTGACTCCGTCCTGTTGCTCGGGCTCGTCAGCGCCGCCAGCACCGGCATCGAATATCGCCTGGGAAGTCGGACCATTCGATCCACCCCATTTCCATTCCTTGCGGGTGCGGTCGTTAATCCTTACAAGACGTGCGAACCGGACCAGATGATGCAGTTCTACAAGCTGCGCCTCAAACTGGCGGCAGGGGCCCGGTTTTTCATCACCCAGTTGGGATTCAATCTGCGCAAGCTCTATGAACTGAAGCAGTACCTGGTGCGCGAAGGGCTGGATGACGTGCCGGTGGTTGCCAATGTGTATCTCGCCACCGCGACGATTGCGCGCATGATGAAAAATGGCGAGGTCGCAGGCTGCGTGATCCCCGATGCTCTGATCGAGCGCCTGGAGAAGGAAAAGAAGCCGGAACGGCTCGAGCGCGCAGCCCTGATGGTGGCTGCGGCTAAAGATCTAGGCTTTGCGGGAGCGCATATCGGGGGATTCCGTCTGTCTCACGCCGACACAGTGACGATTCGCGATCGCGCGCTTGAGATCGGCTCTGAGTGGCGTCGCAAGGTGGAACAACTGATTTTTGATTATCCTGGAGAATTCTACCTGTTTCCTGCCGGGACAGACGGTCTGAGCAACCCCTCAGGCGTGTATCGCACCTCGGTTTCCCCGCAGCTTACCTGGCTGCAAAACCTGACCATGGAGGTTCACGAACTCCTCGTGGCCAAGGATTCTGCGGGGGCCCGCTTTCTCTCTGCACGACTCGGAATTCCCGGCGACGCGGCGGATATCGATTCGTGGCACCACGGATTCTGGTATTGGCTGCTTGGTGCGGCGACGCTGTATCGCAAGGCGACCCTGGGATGCATGGGTTGCGGCGACTGCGTGCAGGACCACCTGAGTTACGCCGGCTGCACCATGCATCTGTGCTACAAGGGTCTGCGCAACGGCCCGTGCGGCGGTTCCCGCGTCGATGGCAGCTGCGAGGCCCGGCCAGACCTCCCCTGTGCGTGGGGGAAGGTTTATCTCAGCACACTGGCTGCCCGGGAGGATCCCGAGAAATTTGCTCATGTGTGGATTCCGCCCAGAGACTGGCGGCTGGACCAGACCAATGCCTTGGCTAATCGCCTTGTGGGAGTGGATAACTACCTGCGCCGGCAGAAGCTGCCAAGCCAAAGCCGCAAAGACCACGGTGCGGAATAGCTGCGACCAAAGCAATTTCCTCGCAGAGCGTTGGAGAAGATAAGCCTCGAAGAGGCGGCAAACAATAGCCCCGGCCGTGAGGCCGGGGTGTTCAGGCAAATGGAATGAGCGCCGAAGGTGCGGCACAAAGATGCGTGCCGGTCCTTCGGACCTCAATCCTTTATCTCACTCAACCCCGCCCTCACGGCGGGGCTATTCTCTGCCGGCGCTTCACGCCTCGCTGCTACGCGTTTCGGCGGTGAAAGTCCTTTCCTTCGTGCAAAGGACCCGCTTTTAAGAGAACATAGAATAAATGGAGATCTCCTCGGAGGTCCTTCTATTTTTCCTTGAAGATGGAGAATCAAGAATGACGGAACAAGCGGAGCGCGCGCTAGCCGCTGCGCAGAGGGTGGAATTGCTGGACCGGGTGGAAAAGAATGCTGCCTTCTACATGGACAAATATGGCGGCTGCGGACAGTGCTCGCTGCGCGCGTTGCA
>CAYGWQ010000448.1:0-3283 GCA_964353465.1 uncultured Acidobacteriota bacterium | reverse complement strand
TGCTCCTCAGTAGCTCAATGGTAGAGCATTCGGCTGTTAACCGAAGGGTTGTAGGTTCGAGTCCTACCTGAGGAGCCAAAACTCAATCCGCCGACTTCGGCGGCGCATGCTTATTGCCAGACCCCGCGGGACGGACCCCTCGCGATCTCGTCGTTTCCATCGCTCCTCGCCCGCTCGCGGCGTTCCACACATCCTTTCTGATTCCCGGTTTCGACGCGCTCCGCCTCGCGTCCCGGTTCAACCGCGCGGGTTGCGCGCGCTCTGCGAAAATGTCCCCTCTGAATTCTCCCCTTCTCCGTATATCGAGTCCCTTGTCTAACTGCCCGTTTGCATCCGCGCAGGCGATCCCGTCGGTGGTGGGCGGCCAGGGCTGCTACATCGGCAGCCCGGGAAGCTTCGATTGCTTGGAGGTCACAGACGACCGCGGCCGGGGAGCGCGGGATGTCCTGGACGCCGTGGTCCACGGCCGCTCAGGCCTGAATTACCCAATTCGTTACCCAGTTCATTGGGTCTTACCCAATCCGCGCGCCGACACGGCCACCCAGGAGCACTTCGCCGCCCGCATACGCCACCCCGACTCCAAACCCCGACCGGCCCCAGAAGAACGCCACATGCGCCCCCTGGGGCCCCGTGTACGGGGAGCTACTCACCCTCGACGATCCCCAGACGCGGCCTCCCGGCTATCGACCAGCTGGAGGGGTTCCTCCCGGTGGCCTCTGCCCTTGCCGCCGCGTTTTGGTCCCGGTCCAGGCCAACGGAGCCGTTCTTCCGGCTTGGCTCTCTGTTCCCGGGGATCGCTGGAACGGCAGCGGCAAGGAGCTATTTGGCGGGGTCTGGTACTAATCCTCCCCCCTGCACCTCCGAAAAGCGCTTGACAGCAACTGGCAATAACTGTAAATTACAGTGTTAATATGAGGCATTCTTGGTCGACCCTTGCCTTGAGAGCGGAGAGGTGTACCTCATGGATGAAAAACCAGGCGATGTCCTGACCATCGGAGAGTTGGCCGCCTACCTGAAGATACCGAAGTCGACACTCTACAAGCTTGTTCGGGAAGGCAAGATCCCCTCCCAGAAGATCGGCCGGCACTGGCGTTTCCGGAAAGGCGCCATTGACCACTGGCTTGGGGAAACGCGGGTGAACGAGCCCGGTTCAGGAGGATATCGATAATGGCGGAGCCACTCGCCGACAGGGTCATACGAAGTATCGGCCAGGCAGCCGATCTCTACCACCGCCTTGTCATGCTGGTGGCCCCAGCCGGTGCGGGCAAGACCGCCGCGCTCCAGGATGTTCATGAGCGCACGGCTGCTCCGCTGGTCAACGTCAATCTCGAGCTTTCTCGGCGCATGCTCGACCTCACTGAGCGCCAGCGGGCGCTGCAGTTGCCCCGTCTCCTCGCGGAGATCGTGGGCGCATCCGCAGCCGATGTGATTCTGCTGGACAACGTCGAGGTTCTCTTCGATGTCTCGCTCAAGCAGGATCCGCTGCGGCTCCTGCAGGGGCTCTCGCGGAACAAGACTGTGGTCGCAGCCTGGAGCGGCTCCATCGACGGCGAGCACATGGTTTACGCGAAGCCGGACCATCCCGAATACAGACGATATCCGATACGAGATTTGCTGGTAGTGAACCCGGAGGCCATTGCATAAAGACAAGGAACGAAAGCGCATGGGGGCAGACGTGATGAAATACGGAGACCTGATCCAGTTCGAGCCTATCGAGTCCGTGGTTCAGTTGCGGGACGCCGACCAAGCCGCTGCTGCCCGGCAGCTGGTCCAGACCTACGTCATCTCCGAAGAGATGGCCGAGAAGCTGGTCAACCTCGTCGTTCCTCAGCTTCAGTTCGACCAGCCCGTGGATAACAAGGGGCTGCTGGTCGTCGGCAATTACGGCACCGGTAAGTCGCACCTCATGTCTGTGATCTCTGCCCTAGCCGAAAACGGCGATCTCGCGACGCATCTGAACGACAAGAGCGTGGCCAGCGCCGCGGGCAAGATCAGCGGACGCTTCAAAGTGGTCCGAACCGAAATCGGCGCGACCACCATGTCCCTGCGCGACATCCTCGTGGCCGAAGTGGAGGAGCACCTGGCCGTGATGGGTGTGTCCTTCTCTTTCCCGCCCGCGGATAAGGTTTCCAACAACAAGCGCGCCTTCGAGGAGATGATGGCCGCCTTCCACCAGGAGTATCCCGACCACGGCCTGCTCCTGGTGGTGGACGAGCTACTCGACTACCTGCGCGCCCGCAAAGACCATGAGCTGATCCTCGACCTTAACTTTCTGCGCGAAACCGGTGAGGTCTGCAAGGATCTGCGGTTCCGCTTCATCGCCGGCGTCCAGGAAGCCATCTTCGAAAGCCCTCGCTTTTCCTTCGTGGCCGACAGCATCCGCCGGGTGAAGGACCGCTTCGAGCAAATCCTCATCGCCCGCAAGGACGTCAAGTTTGTAGTGGCGGAGCGCCTGCTCAGGAAAACCGGCGAACAGCAGGCAAAAATCCGGGACTACCTGACGCCTTTTGCAAAATTTTACGGCCGTATGAACGAGCGCATGGACGAGTTCGTCCGGCTTTTCCCCGTGCATCCCGATTACATCGACACTTTCGAGCGTGTCACAGCCGTGGAAAAGCGCGAGGTGCTCAAGACCCTCTCCTTGGCCATGAAAAAGCTGCTCAAACAAAATGTCCCGCAGGATATGCCGGGTCTCATCGCCTATGATACTTATTGGACAACCTTATGCGAGAACCCGTCTTTTCGCGCCGTTCCTGACATCAGGGCTGTGATTGACTGCAGCCAGGTTCTCGAATCTCGAATCCAACAAGCATTTACCCGCCCCGCCTATAAGCCCATGGCGTTGCGTATCATCCGGGCATTGTCCGTCCACCGGCTTACTACAGGCGACATACACGCGCCGCTGGGCGCTACACCAGAAGAACTTCGTGACAGTCTCTGCCTCTATCAACCCGGCATCGAAGATCTGGGCGGCGATCCTGCCGTTGACCTGCGTTCACAGGTCGAAACGGTTTTGCGAGAGATCCACAAGACCGTCAACGGGCAGTTCATCTCATCAAATCCGGACAACCGCCAGTTCTATCTCGATTTGAAAAAAACCGATGATTTCGATGCCTTGATTGAGAAACGGGCGGAAAGCCTCGACCCCTCCCAGCTCGACCGCTATTACTACGAAGCTCTAAAACGAGTCATGGAATGCACGGACCACACCTACGTGACCGGCTATAGGATCTGGCAGCATGAAATCGAATGGCTCGAGCACAAGACCGCCCGTCAGGGATAC
>CAYGWQ010000447.1:0-3300 GCA_964353465.1 uncultured Acidobacteriota bacterium | reverse complement strand
GGAATGCCAGTGTTGTCTGAAGATGAAGCCGCATAGCACGCTCTTGAGCGCTCCCAACGGAGGGGATCAATGGAACCGAGTACCCTCCGCTTGTCGCCGGCAAACTTTCGTGTATTTCGTGGTTAATTTTTTCCAAAGCCGGCCGCGCGGGAATCCTCGAACGCGAAGCGACAAATCCGCACACCGTAATCAAGAGGTTGCCGCCGTCGATGATGCAGGTGAGTTATTCTATCCAGGCGTGTGGGCCTTTCCTCTCCCAGCCCGGAGGAAACGTGGGTTTCAAAAAGCGCGCCGAACAAACCTGGCGGAGGTGCATGGGAATCGAACCCACCGAACCCATCTTCCGATGAATCCCACTGGATTTGAAGTCCAGGCCAGCCACCAGGCCAGATTCACCTCCGCTGGAGAGCGATTGTAACAGGAATTCGTGGGACAGGCTACCCAACTCCCGAATTAGAGCGCTTGCTCCAGATATCCATGTCCAAGAGGCCCGTATCGTCGACGCCGGTTACGTGTGCCCAGGGCGGAGCAGCCTGTGCCGCCCTTGCAGGGCTGATTCCTTGCTCTGCCGCCGTTCCCAGGGCTTGCGCCCCGGGCTTTCCTGCTGGACCCTTCAGGGTCCCAAATATGCTCCCTAATAAGGCACCATTCCAACCTGGCCCCCGATCTTGATGGACTCTATGATCAGTCCAAGGGCCGTGTTCGTCGCCCGCCGCGCCGGCACCTGGCCGCGCATGTGTCCCATGCGCACGATGACCAACTGGTGCGACGGGACGATCCACGTGTTCTGCCCCCCTGCGCCGGCTGCAAAGTATGTCTCCTTGGGTAGATTCCATCCGCCGTCGCCGTTGACCCAGAAGAAGCCGCCATAGATGGGTGTCCTCCAGGCGGGCGCAGGCGTGCTGACGAATTTCGCCCAGCCTTCCGGCAGGATCCTCTGCCCCTGCCACACGCCATCCTGAAGATAAAGCTGGCCGATCCGGGCCCAGTTGCGCGCGGTGCCGTAATCATAGCCGGTCATGAGAAAGTTGCCGTATGGATCGGTTTCAAGCACCTGGCAGCGGATGCCGATCCGATCGAAGAGCACGCGCTGCGGCCAGCTGAGGTATTCCTCGCCGCGCCTTAGGACTGCCCTCTTGATCAGGTATCCGATGGTCAGCGGGTCGCAGTTGCGATATCGCCCCTCGGTGTTGGGCGGATACTCCACGGGCCGGGTTATCGAATACTCGAACGCGTCCACGGCGCCCGTGTAAATGTAATAGTGGTCGAGCACGCCGGCAGTTGCAGATCCCCGGCCCGGCTCCTGGTTGCCCACGAATCTCAGCCCGCCGCTCATGTGCAGCAAGTCGATATTCCGGATCTTCGAGCGCGGGTCGCCGGGCGACTGCCACAGCGGCACCGGCGCAGCCTGTTCGAGCGTATAAGTACCGTCCCGCACCAGCAGCGAAAACAGCGTTGAGGTGATGCTCTTGCCCATCGACCAGCTCTCGAGCTGCGTGTCCTTGGTGATACCCGGCATGTAGCGCTCGGCCACGATGCGGCCCTTGTAAACCACCAGGAATGCGGCGGTCAGGGCCTTGGGATCGGCAAATGCGGCATCAAGCGCGGCGTCGAGTTTCGTTTTGTCCAACTCCAGCGGCAGCGGCGTCTTCTCAGTCCGATCCCCCATCGGCCACCGCTGGGTTGCTGCGTCCGGCAGCGCGGTCTTCACCGCGACCGGCGTGAAGTGGATTCCTGGTTTGTCCGGCGCCTGGATGATACAGCCCTGGTCGCCGTAAAATTTTGCCTCACGGGTTGTCCCGCCGAATGATGCATGGACGATTCTCTGCTCACGGTCGATCGTCCACGTCACCCTGTCCTGCTCGTCGCGCGGCATGAAGAAATAAGCGCTGTTGCCGGCCGCCTCAGCCGGATCGCGTCCGGATACGAAGACGGCGGAGCAGAGGATCTTGGCAAATCCGGCCAGACCTTGTTCTGTCGGCGTCCCGGTGGGTGTCGGATAGCCCGGTGTGGACTGCCGGGCAAAAAGCATTGAAGCGATCAACGCCGCAAGCAAGATGAGCGATCTGAGCATCCGCATGAGTATCCCTCCGCTGGTGTGGGAATTCGGGGGACAGATCACGCAACTTCCGAATTCAACTCTTTAAGCATCGGCATTCCTGCCGGCAATTCGGGAGTTGGGTAGCCTGTCCCCCGAATTGTCCCCCGAATTTGTGGGCGCCGGCTGCCAGACGGCGTCCGAAAGAGGCAATTCCCCAATCCCGTCCGGTGGCCGGGGCCTACCGGGACCGGGCCGGTTTCTACTTTTGGGGCCCGCGTTCCTCCTCGACGATTTTCTTCAAATCGAGCTCTTTGACTTTTCCGAAGGAAGCGAGGGGCTTGTCAAAGCGCTTCTCGTCCCCGACAACCAGAACGGTCATCTTCTCCGGATCCATGTACTTCTTGGCCGCGGCCTGGATGTCCGCCTTCGTCACCTTGCGGATGTTGTCGATGTAGGTATCCAGGTAGTTGTCCGGATAGCCGTCCAGCTTCAGCTGCAGGTAGCGCATGAGAGCCGAACGCTTCTGCTCGAAGTTGAACACAAAGCTGTTGATCGTGGAGTTTCTTGCCTCGGCGATCTCGGCGTCGGTCACAAGTTTCTCCTGCATGTCCTTGATTAGGCTCTTGACGAGGGAGAGCGCTTCGATGAATCTCTCAGCCTTGAGCTGCGAAGAGATCATGAACAATCCCCGGTCCCGGCCTGAATTGACGCCCCCGTAAATGCCGTAGGTCAGTCCGCGGTTGGAACGCAGTTCCTTCATCAGCCGGGCGGTAAAGCTGCCGCCGCCCAGGATGTAGTTCATGATCTCGATCTTGAACTCATCCGGATTGAGGCGACGCACGCCGAGGTGCCCGAGATACAAGTTCGCCTGCGGCGTGTCTTTGTAGGCGTAGTACACGGTGCCATCCGCTTTCTCGACCAGCGCGGGCACTTCGGGGAACTGGATATCTTTTTTCGCCCACGATGCGAAGGCGTTCTGGAGCATGTCTTTCGCCTCGGCGGAGGAGAGGTCCCCCACGATGCCGATGTACAGGTTGTTCGGAGCGAAATATTTCCGGTGAAAATCGATCATATCCTGCCGGGTAATCGCCGCGAGACTCTTCGGTGTCATGCGGCGGCCCAGCGGATTGTCGGCGCCGTAAGCTCTTTCATTAAACAGGATGGAGGCGGCCTGGATGGGCATGTCCCAGCGCCTGCGGATGGAATCGTTGGCCTGGTTCTTCGCCAGGTCGATCCTGTCCTGCCGGAACTCTGGATTC
>CAYGWQ010000446.1:0-3344 GCA_964353465.1 uncultured Acidobacteriota bacterium | reverse complement strand
TACCTGCCAATGGTCTGAAAAGAAGGCGATCCGATATTTTTGCCAGAGAGTGGTATTACAAAAAATATTTTGCCATCGCGCTGTTGCTGGGCATCGGGGTGTTCCTTGCATATCTGCTGCGCATTTTTCTGCTGGCGGTCTTCGGGGCTTATGTGTTCTCGTTTCTCTTTGCCCCTCTCTATATCTGGCTCAACAAGAAGATTGGCAATGACAAAGTGGCGGCACTGCTGACGATTTTTCTGATTCTGGTAGTCGCCCTGGCGCCCCTGCTGCTGATCTGCTACACGGCTTTTAATCAGGCGCTGGCGCTGCAGGACAAGTTCAATCCCCAGGACTTTTCTGCGCTCTTCGAGCGGTTCAATCCCAAGGTGAGAGCAGCGCTCGATCAGGCCCTCTTGAACCTTACCAGGGATCTCTCCGTGAAGCTGACGGAGGTGCTGCCGTCGGTCTTTGCCGCCGTGACCAACCTGGCAGTGTCGCTGTTTGTGATGTTTTTCGTTCTGTACTACATCTTTTTGAATATTCATTACGTCTTCGCCCGCTCACTCGATTTTCTCCCTTTCAAGCAATCCAACGCCATTTGGCTCGTGCGCCAGTTCGAACACATCAGCAAGGCCATTCTCCTTGGCCAGATCCTGGTTTCCGGCATCCAGGGCCTAATGGGAGGGATCGGCTTCTTCCTTTTCGGTTTGCCCAATGCCGTGTTGTGGGGCATCGTGATGGCCGTCGCATCCCTGGTGCCGGTGGTCGGCACCTCCCTGGTCTGGCTTCCCGCCGTCATCTACCTGCTGGCACACAAGTACTACTTCGCCGGTTTCGGGCTGCTTCTCTGGAGCTCCATCCTTGTCAGCAACATCGATAATTTTGTGCGCCCCCGGCTGGGTCAGAGGTTGGGCGACATCAATCCCACGGTGATGGTGCTGGGAGCGTTCTCCGGCCTGGCGTTCTTCGGGATCGTCGGTGTGATGGTGGGACCGCTGCTGCTGGCCTTTTTTTTGCTGCTGGTGCAGGTGTACCGCCAGGAGTACCTGGGACATCCCGCCCCCCTGGACGGGAGGCAGGTGTTGCTTGCGCCTTCCGACTCAGAAACACCGGAGCCCTAGGCCAGCAGCGCAGCCTGTCTGCCGCAACCACATGCCGAAACCACGAAATACACGAAATTGATTTTTCGTGCATTTCGTAGTACTTCGCTCCAACTTCGTGTTTTTTTGACACCATTTGCTGCTGATAAGATCGAAATCCTTTGTTCGTTTGGTTTTAGCTAGTTTCTGTCGCGAAACTCTCATCGAGTCCTCGCAACGCGGCCCCGGAGGGGTCAGAAGATAATAGCCGGGGGTGTGAACCCCCGGATAGGATGTTGCATTTAATGAGCCCCGGCAGGGGCGAAAGATCTTTGTCGGCAACCATTTTCTGTCGCCCCTCCAGGGCTCGGCGCCGATTTCCGGCCTAACCCCGGGCTCACGCCCGGGGCTATTATCTTTCTGCCCCTCCGGGGCGCGTCTGCCGGCCGAACGAGTTTCGCGACAGAAACTAGCTAAGAGCTAAGAGCCCCGCGCGGCGGCGATCATTTTATTATTCTATTGGTTGTGGCCGCCGACCGCGCCGCGTATTTCGTGGTTTTGAATTTTTTTGCGAAAATTGGATGGCATGAAATAGCCGTGAATTGGCTGTTGTAGACCAACCGATCAGGGAGTAACCATTATAGTGAGGATGCAGGACCGAGCGCATCATGATAACCGGCTGGAGAGGGGACCATGCTGCTTTTGAAAATCGATCGGTCGGCGGCTAGCCCGGTGTACTTGCAGATCGTACACCAACTCAGGCAACTCATCGAATGCGGAGCCCTGAAAGCCGGCGCGAAGCTGCCGGCCACCCGGAGCCTGGCGCGGGCATTGGGAGTGAATCGCACCACCGTTTGCGAGGCGTATCAGGAACTGTGGGCGCTGGGATATATCGAGAGCCGGCCAGGCTCCTACACACTGGTGCGTGAACGCGGCCGTATTGTGCAGCCGCGGGATCGCTCCCGGGCGGGCACCATTCGCTGGCAGGAGGCCGGGCCGCGCAGCGGCGCGAAGTTCTATGCGCAGATGCAGGCCTTTATCGCCAGGGCCCATCCTGGCGGCCTGCCCGACGAGATCAATTTGAGCCGGCTGGACATGGACAACCGGCTTTTTCCGCTGGAGGAATTTCGTCGCAGCCTGCAGCAGGTATTCATCCGGGATGGCCGGTCGTTGCTCAATTATGGAGATGCCCAGGGCTACCTGCCGCTGCGGGAATACCTCGCAGAGCGGAGCAGGATCCACGGGCTTTCCGTGGCTCCCTCCGAGGTGTTGATTACCAACGGCTCAGCGCAGGCAATTGACCTGGTCTTCCGTCTCCTGGCCCCGGGGGGTGAAACGGTTGCGATTGAGTCTCCGACCTATGCCAATGTGATCCAGATCCTGCAGTATCACCAGTGCCGCGTTCTGGGCATTCCCATGCGGGATGACGGGATGGATCTGGCCTGCCTGTGCAAGGCTTTGAGGCGCCGGCGGCCGAGCTTCGTCTATACCATGCCGAACTTCCAGAATCCGACCGGCGTGACCACGAGCCAGATCCATCGCGAGCGGCTGCTCGAGATCTGCAACCAGCACCGGCTGCCGCTGGTTGAGGATGGCTTTGAGGAGGAGATGAAGTATTTCGGGAGAGTCTCCCTGCCGATCAAGTCGATGGATCAAAACCAGGTGGTGATCTATTTGGGCACGTTTTCCAAGGTGCTCTTCCCCGGCGTACGCATCGGCTGGATCATGGCGGATGAAGAATGCATACGGCGGCTGCTGGCGATCAAGCGGATGAGCGATCTCACGACCACTCCGCTATTGCAGGCGGCGCTCTGCGATTTTTGTCGCCGCGAGTTTTTCGACCTCCATGTGCGCCGCATGCACCGCATCTTCCGCAAGCGCATGCAGATGGCTCTGGCGGCTTTGACCGAGCATCTGTCGGCAGATCATGTCAGCTGGACCGAGCCTACCGGCGGCTTCCTCGTATGGGTTACCTTCCATGATGCCGGTGTCGATGAGCAGCGCTTTTATCAGCTCTGTGCCAAGGAGAGCGTGCGGGTGTCTCCCGGCATCTTTTATTACCCTGCCGCCCGCAGGGAACGTTGCTTCCGGATCTCCATTTCCAATCTCGATGAGCAGGAGATCCGGGAAGGAATTCGCCGCCTGGGCCGCGCAATCCGGCGGACGGTGGCAGCTTCGAATGGCACGGCGCGGCCGGCGGCCACAACCAGAGGAATGTCAAAGTGATCGCAGCCGCGCCGGGATTTTTGCTTTTAGCTTTTGGCTAGTTTCTGTCGCGAAACT
>CAYGWQ010000445.1:0-3361 GCA_964353465.1 uncultured Acidobacteriota bacterium | reverse complement strand
CCCCGGCCTCACGGCCGGGGCTATTGTCTGCCGCCTCTTCGAGGCTCCCTTTCTCCGCGGCTCTACGGCAAACTAGAGTCTTGGTTGCGGCTATGCTGTGCCGTGTATTTCGTGGTTTTGTCGGTTAGCGGCGCAACGTCCCGCCGTCGACTACGAGTACCTGCCCGGTGATGAAGCTCGAGAGATCCGAAGCCAGGAAAAGCGCAGCGTTGCCGACTTCGTCGGGCATGCCCCAGCGCTGCAGAGGAGCCTCGGCGGCAAGGGCTTTCCGGACGGGCTCGTCCAGCTGTTCGAATGTTGCCGGCGTCTGTATGTTTCCCAGCGCGAGTGCGTTGGCGCGGATGTTGTCCCTGCCGTACTCACGCGCCACGTCGCGCATCATGCCCAGCACGGCAGCCTTCGCCATGGTGTAGGGGCCGCCTTGATACCCTTCGAGCGCCGGTGTGGAAGAAATGTAGATAATACTTCCGCTGCGGCGTTCCGCCATCAAGGGAATAGCCTCGAACGTGCAATAGACGGATCCCATGGCGTCGGTGGCAAGGACATCGAGATACCAAACGGGAAGCTTGTCGGCAGGCGTGTCGTGCAACGGTGTGTTCCAAATCTCGGGTCTCATCGGGTAGCCGGCGTTGCACACCAGGATGTCGAGACGATCCGACCAGGCCCGCAGTTGTTGGAACAACTCATGAACGTCCTCGAAGTTTGAAACATCGGCTTGCAGCCCGACGGTTTGCACAAGGTGCTTCTGCGCGATCTCTGCTGCCACCGCCTGACAATCGTTCAGACTGCGGGAAGTAATAGCGACATTACAGCCCGCCCCTGCCAGCTTCTCGGCAATCGCACGGCCAATCCCGCGGCTGGCGCCCGTGACCAATGCGCATCGATCATCCAGTTTTGGCATGCTGTTCATGAGATCCTCTCTTCTGACATTACGGCTGCAGGAAACCGATTAAAGTTGCTGAAGCAGCCGCGGAAAGGCACGGCGCATCGATTCGGGCTCAGAGACGAAGCTGAGCACCAGGTGGTGGGGTTCGATGTCATAGAAATATCCCGGGTGAACCAGGGTGTGTGTCCGGCGCAGAATCGCTTCGGCTGCTGCTTCCTCATCGCGCTGAAGTCGCAGTGTCAGGTAAAAACCACCGTCCGGTGCAGAATAGTTCCAGCGTGTTGACGGCTCGAGAAATTCCCGGGCGATCTCCCATCGTCGCCGGATCTCCTTTACGTAGGAGTCGAGAAAGCCTCGTCCTCGCTGAAGGAGCTGGGGCGCGGCCGCCTGCACGATCTCATTGACTGGGAGAAACGCGTCGGAGATCAACTCCAGGACGCGCAGCGCCGGCCGCACCTTCCCGGCGTCACCCGTCACCCCCATCCAGCCGAACTTGATACCGGGGAGCGCCAGCATTTTTGAGAAACCGTTCAGCGTCAAGACCAGCGGAGCCTGGCTGCCGGCAGGGCGGGGAAGATCCTTGCGTGCCAAAAGGAATTCGCTGAACACCTCGTCGCTGATGATTGCAAGATCATGGCGCAGGGCGAGTTCGGCAAGGGCCGCTATGTCGTCCGACGTGGCAATGTGTCCTGTCGGATTGTGGGGCGAAATCAGCACCAGAGCGCGTGTCCGGGTCGAGATGCTGTTTTCGAGATTCTCCAGGTCGATGGCCCAGTCCCGCTCTTCCAGAAGCCGGTAGGGGATCAGCTTCACGCCGCCGAGTGCTGCGATATAGTCGAACAGCGGATACGAAGGGCGCGGGCAGAGTATTTCATCCCCCTCGTCGGCCAGGAGCTTGAAGCTATACCAATAGGCCAGGCTCGTGCCGGGAGTGAGCAGTATTTGTTCCGCAGGGATCCCGATGTTCTGAGCGCGATAATAGGCGGAAACGGCCTCTCGTGCGGACTTTCGACCGAATGAATCCGGCCGGTAAATGCGCGACTCCCGGGAGGCTTCAGCAAGAATCTCTTCCAGTAGAGCCTGGGGGAACAGGATGCCGTTTTCCGTCACGTTGCCCGAGCTCAGGTCGAGGATGGCATGGCCGGCGCGGGTGACTTCATCGCGCAGCCGGTACAGCGGATTGGTGTCGCCGTGCAGTCGGGAAGCTACTTTAGAGAACATATCCTTGAAAACCACGAAATACACGAAAACAGGTTTCGTGTATTTCGTGGTTTAGACTTCCGCTATTTCTTCCAGTAGTCATAGTTCAGCTGGATGTAGAGTTTCCACTTCTCCGGCACTTCTTCCTCCGGGAAGATGGCTGCGACCGGACAGGCCGGCTCGCACGCCCCGCAGTCGATGCATTCGTCCGGGTTGATGTAGAGTTGAGTGGCATCGGCGAAGGCAGCCTCGTCCTTGCGCGGATGAATGCAGTCCACCGGGCAGACATCCACGCAAGCGGTGTCTTTGACATTGATGCAGGGCTCAGCGATGATGTACGTCATAGTCCCTCCTCATGCCACCCCATCGGGTCTCCATAGCATAGTAGCTCGGGAGGAGGGAACCTACAAGGAATCCGCGAAGGCCTCGCAGAAACCTCGGATCCGGAGGCCTTCAACAATGCATGCTGCGAGGTTTTGAATAGATTGGCCAAACATAAAGAAGACAGGAGTCAGAATGCATTAAGATCGACCCCATGATGGAGTGAATTCTGCAAGCTAAATCAAAGCCATATTTTACGCGGATATTCCGATCGACGGGAGAATCTTTCTCCTGACTCCTGACTACTCCTCGCCTCAGGCAATTCATTCACAGCCTCTGCGCGGCGAAGACGGTGCTGCGTCACCACCTGATGCTGAGGTTCACGCTGACAGCGGTCGGCACGGGCTCGTTGCCGCGACGTCCCGGTGCGATGACCGGGGCCTGGCGCAGCGCAGCTGCAATTCCCGGCAGCTGCGGCATGCCGTCGTCGACGGCCACGATCTGGCCCGTTTCCATGACGTATACCATATAGAAGAGAGTAGTGGTTGTGCCGGGATTGCCAAGAATCAGCCCGGAGGTTTTTGCCATCGCAGCCAGGCTCTCGAGGTCAATGCCCAGCTGAGCGGGCTGAATGCCGGTTGCCGCGCCCGCTTCAGAAATTTGTCTGGGCAGTGCGGACGGGCTGACAAAGTTCCCTCCCGCCGCATAAAAGAGGCGTCCGCCGGTATAGCGGTACGCCGTGGCAATGAGCCGCAGGTTCTGAATCCCCTGCTCCTGCAAATATCTCAAGGTCTGGTTGATCATGGCGAAGGTGACTTGCGAACCGGGAGGAATCTGAACGGCCGCCCGGCGATCCTTCAACATGGCACGAGTGACCGGATTGCCCTCCAGATCCTTCAAGCTGCCGTCCTGATCGATGATGATGCGGATCTCCGAGGCGGAGTCGGACAATTT
>CAYGWQ010000444.1:0-3436 GCA_964353465.1 uncultured Acidobacteriota bacterium | reverse complement strand
GTCCGGTCGCTGACGTTCTTCTCTCTGGTGATGACCATTGTCGGCCTTACACTTGTGAACCGTTCCTTCAGCGCATCGCTTAAAACGGCTATCCGTCGCCCGAATCCATCCCTGCGATGGATTCTCGTCGCGGTTGCCGCGATGTTGGCGCTGACATTGCTATGGCCTTTCGCCAGTTACCTATTCCGCTTTGGCCCGTTGCACTTCACCGATCTGGCGTTAGCGCTTGGTGCGGGCATCCTTGAGGTTGATGATTACTGAGATTCCATCGACATGCTGATACGACAGAGCCGTCTGAAACAGTCCGGCATCGTGAAGCCGCGCCAGAGCATCCAGCGCATCCGCCGCACGTGCAGCCTCGCGATCGTCCTTCGCCTCCACCTGCAGTTCGATCTCGCGGATGCGATCGCTTTGCACCCGTACTTTCCCCACTACGGGAGCTGTCGCATCAATCCTTGCCAGGTCCCGTGCAACTCGTAAGGGCTTCTCCACCCCCTTCTCCTTGTAGGAAACCTCGATCTTTGCCTTCGTGGATGCATTGCCGGCATAGAGAACTTGCGCCTGCCCCGGCTGCCCGGGCCGGTCCGGGTGAATGATGGGAAAGATCATTCCAGGGGAAGAAAGCCGGCGCCTGACGGTGGTGCGCCCCAGCGCATCAAAGAAATCCAGAGTGACGAAATACAGGTCCTCGTGTAAGGACTCGATAGAAGAAATCAACTCCTCATCAATGCCGATACGGAAATCCGGCTCGCTCATCCAGACCTCGATGTTCAAATCCCGATGGAAGGGCTGCTTGTCCGGCGTCGGCCGATTTTCGGTGATCTTCATGACGTTGTCATGGACGCGCGACAGCACTTTCGACTGGTAATAGTCCCAGAAGCGCTCGGGATCTGTGGCAATGCGGCTGTCCAGAATCACGTTGCCGTCGATCGATGCGGAGATCCAACCTGTCGTGACCTGGACGCGCGACCAGCCGGGGAACTTATCCAGATACTCCCGCTCGACATACTTGGGGCTGAAAGCGCCGCGATAGACTGACTTCCCGGCGCTGTCGTAGGCCTCAAGGGTGTAGACATCTTTGGGATCGTCCACCAACTCCATCTGGAAAGCATCTTTGGCGATGCCGAGATCCCGCTGGAAGATTTCGTCCACAGGATAGAGCTCGTGCAGCCAGCGGCTGGGCACCTGGTAGAACTTGTACTTTTTGGCCAGATCCGGACGGTGCGCCGCCACCTTGATGTGAACGGATCGCGCTCCTTTCCCTTTCAGCCCGGGAATGACCTCTTCGGTGAGCCACAGGAAACCCTGCTTGTAGGCGGAAAGAACCGTGACGCGCACCTCGCCGGCGCCGGCCTTTGCCAACTCGGCTCGCGCCTTGGAGGCAATGTCGAGCCGCACCTGGGGCGATTCGCTCAATCGCGCTTCGACGGTCACCTTCGCCCCTGGTTTCGTTTTGGGCAGCACTTCGGAACGGAGCTTGGACCAGAATTCATCCACCTCCCAAGGGATGTCGAACTTCTCATCGAACACAGGAACTGGTTCTGTGATTCCCTGGCTCTTCACCGTCACGGGAACCTCCGGAAGCGCTTTTTTCAGCTGGCCCGCCAGATACGCATCCAGCTCGGGATCGGCCTTTTCGAGGAACAGCTTGGCCTCAATAGATTCCAATTTCTTGTCCTTGATGTCTGCCGCGATGCCATCGAGCTCGCCGATCGCCTGGCTGGCCTGGCCGGCGCCGCTGCGTGCCTGGAAGAAGCGCGTAACATGGGTGACAACCTGGTCGAGCTCCGGGGCGCCGCGGGCTACATCCCAAATGTAGGGTACCCTGCGGGCGAGATAGTCGCATGCGGCCTCCGTTCCCGCAGCATCCGCTCCGGCAACGACGGTCGCGGTCGCATTACCGAATGCCCTGGGAACCAGGTGGATCATGCCTTCCCCGGATTCAAGATCATCCAGCCGGGTTTTCCCGATCTTGACGAGCTGTTGCACCAGCAAGTTATTGCGCCCGACGAGTATCGGGCTCGGCTCGCGGTTGGGCTCCCTGATCTTGCGATCGATCTTGGCGATGGGCAGAGTGATGCCGGTCGTCTCCAGGCCGAGCCGTGCGGCAATGTGCGCGGCTCCCAGAGATTCGCCGGCATCCCCGATCACGAGCGAGGTTTCCGTGCGGTCGGGGATCAGGTCCGGATAGGCATCACCGAACCACCCTTCGAGAGAATACGGCGAGGTCAGATCAAAACTTTTCCCCGGGGCCGAAGGCGGCTCGGCCCCTCGGCCAGCTGCCGGCGTGTCCGGCGCGAGTTCATCGGGATCAATGGGGGGCGTGAGCGTCCTCGGATTGAGTCCGGAGCGGTGCACCTCTGCGCGGCCCACGATCTTGCCGGCAGCAACCACTTCACACGCGGTAACCGCGACATTGGCAAAGCCGAGGGTGCGGGGCTCGAGCCCGCGCCGGTGCGCGCGATCGAGATCCTCGAGGAGCGCGATGGACTTGGCGCCATCCGTGGCGGAGACCTGAATGCGCAGGTCGACCCTGGCAAGACCGCGCCGTTCTGCGTCCACGACCAGAGATCGTATGCTCGCATCGGAGGCGGAGACGCCTCTGGAGCGCAGGAATCGGAGCGCCTGCTCCTGTATGCCCGGCAGCGTGATTCCCGACATGGCCCAAACGCGCGGCAGCCTCGAGGCGAGTTCATTGGCCGCAGCCAGAGTCCCTTCGTCGTCGGCCCCGACGATGGCAATGCCATCGGGGCCGCCCAGGGGTGAAGGCACACAAGCAATCAGTCCTTGCCCTGCGGTCAGCGCCTTGATTGCGATCGCGCCCTGCTCTATCTGCCTTTTGATGGCTGAGTTTTCGCGGCCGATCAGAATCGGAAGTGCAATCTCCCGGCCGCCCGCTCCGGCATCTTCGCGAAGAACCAACGGCAGATCCATGGCCGAGGTTTCGTAACCGAATCGTCCGGCAATGTTGGCGGCAGCCAGGACATCCTCAGGCGCAGGCTTCACAGGAACGATGATGCGAGCCGCCACTCCATCGGCGAGGCCGTCGCCATTGGTATCGCGAACTGCTCCTTTGGCTGGGTCGAACAGGTCTCCAAGGCCGGCGAGCGACGTCGCATCCGACGCAGCCGATCCGTTCAATCCGACCGCGGCAGCAGCCGACAGCAGGGTGATCAGGGCGCACAGAACGACCGGATTTCTCTTCATTGGACACTCTCCTGGCCCGGATTATTCGCGAAATAAGGATCGAATAGCATTTTGGGACGCGGAAGGATGCGTACGGACACGAACTGAATCTGCCTCCCGAAAGCCTTTTGTATCCGCCCAATTCTGATATCGCATCCGGTTTCTCATGCGCTTCCGGACAAGCCTCATAGTCAGTTTCAGTCGCGAAATGCCGTTCGAGCCCTCGCGGCAAAGCCCCGGAGGTGCCGGA
>CAYGWQ010000443.1:0-3441 GCA_964353465.1 uncultured Acidobacteriota bacterium | reverse complement strand
CGGTTGAAATGGGTAATGAAATGAGGGAGCTGGTGGCCGAGGAAAAACGCGAAATGGAACGTATTCTCCGCGAGCTCAGCGCCGGCGTGGGGGTAAACGAGGCGGAGATTGCGCAGGACATCGCGCTGGCGCGCTCCCACCGCGCGGCGCACGCCGATTTCATGAGTGCGCTCGAGGATGCTGGCCAGCATGATGTTCATGATGCCGATGCCGCCGACCAGGAGCGAGATCGAGGCGATCGCCACCATCACCATTTCGAAGATGCGCTGCGTCCGTTTCTGTTCGGCCAGCAATTCCGCGGGGACGACCAGGCTGAAATCCGCCGCGTTGCGATGCGAGGTATTCAGGATGCCCCGGACGACTTCCGCCACGACGCTGCTGTCCGCGGCTTTGTCCAGCTGCAGAAACATGCCGTCGATCTCATCTCTCAGGTAGCTCCTGGTGTCTTCCAGGCGGTAGATGATGGTGTCGATCGGCGCATAAATGAGATTGTTCAAATCCTGCGATTTCATGCCCGAGAGCTCGCTCCCGACGGTCAGTTGCGGCCCAAGAATGCCGATCACGCGGAACCACTGCTCGTTGATCTTGACATATTGCCCAACAGCCGCCTGCTGGGGGAAGAGATTCGCCTTCGCCCCCTCTCCCAACACGCAGACAGGCGCCGCCAGGTCACTATCATCCTGGTTAAAGAAACGACCGCTCACGACTCTCAGCCCGGCAATCTCCCGATATTCGGGCGACACGCCGTGGACACCGGGCATGTCCTGCCGCGGCTTGGGGATCATGCTCGAGGGAGCGATGCGCTTGCGGGGCGTCGAAGCGGTCAGGTTGCCGACGTTGGTGCGGATGATCCTGAGATCCTTGAATGACAGGCCCGGGGAAATCTTGCGCAGCCTGCTTAATTCCTGGGAATCGGTTATATCCTTGGCTTCCACGATCAGGTTGCGCACGCCGAGCTGTTCGATGAAGGCCATAACCTGTTGTTGGGCGCCGGCGCCGATCGACAGCATCGACACGACGGCGGCAACTCCGAAGATCATGCCCAGCATGGTCAGCAGCGAGCGCAGTTTGCGCACGGCCAGGTTCTGCAATGCGAGGCTCACGTCCGGCAGCCACTGCCGGCGCCGCCGTCTGGGTTTTGCTTCACCGGCTTCGCGATTGCCCGTCATTGTGAGGTCCCTCCGGGAATCGATGCCAGGGGGCCGGCCTTCCCGGCAGCTTTGCCCTTCTGCAGATCAGGATTCACCAGGGCGACCTCCGTCCCCTCCGCGAGCCCCTCGATGACGGCCCGGCTCTCGGTAAGATATTTGATCTGAACCTCCTGCGCCTGCCATCCCTCAGCCTGCTTCAGATATACGACCGGCTTCCCCCCCTTCTCGAAAAGCGCCTGGCGCGGCAGCGAGAGGGCATCGTTTACATTGGTTGCCCGTATCGTGACGCGCGTGGTCACGCCGGGATTCAGCGTCTCGCCTTTCGGATCGAGCTCAAAGGTCGCATCAAAGCTGCGGGTAGACATCGCTTCGAGATAGTCCAGATAGGAATAATAAGACGTTGCCGAGCCGGCGGACAGCGCCAGGGATTTGATCTTGCCGGTAAAGCTTTTCAGCGGTTGTGAGTCAACCCGCGCGTCGATAGGCTGTCCCGCATTGAGACTGCCGCGATCGTTCTCGGTAACCTTGGACTGGATCTCCATCTGATCCACATCCTGGATTTGTGCAATCGTACGGCCCGGGTAAGCCTGGTCGCCCGGCCGGTATTCCGGTATCTCCATACCGCTGGAAATCGAGATGCCTCCGCTGCCCGACATCAGAGACTCAAGGTTCTGTCCGAGAACCACAACTCCTCTGATCGGCGCCTTCAGGATCATGTTGTCGATGTTCCGCTGCGCCAGCTGCATGGCCATCGTGGCGCGCATGCGGGACCCCATCTGCACGGCCAGATCCGCCTGGTCCGAGCTCGCGCGTGACTTGGTGTCCTTCTGCATCTGTTCGAGCCTGCGCTTGGCCTCTTCCAGGCTGATCATGTTTTTCTTGGCTTCGATTTCGCTCAGCAGCTCGTTCCCTTTTACTGTGAGCTCGGCACGGCGGACACTGAATTCCGCGGCCATCAAGGATACTCTTTCCTGGGCGACCCGGACTGCCTGGTCCGCCTTCATTTTTTTGATCTGCTGATCCGCCTCTTCCAATTGGGACTGGGCTTGCTCGAGGTTGTACTCCTGTTCGCTCGGATCGAACTCGGCAACGATGTCCCCCTCCTTCACCCGCGTGCCGGTCTTGACGATGTGAATGATCTGCAGGGTGCCACCGGCGATCGGCGGCGCAACCATCATCGCGGTCTTGGCAGGACGCAGTTCGCCGAGCGCATACACCCTCACCTCCACCGGCTCACGCACCACCCGGACCGTCGGGATGCTCATTCCGGCTTTCTTCAATCCCGTGAGCTTGGCAAGCGCAGTGCATCCCGCGCTCATCCCCAGTGCCAGAACCACGGCGACAATCTTCAGACCAAGCCTTTCCTGCGCTCTCATCGCTAATCCTCTGTCTGATAACCACGAAATGCACGAAGAATGACTTCGTGTATTTCGTGGTTGATGATCAATTCTGATCTACGGGCAACGTCGGATCCTTCAGGGCTATACGCTCTCCAGGTTTCAACCCGCGCGTTACCAGGATCTGCCCATCGCCCCGGCGCCCGACCTCCAGCAATCGCTCTTCGAAAACGCCCTTAGTGAGCACATACGCCACCATCCGGCCGCCGCGGTCAAAGACAGCCTCGGCCGGGATCACAATAGAGTCGGGCAGGCGTTCGACCTCCACCCGGAAGTTCGCGCTCATTCCCGGCCGCAGCCTGGGATCCGGCTGCTCCAGCTGCACCGCCAAATCAAAGCTCTTCCTAACCGGGTAACTGGAATAGTCAAGTTTGGCAAGCGGGCTGATTTCGCGCACCTTGCCTCTATGCTCCTTGTCCGGAACGCCGTCGACGCGCAACGCCACAGGCTGTCCCGGGGCAACCTTGCCGCGATCGGCTTCGTATACCGGCGCGTTGGCCTGAATGGACGATAGTTCAGGCAACTCGGCGATGGCGGCGCCGGCATAGGTGCGATCCCCTTCTTTGAACACGGGTGTAATGCCGCCCATGATACTTGTACGCGCTCGGGAGTTGGGCAGAATGGTGATGACGCCGTCGACGGGGGACACAAGTGCGAGCGCGGCCAGGTTGCGCTCTGCCTGCTCGAGATCGGCCCGGGCCTTATCACGCCTTCGCAAGGTTCCGGCGAGGTCGGCTGCCGCACCGATGCGGCTGGATTCGATCCTGGTTTCCACTTCGCGCACCTTCTGCTCGGCTTTGGCCAGCGCCAACACATTCTTCTCGTGCTCGATTGCAGGAATGACATCCTGCGTGCTGGCATCCAGGCGTGCGCGCTCGAGGCCGAACTTGGCG
>CAYGWQ010000442.1:0-3459 GCA_964353465.1 uncultured Acidobacteriota bacterium | reverse complement strand
AACACGGGCGGCGACCGGACGAGCATTGCGCGCACCGGTAGTGGCAGCGGTATGGCGCCGCAACCGGCGGGGCCGATGCCGGCGTACGGCTCAGACCTCTTCGCCGTTCGCAATCACGGGGCCGCGGCTTTCAACCAGAGCGGTATTCCGGTGTGGAATGATAACGAGGGCAGGGGCGGCCAGCGAAGATGCCGGCAGAGGGAAAACCCGGCTCAAATCACCATGTTTCTTTTTCAGTTCCGCAAACTCTCCAAAGTCCAAGGCCCGGTTCGGGCAGGCAGCCACGCAGGCGGGACTCATGCCTGCCTCCAGGTATCCCAGGCAAAAATCGCACTTGGTCGTGGTGTTCAGGACCGGGTTGAAGTAGATCGCGCCATAGGGGCATGCCCAGATGCATGCCCGGCAGTTCCTGCAGAGGTTCTCATCGATCAGTACAATGCCGTTCTCCGTTTTCCAGATGGCTTGTGTCGGGCATGGCGGCGCACACAGCGGATTCAGGCAATGATAGCAGGTGGCAGACAGGTTGTAGGCGGCAACGGTGGAAACCCAGGCACCCTCCGTTTCCTGCCAGCCTCCCGCCGTGATTTCGTACACTTTTCTCCAGTGAACGCCCGCCGGCAGGTCGTTTTTGTCCTTGCACGCCACCTGGCACGTCTTGCATCCGGAGCAAGCGTCGGAATTGACGAGAAAAGCGTATTGAACCACCATGCCCGGCGCCTCAAGTTTTCTTCACTTCGACCATAATCGTGTGCTGGGCGTTGCCGAACGCGTACGGCGTCCAGCGCTCTGAAGTCAGCACGTTCACCGAGCCGCCCCGGTCGATACCGTCGGGATCCGGTTTCCACCAGGCCCCTTGTGGGATCGCCACAACCCCGGGCATGATACGCGGCGTCACGCGGCATGGAATGCGCATCTCCCCGCGGTCGTTGAAAACCCGGACCATTTCGGAGTTCCGAATCCCGCGGGCGGAGGCGTCGATCGGGTTGATGAAAACCCGCTGCGGAAAGGCCTCCTCCAGCCAGTCAACCCCGGCGAGTGTGGAATGAATCCTGGAGAGGGAGTGATGCCCGACGGCTTGCAGAGGATGTTTCTTTGCCTCCGGTCCGAAGGGGCTCTCCCACTCCTGGATGTACTTGGGAACCGCCGGAATCTCCTGCGGCTTGTTCAGGTCGTGGAGCCGTTTGGCAAAGATCTCGATTTTGCCGGAGGGAGTCGCGAGCCGGTGTTTCTCGGGGTCCTTCCGAAAATCAACAAAAGCCACGGCCGGCTGGATGACGGGGACCGTATAAACGCCGGCGTTGCTTTTCTCCAGCTCGGCGAGGGTGGGGAGCTTCGGAAAGCGCGATTTCCGGAACCGATCCAGCGACCATTCCACCCAATCGCGTTCACTCCGTCCCTCGGTATAGGCCTCGGCGATTCCCAGCCTGCCGGCGATTTCCGCGCAGATCTGGTAATCGCTCTTGGTTTCGTGGGGCGGATTCACGATCTTGGGCATGAGGATCACTTCATCCCCGTATTTCCACCCATCCTCGACCCCCCAACTCTCAAACTGTGTACAGGCAGGAAGGAGGATGTCGGCGAAGCGGCCGGTGGGCGTCAGGAAGTTGTCCTGGACGATCAGGAATTCGACGAGTTTTTCATCCTGGAGGATCTTTGCCGTGCGGTTGATATTGGCATGCTGATTGATCAAGGCATTTGACGCGACCGCATAGATGAGCTTGATGTTGTTATCCAGTTGTTTCGCACCGCGCACGCCCTGCTCAGGACCGAGGCTCTTCCCGCGCAGGACGGCCTCCGTCCAAAGAAAGCTGGGAATGCTTGCTCTCACCGGATTGTTGCCGATCGGGAAAACATTCCAGGCGGGTCCGCCGTCCGGAGCCTGCAGCCCCATGCCTCCAGCCCAACCGCCAGGGACGCCGACATTGCCGGTGAGTGCAGCCAGCACGCAGCCGGCCCGGACGACCTGTTCGCCGTACGCTCGGCGCTGCATGCCGTATCCCTGATAGAGAACTCCCGGCTTGCGGGTGGCATACTCCCTGGCGATGCGCGCAATCGTCTCGCGGGGTACGCCGGTGATCGACGCCGCCCATGCCGGGGTCTTGGGAATCTTATCCCGCGTCCCAAGGATGTAGCCTTTGTAGCTCTCAGCTTCTTTCACATCCGGCGGCATCTGGCTCTCGTCGAATCCGATGCAGTGACCCTTCACGAACTCCGCATCATAGAGATTCTCCTGGATCATGACATAGGCCATGGCCGACATCATGGCCACATCCGTTCCCGGCCGGATCGGCACCCATTCATCCGCAAGGGCGACAGCGCTCAAGGTCATGCGCGGATCAATGCAGACGATGCGCGCCCCTTTCTCCCGCGCCTTGCGGAGGAAATACTCGGTGTTCGTGCCGTCACGCATTTCGCTGGGATTCCAGCTCCACATCAGTATGTATTTGGAGTTGACCCAGTCCTGGCGCTGGTTCCCGGTGGTGTTGGTCCCGTAGACGGTCGCGGTCGCGTTTGAAATACAGGCCCAGGAATAGCTGTTGTAATGCTCCAGGGATCCGCCGAAGAGATTCAGCAACCGCTGTGCCGTTTGGCGGCCGTTGATCTGGCTGTAGCTGCCGGTGCCATAAGGGACGAAAAGGGCCGAATTCCCGTAGGTTTTCTTGACGCGCATCAGCTCGCCGGCCACCTTGTCGAGGGCTTCCTCCCAGGTGATGCGTTCGAATAAGCCCTCGCCCCGCTTCCCCGTCCTTTTCATCGGGTATCGCAGGCGCTCGTGATGATACTGGCGGCGACGGTAGGCTCGCCCGCGCACGCAGGCACGCAGCTGCGGATCCTCCAGGGAATCGGAGGGCCGATCATCGCTTTCGATCCTGAAGATCACGCCATCCTTGACATGCACCTTAAGAAGGCAGCGGCCGCCGCAGTTATGGGATGGGCATCCCACGCGAAGGATCCGCTCCCCCGTGGAGTCTTGTACGGGATCAAAGGAGAGGAGCCCGGATGTTGCGCAATGCCTCTCGCGAGGGAAGGCAGACGCAAAGGAGGATCCCAGCAACATGCTCCACTTGAGGAAACAACGCCGACTAAGAAGCCCGGATGTTATCATGGAAGGTATTCTACTTTGGTCAATCCCGGATAGGCAACGATTCGAACTACTTTTTAAACCACGAAATACACGAAATCAAAAACAGAAGAAGGGGACCGGCATGGGATACCCGGCTTTTCTGCCCATGCCACAGAGGCCGGCTCGAGAGTGTTCTATCGCACCTTGCCCTAACTCAGAAGTTTCGTGCTACTTACAAGCAAATCCTTTGCACGAAGGAAAGGATTTGCGCCACCAAAACGAAGGGCACGGAGGCGCAAAGCGCCGGCAGAGAATAGCCCCGCCCGTGAGGGCGGGGTTCGAGTGAGACAAGGAATGGAGGTCCGAAGGACCGGCACAAATGTCATGTGCCGCAC
>CAYGWQ010000441.1:0-3492 GCA_964353465.1 uncultured Acidobacteriota bacterium | reverse complement strand
AGTACCTCTCTTTCCACCATTCCGCTCCCCGTTATGCCCTGATTCAGACCTTTCGCTTGTTTCGTGTATTTCGTGGTTTACAGATTCCGGGACTTTTTAGCTTGTCCGGCCGCCGCCCCTCGGTTCAAAATGCCTTGCGATCGCCAACCTACAAGGAGCATGCCGATGACCGTCACATTCCAGAACCGGGACATCATCTCGATTACCGACTTCTCTCGCGAAGAGATCCTCCACCTCTGCGAGGCGGGCAAGCGCATGTATGAGCTCGAAAAAAGCGGCATGCGGAACAGCCTGCGGGATGCCCTCAAGTATCGCACCCTTTCCTATATGTTCTACGAGCCGAGCACCCGCACCCGCACAAGTTTCAACACCGCGATGCGGGAACTGGGGGGGCGTTACGACGGATTCTCCGGCACCGAAGGGACGTCGGTAGTGAAGAATGAGACCGTGCGCGATACCGTCACCATGATGGGCGCCAACCACTTCGACGTGATTGTGATGCGCCATCCCCTGGACGGTTCGCTTCAGTGGGCTGCGGATGTGGCCAGGATTCCCGTGATCAACGGCGGTGATGGCAAAAACGAGCACCCCTCACAAGCCCTGCTGGATGTGCTCACGCTCTTTATCCTGAAAGAAGGCAAGCTGGACGGACTGCGCGTGGGCTTTGGCGGGGACCTGTCGCACGGACGCACCGTCCGTTCCCTCAGCCTCGCCCTTTCCCACTTCGACGACATCACCATCCACTGGGCCGCCGAGGACTTCCTCGGCATGCCCGCGGACCTGGCGCGGCTGCTCGCTGCGCGGGGTGTGAAGGTCATCCGCGACAAGGCAGTGCGCGATGTCATGACCGGCGTGGACTTCTACTACATGACGCGGCCGCAACTGGAGCGCATGCCCGGCGTCACGCAGAAGGAGATCATGGCGATGATGCAGAAGTACCGGATCGACCTGGAGAAGATCCACGGCTTCGACGTGCGCGTGCTCCATCCCCTGCCGGTCAACAGCGAGGTGGCGGAGATCGATTACCGGGTATACTTCACGCCGGCGCAGGCCTTCTTTGCCCAGGCCGAGTTCGGCATCTTCCTGCGCAAGGCGTTGCTGCACGAGATGCTCCGCCAACAAAGCTACCTGCATTTCGACAGCCGGCTGCCTGAAGAGCTGGCGAAGGGGAACAACCGCCTGCCGCGCTCCATCTGCGGGGATAAACAGCAGGCCCTGTTCATCGACAAGATCCTCGACGGCACGGTGATCGATCACCTCGGCGAGGGTACGTTGCATGCCGTGGACGCGGCGCTGGGCCTGGAGGTGCGCGGCCATTCCTGCACCACCGCGGTGATTGCCGAGAAGAAAAATCCTTTCATCAAGACCAACCTCCCTGCGCTCACCGAGCGCGACCTGAAGCACATCGCCCTGGTCTCGCCGGAACCCACCATCAATTACATCAAAGAAGGCAAGGTGCGGGAGAAGTTCGTGTACCTCCTATGCCAGAACACCAACTGCATCACGCGCACGATCATCGAGGATGTGCCCCCCAAGTTCTATGCGGACGGCGACGAGATCCGCTGCCGCTACTGCCGCCGGCCTTATATGGTCCGCACCCGCAAGGTCAGCGAAGAGGAGAAACGGGCCTTCCTGCGATCACTGCCGGCCGGCATAACGCCGGTCGTGTACCCTGACTGAGATATCCGCCCGCGGAATAATGGAGGAGGATCCTGGCCTATGACATGGGAGGGGAATGATAAGCCGGAGATCGATTCGGGGAGCCACGATCTTCCTCAGGATGCCGCGGAAACAGTTGTGCAGACGGAGATCGAAAATCCCTTGCAGCCGGCGGGGAAAGGGCGCCGGGATCCCTCCTATCCCGGGATAGGCCAGGCGATCAAGCTGCTGTTGCTGCTTTTTCTGCTGCAGGTTTTGCTGACATTGCCGATTGCCGCTCTGCGGCCCACCCTGCATCCCGCGGCGACGGCGTTCGTAAGCCTCTGCTCAACCGCTATCATTATTGCCTGGGGTCTCAGGCGCACCGGCGCTTCGTTCCGCGAAGTGATGCCGCTCGGCGCCGTCCGGCCGTCAGTGCTGGCTGCACTGGCTGTAACGGTGGTCGGCCTGAGCGTTCTCCTGTCGGAACTGGGCAACATGCTGCAATCGGTCCTTCCGCCCCCCGCATGGTTTGCAGAGACGATGGCAGACTTGATCGGCGGGAAGAAAAGCCTGTGGGGATCCATCCTGCTCGCTTCGATTGTGGCTCCGGTGACGGAGGAGCCCATGTTCCGGGGGTTGATCCTGCGAGGTTTTCTGAAGCGCTACAGTGTCAGCAAGGCGATTGGTGCCTCGGCCCTGCTTTTCGCACTGTTTCACCTGAATCCCTGGCAGTTTGCCGCAGGAGCGGCCACGGGCGTGCTTTTCGCCTGGTGCTTCGTCAGGACACGGTCTCTGGTGCCTTGCCTTTTCGGTCACGCGGTGAACAACTCGCTCGGCTGGATTTTCATGGCCCTGCAGCAGGAAGTGCCCGGCTACACGGGCGAATGGGCCGAAGGAATCAAGCATCAGCCGCTGTGGTTTGATGCCCTGGGGCTGCTCCTGGCAGCCGCCGGGATCATGTGGCTGGCAAAATCGTTCCGCAGCAGCGGGGAGTCATCATACCGGATCCCTCCCTCGCACCCGGAGGGCATCCATTCCTGATGCGTCCAGCGGGACAGCAAACGCTGATCCGGCGCCTGTGTGCTACATCATGAGCAATGACGATCACGTAGATCTGAATCCTGACGACGACAAGATCAGTCCCGTTCATGGCAGGCGCCTGGTTTTCGGCACCTGGAGCGTCTCCGGATACCAGTACAGTCCGCCATTCATGGGCGGGTGCCATGAAAAGCCGGAGGAGCAGATCGCTGCCGATCTGGTGCAGATTGAGGTTATCCCTGATGAGACCACCGCGAGGCTCAGGCAGCTTCTGGGTTGAATCATCCCAATCTCTGCACCATTTACGACATCGACCAGTTTGAGGGCCAGCACTTCATTGCCATGGAGTACCTTGATGGCCAGACGCTGAAGCAGCGCATCCTCGGCAAGCACCTGCAGATCGATGAGATTCTTAATCTGGCGATTCAAATCGCAGAGGACCTGGACGCTGCCCACGCAGAACGAATCGTCCACCGCGACCTGAAGCCGGTCATGGGCGAAGTTCAGTAGGGGCGCAGACTCTCACCTCCAAGCGCCCATAGCGGGTGTTGTAGGCAGTGACGCCGGAGGGAGTCACGAGAAAGTTGCGCCCTCTCGGATAGTAACTGCGGAAGAGCCTCATTGCGGAGCAGTCGAACGCGCCTGGATCCCACTTGCACTCGATGGCGTCCACTTCATCGCGCCGGCGGCCGATTACAAAGTCCACCTCCCGTCCCGACTTGTCGCGCCAGTAGCGGATGGGGGTGTCCGGGAAATGGGCCTGCAGGTGCTCCAGAACGAGATGTTCCCAGAGTGCGCCTAAGTCCTCGGATC
>CAYGWQ010000440.1:0-3501 GCA_964353465.1 uncultured Acidobacteriota bacterium | reverse complement strand
TGGACGTTGCGCAGAACAACATTGCCAACGTCAATACGCCCGGATACGCGCGCCAACGCATCAACCTCGTTCCCGGCGATCCAGTGGCCCAGATCGAATACCAGGCGGGTGCGGGGGTTCATGTCGATTCCATTGAGTCCTACCGCATGCGGTTTCTGGACCACCGTGTGAATGAAGAGCTGCAGAGGCAAGGGGAACTATCCGCATCCTCCTCCATGTTGCAGCAGGTGGAATCCATGTTCAATGAAACCTCCGGATCCGGCCTGCAGTCGGTCATCGCCGCCTTCTTCAACAGCTTCAGCTCACTGGCGAATGCACCGGAGGATGTCACCCTGAGACAGCAGGCGCTGGCATGCGCCGAGGATTTGAGCGCGCAGTTCAGGCAAAAATATGAAGCCCTGCAATCCGTGCAGACGCTGCAAGACCGCGCCATAGCGGATACGGTGGCCGATATCAATTCCATTGCTGAGAACATTGCCAAGCTCAACGTTGAAATTTTGGCTGCGAGCGGTTCCCAGTCCAACGCGGGCACCTTGCGCGATCGACGGCAGCTTCTGGTCGACCAGCTGGCGGAGCTGACCGACATTGCCTATTATGAGACCGAGTCGGGCAGCGTTACCATAATGTCGCCGCAGGGGATCTCCCTGGTTGTCGGGGACCGTTCGATACCCTGGCAGGTGGGCGCATCCGCCTCCGGCACGATGCTGGAAGTGATGGCCGGGGGAGTTGACATAACCTCCAAGATCCAGTCGGGCAAGCTCGGCGGTCTACTCAAGGTGCGGGACAAGAATATTTCAGGCTATCTGAACGCGCTCGATGACATGGCCGCCGCGATCATCGCCCGTGTCAACACACAGCATGCTCAAGGCGCAGATATGAACGGTGCGCCGGGGGGGGATTTCTTCGTTCCCTTCGTGCCGACGGTCCCGGGCTCCAGCCGGGGAGCGGCTCGTGCGATGCAGCTGGCCATTACGGATCCTGCCCAAATCGCTGCAGCCGGCGCCGGCGCCGGAATCGGGTCCAATGCCAATGCCCGCAAGCTGGCCGGCATCAAGGACGAACTGCTGCTGTCCGGGAACCAAGCGACCATTGATCAGGCTTATACCAACCTCATCTTCAGCATAGGCCGCGACACGAAGACCGTTGTGGACGGCCTCGAGACTCAGAATCACATCCTGACGCAGTTGCAGAACCAGCGGGATGCGGCCGTCGGCGTGAGCCTGGATGAAGAGGCTGTCAACATCATGCGCTTCCAGAAAGCATATCAGGCTAATGCCCGCCTCATCAACATTATCGACCTTCTAACCGAGGAAATGATCAACCTCCTTGGAGCCTAATTATGCGTATTACCGAGTCCATCAGCTACCGGACCCTTCTCGACAATATAAGCATGCTGAATGAGAGATTGCAGCGCGCGAGCGAACAGGTATCCTCGGGGAGAAAAAACTCCCACCTGCATGATGCGCCTGCGAACAACGCCGAAATGCTGCAGCTCAACAGGCAGCTCTCCGACCTCGACCAGTATCAGACAAACGCCGATAACAGCGGCTTTTTCATCAAAGTCACCGAATCCACCCTAAGCTCGGTGTATGATGTCGTTGCGGCCATCTTCAGCCGGGGCAGCGCTGCGGCCAGCGGGGTCAACGGTGACGCCTCCCGCGCCGCTCTCGCAAGTGAAATCCGCTCCCTGCGCGATCAGCTTTTTGATCTGGCAAACACCCAGGTCAGGGGGCGCTATCTGTTCGCCGGCTCGCTCGTCACCCAACCCGCGTTTGCCATTGCGGGGGATACGATCACGTACCAGGGAAACGCCGAAGTAAACACGATCGACATCGGCACTAATCTCCAGGTGCAGGAAAACGTACCCGGTTCGGCCGTCCTTGATCCGGTTTTTGCGCGCGTGAGCTCGCTGCTGAGCGCTGTGGAGAGCGGTGACCAGGCCGCCATGCAATCCGCCCTCGGGCAGTTCTCCGACGCCTTCTCCACGATCAGCCAGGTGCGTGCCCGCATCGGTGTGGATCTGGCGAAGCTCGAGAATTCCGAAATCTCGCGCCAGGATCAGCAGCTGTATATCCAGACACGCCAATCCCATATCGGCGATGCCGATATGGCCGAAGCGATCACCCAACTCAATCAAACCCAGACGGCACTCCAGGCTGCGCTCACGGTGGGTTCGTTGGTGGGCCAGAAGAACCTGTTTGATTATATCGGCTGACAAAGCCGTCCCCTGCCCGCCGCGGCCCCTGGAATCCGATAGACTCTGTCTTCCAACCGCATGTAAAATGAAACGGTGCCGGGCAGGCAAAAGGGGGATGCAATCACCCTGTAATTCCTTAAAGGGCTGAACATGACGGATGCGAAATTCTTGCGCGTGCGAACCGCGAAATTCGGCGAGATTGAAGTGCCGGAAGAGAAGATCATCCGTTTCAGCGAAGGCATCCCGGGCTTTGCCGGGATTCGCAAATTCGCCATCCTTGAATTCGAGGACCTCAGACCGTTCCTGTATCTGCAGTCCCTCGACGATCCTCCCATTGCCCTGCTGGTAGTCAACCCCTTCCTGCTGCACCCCGCCTACGAATTCCAGGTAGGGGATGCGGATATGCAGGACCTTCAGACCGATAAACCCGAAGAGGTTGCGGTCTACGCAGTGGCCACGATCCCGGAGAATCACGCCGAGGCAACCATCAATCTCATGGCCCCGATCTTGATTCATGAAAAGAAACGCTGTGGGAAGCAGGTGATTCTACTGGAAGGCCGGTATCCGGTGAGGCATCCGATCTTTGGACCCTCGGCACAGGACCGTGCCGGATCGGAGTAACGCATGTCTTAGCGCGCCGCCCCTTAAACCCGAAGGGATTCGGTCGGAGAATCGTGTGCTGGTATTCACGCGCAAAAAGGAAGAAAGCCTGATCATCGGCAATGAGATTGAGGTCACGATCCTCGGCATCGCCGGGGGAGGGGTCAAGGTCGGCATCACCGCTCCACGCCATATCTCCGTCCATCGCAAAGAAGTATACGAAGCCATCAAGCGGGAAAACCTGGCTGCGTCCCAGTCGCAGATTCCGCCCGTGGATGTATTGAAAAAACTCCTTAGATAGTTTCTGTCGCGAAACCCGGCTGCAGAATGTGCCGCCCGAGCCCCGAAGGGGCGGAAAGATAATAGCCGGGGGCGCAAGCCCCCGGATAGGATATTGCATTTCATGAGCCCCGGCAGGGGCGAAAGATCTTTATCCGCAATCATTTTCTGTCGCCCTTCCGGGGCTCCGCGCTGCTTTCCGGCCTGACCCCGGGCTCGCGCCCGGGGCTATTATCTTTCCGCCCCTCTGGGGCTTGCTTGCTGGCCGAGCGAGTTTCGCTACAGAAACCAAGCGGTAACAGCAATTCCCAGGGCCACCACAATCCAGAACTTCCACGGCACTCGACCCCTTCTCACTGCCGGAGTGCGTTGGACTACACCCGGGGGAGGCGCGATAGTGCCTCTGCGAGGATTTTCGCGGCGTT
>CAYGWQ010000439.1:0-3511 GCA_964353465.1 uncultured Acidobacteriota bacterium | reverse complement strand
TTCGCCGTTCCAGACGAAGGCCACCTTGCTGCCGTCCGGCGAAAACGATGGTTGCGTCTCGATGCCCGAATAGGAGGTCAGCGCGACGGCCCTGAGGTCGCTGGGCGGCGATTCCTCTCGCAGCCGCCAGACCAGGACTGCAGCCAACAGCAGCGCAGTGGCGGCAGCCGCAGCCCACAACCACCGCCAAGGGCGCTTTCGCGCGGCGACCGGGATGCCGGCCAGCTTGCCCGATTCCGATTCCTCCTTCAGTTCTTCCAGGGCGAGCTTCACATCGTCCATGTGCTGTAGGCGCTTCACCGGGTCTTTGCGAAGACAGCGGCTGATGAGCTTCTCTAAATCAACCGGAATTGTCTGCGTGATGCCGCTGACCGGCTTTGGCTCCTGATGCAGGATCGCCGAGAGCGTCGACATCTTGCTCGTGCCCTGAAACGCCTTCTGCCCCGTCACCATCTCATACAGCACCAATCCCAGCGAGAAGATATCCGAACGTGCATCGACCTTCTTTCCCTCAGCCTGCTCCGGCGACATGTAGGAAACGGTTCCGACGATGACGCCCTCTTCCGTGATCGGTCTTCCTTCGTCGTCAACGGTAGCAGTGGAGGCGAACTCATCACCTTGGGTTGGTTCCGTGAGCTTGGCGAGACCGAAATCGAGGACCTTCACCACATCGTCCTCGTTCACCATGATGTTCGTGGGTTTCAGATCCCTGTGGACGATACCAGCGGTGTGCGCCTTAGCCAGGGCGTCGGCAATCTGAACCGCGCATTTGAGCGCGTCATTGAGGCGCATTCCCCGGTGCCCGATCCGCTGGTCGAGAGTCTTGCCCTCGACGTACTCCATCACGATGAACTCCGTCCCCCCTTCCTGGGTGATGTCGTGGATGGTGACAATGTTCGGATGGTTGATGGCGGAGGCGGCCTTCGCCTCTTGGACAAAACGCCGTTTTCGCTCGGGGTCGGCGACCTTCTCTGGGGGAAGGATCTTGATTGCGACCATGCGGTCCAGGCGCGTATCGCGAGCCTTGTAGACGACACCCATGCCACCGGCACCGAGTTTTTCGAGGATGTGGTAGTGCGATATTGTCTTGCCGATCATGGAGAGTATCCTCAACTGGCAATTTGTGCGCCGCAATCTGAAGCAACTGAGGTTGCCGTTATTATATTTCATCGCCACGGCCATTGATAGCTGAATCCGCAACACTTGTCGGGATTTCGGGCACTCGTAAACAGGTCAGTTAGCAAGAAACGGCGTTATGGAAAATTGACTGATGATTGGCCACTTGGCTGTATTACGCGCTAACCGTTGAAGTGACATGCGTCCTGAATCGAGCGCCCCAATGGTCAACCACTTCTCCGGGATACGCGCTGTCCCTTGATTTAACCTACCCGCCAAGCGGGTGGAGGTATATGTTCGGGTTGCTAATACTCATCCACTGAGCTAAGTTTCTCGGTATGGCGCAAGTGCAGACGAGCGGGATTGAAGCGAAAGGCATCGCGATAAAAGGGCTTGTCTGGCTCATCGGCTGTTGGATCTCCCTGCCTCTTTTCTTCCTCGTCACAGGGCGCTCGCTCGAGTGGTGGGAAGCCTGGATCTGGTGCGCCATCCTTCTCGTACCCATGACCATCTTCGGGGTCTGGATGGTGCGGAAGGATCCGGATTTCATCGCCCGCCGCTTCAAAATGCGCGAGAAGGAACGGCACCAGCGGCGCGTCATGGCCTTTGGAGTTCCCTTCTACCTGGCTGCGCTCATCCTCCCCGGCCTCGATCGCCGTTTCGGCTGGTCGGAGATCCCCACCGCCGCGGTAGTCGCGGCCCTGGCCCTCTCGCTCGGGGGCTACCTCCTGATCCTCAGGGTTTTCGTTGAAAACCGCTGGGCGGGCCGGACCGTAGAAACCTGCGACGGCCAGGAAGTGATCTCGACGGGGCCTTACGCAGTCGTACGGCACCCGATGTATACGGGCACCCTCGTCCTCTGGCTTGCGACTCCCGTGGCCCTCGGGTCGTGGTGGGCCCTCCTGCCGGCCCTCGCTTTCATTCCCATCTTGGTCCTGAGGATCCGGAACGAGGAGGAGGTATTGGTGCGGGAGCTGAAGGGTTACGAGGAGTACCGGCGGAGGGTGCGCTACAGGCTGCTTCCCCTTGTCTGGTGAGCCCGGGCGCAGGTCCGTCCATCTTGCGGCAAGTTAGCCGCGGAACAGCCCTGTCACACTTTCCTTCGCGAATCCCGTCATGACGGAAGGCCAGCAAGATGTCCGCCTCCGCCCGTCCGCGCATTTGAGGGCTACGGCGGACCCGCTTAAGCTCTTGCCGATACGGACTACACGGCCAATTGAAGGCATCCTGGTCGGCCACGAGCACCAGATCTATCTGGCCGCACAACTGTTGGAAATACCCCCTCACATCTCGGAGGCTAGTGCGTTGGACAACCCCGTCAGCGGCGCGCGAGGGACAGCCGGAACGCGACCATCTCCTGGCCGTTGCGAACCAGCAGGACGTCGCCGACCAGCACCGGGTGGTTCCAGGTCTTGCCCTCGATCGCCGGAAACCGCGCGAGTTCCCTGAATTGGTCGGCGGCCGCCCCGACCAGCGCCAGCTCACCCTGCTCCGACAGCACCAGCAGCAAGTGCTGGTCGGGCAACAGGAGGAGCTGGCCGTTGCCGTAGCGTCCGCCCTTCCACTTGCGCTTGCCGTCCTTGAGGTCGATGCACGCGAGTATGCTGCCGTCCAAGCCGAAGGCATGGCCATCGTGAACGACGAAGTCGTTGAAGTAAGGCTTCAGCCCGATCGACGTCCAGCGTTCTTCGACGGTCCATCCGCCGGGTCCGTGCGCGACTGCAATCCGGCAGATGCCGTTTCCTCCGTTGGCGCCGCCGGTGCTGATCAGGATGTCGCCGTCCGCGGTCAGGGCCGGCTGCACGATGGGGACGCTTGGCGACAAAGGGTACTCCCAAAGCCGCGTGCCGTCGGCAAGCGCGAAGCTGATTGCGCTGGCTCCGCTGGCCAGTAGGACCTGCGCGACTCCGTCGATCGTCAATAGATGTGGCGAGCTGTAGCCAGCGCCGCCGGCCGGGCCGACCCAGCGCGGATTACCGGTGGCGAGGTCGTATGCGGCGAGTCGGCCCTCGGCGGCGACGATGACGACGTCGTCGACCACCAGGGGCGAGCTCGCGAAGCCCCAGCCCGGGACCTTCGTGCCGGTGTCGGACGCCGCGTTGCGCGACCACACGACGGCGCCGTCACGAGCGTCGAGCACGTTCAGGATTCCGGTCGCACCAAATGTGTATACGCGACCGTTGCTGAGGGTCGGTGTCGCGCGCGGACCGGCGCCGCCATTCGACTCCCAGAACCGGGCCGCGTCGCGGTGTTTCCACACCGGCCTGCCGGTGGTCACGTTGTAGCAGGCAACGACCTCGTCGCCACCGCGCTGCTCCTGGGTGTAGAGGAGGTCGCCGTGGACCGCGAAGGACGACCAGCCCGGTCCGATCGGCCGGCGCCATAGCTCGACCGG
>CAYGWQ010000438.1:0-3531 GCA_964353465.1 uncultured Acidobacteriota bacterium | reverse complement strand
AGGGAGACGCCTCCCTGGGGGAGGCGGATACGCCCATCCTCAGAACCCTCGCTCATGGGCACGGGAAGGACGCCCCCTTCCGAGATGCGGATGGGGAGGTACTTGGCTGCGACACGATTTCCCTCGGCGAGGATCATGACTCTCTCGATGGCGTTGCGGAGCTCTCGGATGTTTCCCGGCCAGTCGTAATTCATCAGGAGCTCTTCGGCCTCTTTGGTGAGGCCTTGGATGTTCTTGTGGAATTTCTCATTGTAATAGCGGATGAAATGATCCAGGAGCGGGGATATATCCACCTTGTGATCGCGCAGCGGCAGCAGCGTTACCGGGATGATTGCCAGGCGGAAGTACAGGTCCTGGCGGAAACGCGAGGAGCGCACGGCTTCCTCGAGGTTCCGGTTGGAAGCCGCGATGACCCGGATGTCTACGGTGATGTTCTTCACGCCGCCGACCCTTCGGAAGGACTGGCCCTCCAGGACCCGGAGCAGCTTGGCCTGCATGCCCAGATTCATTTCACTGATCTCATCCAGGAACAGGGTCCCCCCATCGGCAATCTCGAACATTCCCTTTTTTTGCGCGCGGGCGTCGGTGAAGGCGCCTTTTTCATGGCCGAACAGCTCGGATTCCATCAGATTTTCGGGAATGGCCGCGCAATTGATGGCGTAAAAGGGGCGATCCCGGCGGGCGGATTCGTAATGGATCGCGTGGGCAACGAGGTCCTTTCCGGTGCCGCTTTCCCCCTGGATCAGGATCGTGGAGGCTTCGCTGGCCGCAAGTTTCCCGATCAACTCCACGACTTCCCGGACGTGAGAGGACACGCCAATGAAGTGATCCACGCTCCACTCGTTGCGCTGGATCTCGTGGGTGCGCGCGACCTCCGTGCGCAGCCGGCGCGTCTCGAGCGCGTTTCGCAATGCGTTTTCGAGCTTCTCGAAGTTGATCGGCTTTTCGATGAAATCGTAGGCCCCGAGCTTGAGGCTGCGCACGGCATCATCGACCACGCCGAACGCGGTGATCACCACGACCGGCACCTGGACGTTGCGTTTCCGCAACTCGGAGAGGACTTCGATCCCGGTCATATCGGGAAGTTTCACGTCGAGCGTGATCAGGTCGGGATTATCCAGCTGCGCGCGGGCGAGGGCGGCTGCGCCGTCTTCGGCCAGGCTGACGTGATAGCCCCATTGCTCCAGCTTTTGCTGCAGAGACCAACGCACCAGCCGTTCATCATCGACGACGAGAATGGTTTCCTTGGGCATCGAACTTGCTGCTTCCTAGAGCCGTGAAAAGAGCGGCAGCGTCACGATGAATTTCGCCCCCCGCCCGGGTTCACTCTGAACATCGATGGCGCCACCATGATATTGCACGTTTTTCAGGCAGGTCGCCAGTCCTAATCCGGTCCCGTCGGTGCGAGTGGTGAAAAAGGGCTGGAACAGCCTCTTGCGAACCTCTTCCGAGATCCCCGGCCCATCATCGGCGACTTCCATATGCACCGCTCCCTCGGCCGCGTCGTGCGACAAGCTGACATCAATATGCCCTCCGGAGGGCATGGCTTTCTGGGCGTTGAGCAGGAGATTCAGCAGCACCTGCTCGAGCTGGGTTTCGTCGCCGGTGAATTCCGGGATGCGTGTAAGTTTGTGCAGCCGGATGACCAGCGCATCATTGTTGTTGGATTTGTCAACCATCGCTACGATGCGCTGTGCCATCTCGGCGAGCTGGATCGCGGAGTGCGAAGGGGGCTTGGGCTTGGCATAGTTCAACAGGTCGCGCACGATCTTGTCGATCCGATTGACCTCGTGCAGCACATCGCCGAGGATCTCCCGGTGGATGTCGCTCGCAGGAACGGAATCGCGAATCACCTCGATGGCACCCTTGATGCCTGCCAGCGGGTTCTTGATTTCGTGAGCCAGTCCTGCGGAGAGCTCACCCAGGGTTGCCAGGTGTTCCGCATCAGCCAGTTGGCGCTCCATGTTGCGATACGCGGTAACGTCCTTGAGGACCGCAGAGGCTCCGACTATGCGCCCCATTTCGTCGCGGATGGCGGTGCGCGTGAAAATCACCTGGATGCGCCTTCCGTCCTTGGTGATGCGCTCGGTCTGAAAGCTGCGGACCGCTCCGTGCATCCTGACTTTTTCTGCAATCTGGCGCAGCTCCTGCGCTTCGCGCAATTCCGGGGGGAGCAGAAGGGAGACATGCTTGCCGATCATCTCCGCGGCGGTGTAGCCGAAGATCAACTCTGCGCCGCGGTTCCAGGAGGTAATGTTGTCCTCGGGATCCAGCGTCAGGATCGCGTCGGCAGAGTCCTGCAGAATGTTGGCCATAAAGCGGTTCTTTGCGGCCAGCTCGTCTTCGAGGCGCCGGATCTCCGTCAAGTTGCGGGCTACCGCCAGGGTGCCGATGATCTCGCCCGCGCTGTTCCGGATGGCGGAGGCCGTGAGCACAGTCGGAATTGTACGCCCCGCCGCCGAAACAAGGTCGATCGGATAATTCTGCAGACGGCCGTCTTCCCGCAACCGCTCCATCAGCCTGCGCGCCTCGGTATCTCCGCCCGCATATAAGGAGCTCATGCGGCGGCCAATGGCCTCGCCGGGGAGCATGCCCAATAACTCGCAGGCCGCTGCGCTGCAGGACAGGATCATGCCATTGGCGTCGGTTGTGATGATCGCGTCCAAAGAAACCTGTTCGAGCTCGCACCCCATCTCGCTGATCGACAGAAGGCAGCGATTGATGCGTTTGCCCCGCTCAGGGCTGATGACTGACGCCGGTTTTCTCCCTAAAGACATGGGTCTGTTTCACCTGTCAGGCAAAAATCCTGCATTGCTCGGCGCAGCTCATTCATGGCACCGCGCTCGAAACTGTCATTATAGCCTATTCCAGACGACACCATTTACTCCTGTTTCTCCAAACCCGTCAATCGACCCGATCTTTGCAGCCCGATTTCAGGGATTCCCCTAGTCCTCTCAGGGATTTTACCCAAAAAAATCGGGTGAAATCCCTATTTCAGTGGGTATGATCACCCATGCGAGTGATTAATTTATCAACGCACGTGGTGTAAATGCAATAGTTTAAGGCGTTGGAAACAAGCGGGATGCCTCACCCGGCATCCAGTCTTAGCCTGCTGGCACGCTGGTTGCGTATTAATTTCTTTTGGATAGAGCAAATTACAACCCTAAGAAGGAGAATCGTTCCGACATACAAACCTCCTTTCCACCCTTAATACCCACCTACACCCGAGCGGCGCCCTTTCTCTTCCCGGGGAAAGGGCGCTGATATTTTTAGGGGATGATCAGGAACACCCGGCAACGCGCCGCCGCCGACAGCCGGAACAGCTACCACTCATTCCGCGACGTCCACGAAAAACCTGACCAGGCAGAGCCACGGCCAGAACTGAAATCCACCGCAGAGACTTGGAGAAAAGGAGCCTCGAAGAGGCGGCAAATGATAGCCCCGGCCGTGAGGCCGGGGTGTTCAGCCATTTAATGTGAGCGCCGAAGGTGCGGCACAACATCTGTGCCGGTCCTTCGGACCTCTATTCCT
>CAYGWQ010000437.1:0-3533 GCA_964353465.1 uncultured Acidobacteriota bacterium | reverse complement strand
CCGGCTATTATCTCTCCACCCCTCCGGGGCTCGATCTGCGGTTCCAGTAAATTGGGCAGTTTCATGGCGTATCTAGCGCCGGAGGCGTGGCAGATAATAGCCCCGGGCGAGTCTGCGAGCCCGGGGTCATGATGGCGAAAAAGCGTAAGAGGCCTGGAGGGGCGAAAGAAAGTTGTTACGCAACATGAGATGCGTGTAAGGAGCAGCCCGTATCTCCGGCCGAGGTCAGGACCTCGGAACGAGCTTTTTCATCGCCTCGACACATCTCTGGTTTTCATCATCATTACCGGTCGAGATGCGTACGCAATTGGACAGCCCGAAGGCCGCAAGCGGCCGGATGATGATGCCTTCCTGCAGCAACCCCTGAGTAACGCGCTGCGCCTCCTGTGTATCCGAAAGCACAATCATGATGAAGTTAGCTTCCGAAGGAACAATCATCAGACCCATCTCGCGGAATGATGTGGTGAAAAGATCGAGGCCGCGGGCGTTGATCTCCAGCGACCGGTGCACGAACTCCTTGTCCGACAAGGCTCCAATGCCGGCCGCCTGGGCGAGAGAGCTGGGTTCGAAGGGAAGCTTTACCTTCAGGAGACTGCCGATCAGCTCCTCGTGAGCAAACCCGTAGCCGATGCGAATGCCTGCGAGCCCGTAGATCTTCGAGAAGGTGCGCAGCGTGATGACATTGTCGTAGCGGTAGTGCATCGAATCGGGATAGCGCGGATTGTCCTTGGCGTATTCGAAGTAGGCCTCGTCGAGGATGATCAGCACCCGCTCGGGAACATGGCGATAGAAGGCGTCAAACTCCTGCCGGCTGAAGATGGTGCCCGTCGGGTTGTTGGGATTCGCCAGGTAGATGATCTTGGTCCGGTCATTGACCTGTTCGGCCAGAGCCGGCAGATCATAGTGCCAGGCGCGGTAGGGGACAGTCCGGTATCTGACCCCGCGCGACCTGGCCAGCACCTGGAACCCGATAAACGCGGCTTCGGTTGTCAGAACCTCATCTTCGTCGCAAAGAAAAGTGCGGATGATGTTCGAAATAATGCCTTCCGATCCGCTTCCCGCAATGACGTTCTCAACCTTGAGATCATACCTCTCGGCGAGCACTCTTCGCAGATCCAGCCCGCCGCTCGGATACAGGTGCAGGTCATCCAGCTGCTGCCGAATGGCTTCCACCGCCAGTGGCGAGGGTCCGCGCGGATTTTCATTGGAGGCCAGCTTGATGACGTTACGCAGCCCGTAGGCTTTCTTGATTTCTTCGATACTGCGTCCGGGCTGATAAGGAACTAAGGATTCGATATAAGGCGGTACCAGCGGCATAGTCGATGATTCCTTTTGTTTTAACGTTTCACGGCCCCCCCCGCCACACAACAAGGATAGAATCAAACCATTCCGGACGGCCCGCACGCAAGCACTAAGATCGCCTATTTCATTCGACGCGCTTACGCATCAACGGTGTGAATCTGGCATTTACGCTGAGGGCCGAGGGCGCCAGGATTCAAAGTTCACGAATTGGATGCCCGCATGCTTCGCGTCTTGGCGCCTTCGAAGCTGTGAAAAAATCGGGGACAGTCCAGAATGGCACTAAGATAAGGATTTCCATTGTGACCCTGAAAGGGTCCAGCAGCAGAGCCCAGGGCGCAGCCCTGGGGACGGACGCCGAGCAGGGAATCAGCCCTGTAGGGCGGAGCAGGCTGTGTCGCCCTTCAGGGCTGTTCTCAACTAATTACGCCTGATCCCAGGGTTTCACCCTGGGCTGGTCTGCACCGCCCTTTCAGGGCTTACATCCTTAACTTAGTGCCATTCTGGACTGTCCCCGATTTTTTCACAGCTTCGAAGAGGCCTTGCTGCCCGGCAGCGCTCCGGGCGCCGGCGGATCGAGATTGCAGAATACTAGCGGATTCCGCCAGCCGGGACCCGCGTGGCCGCTTGAGCTTGCGGCGGCCGCTTGAACTTGAGAGGGAGAGGCCAGGTGAAAACAGTGAGCGCAGAACCAAGTGAGAAGACCGGGCCGTCAAGTTCCGGTCCCTCGTCTCCGAACTCAGGCATGGGCAGCTTGCCCATCTCCAGGCGCGAAGCATTGCGCTGCAGTCTTCTCGGCGCAGCCGGGCTGGTGCTGGCCGGCCGCGCGGATCTGCGGGCGCAGGCTGCCGCGCGGCCGGCCAAGGCCAAGGCGGTTATTCAGATCTGGATGTGGGGCGGCCCTTCGCACCTGGACACCTTTGATCCAAAACCGGCTGCGGGCTACGACTACTGTGGCCCATTGAACAAGCCGATCCCCGCCAACGTGGACGGGATTGTGATCGGAGAACTGCTGCCGCTGCTCGCGCAGCAGGCTGATAAATACTCCATCATCCGCAGCATGACGCATGGCATCAACGCCCATGAAACGGCGTCCTACATGGTTCAGACCGGGCGCAAGCCCGGCGAACGGCTGTTATTTCCCTGCGTGGGGGCCGTGGTCTCGCTGCACAAAGGCTACGACGCCGGATACAGCGGGCTGATCCCCCCCTACATCGTGCTGACCCAGCCCCAGGGCCGGTTTTCCGAAGAGGGATTCCTTGGCCAGCGCTACAAGCCTTTTGCCACGGGTGGCGATCCGGCGCAGGCCCGGTTCGCTGTAGAGGGCGTAGTCGCCCAGGGCATTTCCGATCAGCGGCAGCAGGACCGGCGCACACTGCTCCACCAGTTGAACACGCTGGGAAAGCTGATGAAAAACGATGCCACGGTACAGGCTCTCGATCAGGCCGAGCAACAGGCCTATGAGTTGATTCTCGGCGACGCCGGCAAAGTATTCGATCTTTCGCAGGAGAAGGACGAGATGAAAGATCGCTATGGCCGCAACACCTTCGGGCAATCCTGCCTGGCGGCACGGCGGTTGGTAGAGCGCGGGGTCCCTTACATCACCATCAACTACCAGGGCTGGGATACCCACCGGCAGCATTTTCAGAACATGCGTCAACGATTGCCGCAGATGGACAAAGGCATGGCGACACTCCTCCAGGACTTGTCGGAACGCGGCCTGCTCGACACCACCATTGTCTGGTGGAGCGGCGAATTCGGCAGAACGCCGAGGATTCAATGGGAGGCGCCGTGGAATGGCGGGCGGGGGCACTACGGCGCGGTTTTCTCTGCAGTTGTTGCGGGCGGCGGATTCAAAGGCGGCGTAGTGGTAGGAGCATCGGATGCGAAAGGGGAAGAGGTGAAGGACCGCCCCGTTTACCCCTGTGATCTGATCGGCAGCATGTATGAGCTGCTTGGCATCGATCCCGACAGCAAGCTGCCCAACCCCGAAGGCCTCGACGTCCGCGCGACACCCACTGCCGCAGACGGCATCAGCATGGGCGGACGTCTGAAAGAGATCATGTAAGCGATGAGTCATGTGCGTAGGCCCCGGCCGCCGGACGGGGTCTGGGATGTTGCGGGGGGGGTGAAAAGCAGAGCGCCGTCTGGCAGCCGGCGCCCCGTAGGCCCCGGCCGCCGAGGCTGTCTCAGAACTGGCTCGCGGCCGCTCCACGGCAATCGATAATTGCTGA
>CAYGWQ010000436.1:0-3550 GCA_964353465.1 uncultured Acidobacteriota bacterium | reverse complement strand
CTTCATATCCGGCTTCGACACGCTTTTTCGGATCAAGATAGTGCTCCGGATCGATGCGGCGCTTCCAGTCGAGCCAGGCCCGGCGCGATCGCTCCGTGTTGAGGTCATCCTCGATCTTGAATCCCATGTTGTGGGCAAAATCCTGCGCGCCTTTGCCGACCAGGAGGTGGTGATCCGTGTTGTCCATGATGGCTTTCGCCACCAGCGAAGGGGTGCGCACCCCTTCGAGGGCCGCAACGCCGCCGGCGCGCTTCAGGGGGCCGTGCATGCAGCAGGAATCCAGCTGCACGACGCCATCCGCATTGGGCAGCCCGCCATAGCCGACGCTCATTTCCTCCGGATCGAGCTCGACGATGTTCACGCCCGCAATGAGTGCATCCAGAACATCCGCCCCCTGCGTGATCATGGCAAACGCCTTCTCGACGCAGGTTTGCGTTCCGCCGTTCTTGTATTGGTGGCCATTGGCGGATGCAATCACGATCGGCTTAATCCCAGATTGCGTGATCACCGACGGCGCCTGCCCGAAGACCGTTCGGGGAGAGGCTGCCGCCAGGCCAGCGGCCGCAGTCGTGAGTACAAATTCCCGGCGTTTCATTTTCCTGCTCATGGTGATCTCCTCCTGGAACTCAGGCAATCGCAAGCCGCCCCGGCTCAGCACTGGGCAAGCAGGGGAGGGAATGCTCTACTCAATGCCGATTCACTCTATGTACGGGGAGGGGTTCCTGTCAATTTTTTTTCACCGTCGGATTGCGGGGGGTGGGGGACAGTCACGAATGGCACTAAGATAAGAGATGTTTCTTCCACAACCTCGGACCTGGACCTGGACGTGGACTTGGACGTAGTCCTCGACCTGGATCTGGACGCGGCATGGGATGGAACGATCTGCTGAATATCACATTCGCAAAAGTCTGGCTCTGACAGGATTGTCCAAGTCCACGTCGAAGTCTAAGTCCAGGACCAGGTCCAGAATAGATGAGCATGGAGGTTCGTGAGAATTACTGATCAGATTCCTTATCTTAGTGCCATTCGGGACAGTCACCGGTTTCACCACCGCCATGCGGGGAGTTGGCGTATGCATAAGATCTGCTAGTTCACAGCCGATTGCCGAATAGTCCTGCTGCGCATCCCACCCGGGACAAAGGACTGGCATCCCGCCGGATCATGCCGGGACGAATGATGGAGAATGGGAAGATCGTCAAGAGCTGGGACAGGGATGCGCAGAAGGTAGTAGCCGAAATCCTCCGAAGCGAGGAGGCCGCCGCGATCAGCCCTTTCGACAGGCTGGAAGCCGACATGACCACCGAGATGTCCTTCGACGAGTTCGCCGCCACTGCCGCTACCACCTACCTGGATATGCAGAACGTCTTCACCTGCATTGAATACCTGCGTTATATGGAAGGCACCAAGCACTTGCTTTTTTTCACGGGGGATGGGCTCTTTTTCCCGAAGGGGCGAGCGACCTACGACGAGGGACTGGCAGCGGTCGCAAACGACGCCCGGGTGGCCATCGACACGTTTCAGACCGGCGGTCTCTATCTGGCTCCCGCCATTCCGAGGTCAAGGTTCACCTCCAGCGGCATGAACTTTCCCACGCCCGATCCCGGCCGATGGGTTCCGGACCGGACCTATGCACTCCAGACCATGCGCAGCCTTTTCCCAACTCACGGGAGGACGGACCGCCATTCAGGAGGACATCGGCAAGGCGCTTACCCGCATCAACGAAATTACACGCGTAGCATATCTGCTGGGGTATTACCCGAGAGATGACCGCTGGGATGGGGAGTACCGGAGCATCTCCGTGAAAGTAAACCGTCCTGGATTGAAAGTCTCCTTTCGGCAAGGATATTACGCACGCGACACACTGCAGCCTTTCGACCGGGAGGAGTTTCTCGCCTACAGCCGGATTTCGGCGGCGGCATCCCATGAACGCGACCTCGGAGACATTCCTTTCCAGATCAGCACGGAGAAAGTCGTCGACGCGGGCGGGCAGCCGCTGATTTGGGTGAACCTGCGGATTGATCCCGCAAGGATCGAATTCAAGCAGGTGAACGGGCGGCACACGGGCCGGTTGCGCGTTGTCCTCTTCTATGCGGACGGCAAGGGTAATTTTCTCGGCGAAGATTGGAAAAATGTCGACTTTCGGTTGTTGGAGGATACCTACAGGAGCTACATGGCATTGGCTGTTCCTTTTTCCCTGTCGATTCCTCTCCTGGACCCCAAGCAGATCGTGAAAGTGATTGTCTTTGACATGCAAGGCAGCCGGGTGGGCAGCAGGCTGGTAAGGATGCGCTAGCCGGCGCCCTCTGCCGGGCCTGCGGAAATCCTGCCGGGTATCCAAAACCCCATTTTCAATATTTTCCCATCTTCCGACAGAAGTGCAGAGAGAATAGCCTCAAGATTACTGTGCAGTGGTATCCCAATCGCCATTCGTATTGTCGGCGTGCGCATGAGATCCGCTGGTTCGCAGCCAATTGCCAAATCATCCTATTGTCCATCCCTCCCGGGACACGGGTGACTGTCCCTAAGAACCCGAACCAGGCGAATAAGATTCAGCGTGGTGCACCGGAGCCAGGGACCATGAGCCGCTCCCATCGCTGACGTTTACGTCATTTCTTGTCCGATGGTGCCGCTGCCTCCACGGACTTCTTGAAAAGCGCGCTGACGTCGCGCGTCCCCCTTTCAAGGAAGGGCACGCCCTTGTCCATCCACGCCGGTCTCGGCTTGCCGAGCAGGTAGTGGTCGAAGAACTCGTCCATGTGAACGGTCCAGTACTTCTGGTTATCGCGGTTTCCCAAGCCGTGCGCCTCGCCGTTGAAGTTGAACATGTAGGCTTCCTTGCCGAGCCGGCGCAGCGCCGTATTGAACTCGATGCCCTGCTGCCACGGCACGGCAGTGTCGCCGTCGTTGTGAATCGTCAGATACGGCGTGTGGACGCGCTCGACCCAGAAGATCGGTGAATTCTCAATGAACTGCAGCGGTGCATCCCATGGCGGCGCACCGATACGGCTCTGGCCCTTCTCGTACTGCATCTGGCGCACCACGCCGGTGCCCCAGCGGATCCCGCCGTACGCGCTGATCATGTTCGACACCGATGCGCCCGCCTCCACGGCAGCGAATATGTTCGTCTGCGTGATCATGTAGGTGATCTGGTACCCGCCCCACGAGTGCCCCTGGATGCCGATGCGCTTCGGATCGATGTAGCCCTGCGCGACCAGGGTGTTGATGGCCGGGATAACGCACTTCATCGCGCTCTGGCCCGGATAGCCGGTCTCGTATACGATGTCCGGTTCGAGGATGATATAGCCGTTGCTGACGTAGCGGGTGACGCTGATGCTCGTCCCGACGTTTGGCGCACGATAGCCGTGCAGGCCGTCCGACAATTCCTCGTAGATATAGACCATCAACGGGTACTTCTTTGCGGGATCGAAGTTATCCGGCTTGATGAGCAGCGCATCCAATCTCTTGCCGTCGCCGTTGGTGTACTGCATCTTCTCCGCTTTGCCCCAGATAAACTCGGCTTGCTGCGGATTGGCGTTCGACACCTTCTTCG
>CAYGWQ010000435.1:0-3561 GCA_964353465.1 uncultured Acidobacteriota bacterium | reverse complement strand
CATGGTATAATGCTAACCTACCTAAAAGGTAGGTTAAGATTATACCAAAAAAGAACATAAAATAAACGAGATATTTCATCTCTGAGCCTTATTTACAGGGTTGATTGTTACTTGGTTACATCGCTAACATTAATAGTTTTCACGCAGGATTCAGGTTTAGTTATTAAGTTATTAGGTAATTTAGTCATTGGATTATTGGGGCAAGGCATATTTGGTTTTATCTGGTTCTTAACATTGGGATCGTTTGGAACCTTGCTTTTAAACTTTAAAGGGAAAAAAGAAAAATTAAGTAGGACAGTAAGGATACCGTAAAGTGGAATATGGAGGAGGCTGTAGGGATTAAAAGACGCCAAATCGGAAACCACGGGAGAATCGGCCCAAAGGAAAATCATCGCTATATAGGCAATTGAAAGAATCGTGCAAAGCAGTCTCATAGGCTCAAAGCTGAAAGCAGCTTAGTCATTTAGTAATTGGGTCATTGGGTCAATAATAAGCTCAAAGCATCAAAACCTATAGTCATTAAGTCATTGGGTCATTGAGTTATTGGGCCAATTTTTGAATGACTTAGTACTACTACGTTAAATCAATGTGCAAGAAATTTGAAATTGCTAAATTTTTCAATCTGTTAGGGTTTCTCTTTGGCTGACTTTGATAGAGTCCGGGAACCCTTGAAAAATATGGTATTTCGTTTCCTACTTAACGAAGTAGTACTAACGCCTTATCGGGAGGCACTGACGAAACATCTGAACTCTGTGAAACGGCCGGATACGGAGGTCTCGATCAACGGTGTCGACCGGGGATCCCTCGACCTCCACTTCAATTTTACGGTGGCCCTTAACAGTTTTGCGCCGGGCGGTGTCCTGAACAAGATGGTTCAAGCGGACCGGGAAGGCTACGATGCCGTGGCCATCGGCTGTTTCCTCGATCCTACTTTGCAGGAGGCCCGGGAAATTACCAGCCTCCCCATTTTCGGACTGGCTGAAACATCCATGCATATGGCTTGCATGCTGGGCAGCAAGTTCTCGGGCATCGCCTTCAGCGACAAACAGGCCCAATTTTACAATGCCTTGGCCCAACGGTATGGTTTCGGCGATCGCGCCGTCCCCTTTGCCTCTCTTGGGGTCGATCTCACCGCGGTCCAGAAGGCATTTACGGACCCGGGCTGGATGATGGATCTGTTCAGAAAATGTCTCAAGCAACTGGCCAGCTCGGGGGCGGAGGTGATCCTGCCCGCCTGCGCGTGTGTGAACACAATTGTGGTCAACGAGAAGATCACGGAAATGGAAGGGATGCTGATTCTCGATATCAACGCCCTGCTCTTAAAAGTCACCGAGGCTATGGCCGACTTTTACAAGCTGACGGGTGCAGGCCGGAGCCGGAAGCTGCTTTATCTAAAACCGAGGAAGGAAGACCTGAAGTACATTCTTCAACTCTACAATTTCAAATCGGTGTGAGCGTTCATACCGGATCTGAAAAAATTCAAAATCACTTATACAAGGAGGATTTTAACATGGTGAAATGGGCTGACAAGTTGATTTTTGGACCGGGTCGAACAGATCTGCGGGACGACATCAACATTCCCCGCATGCGGCAGGATAGGGCGGCCAAGATGAGGGCCGTCATGAAACGGGAAGGGATCCCGGCCGTTCTCGTGACACACGAGCCCAACGTTCGATGGATCACGGGTTTTTCATGGGGCGAGTTCATGTCCTACCTTTGCTACGCCCTTTTCTTCGTCGAGCATGACCCCATCATTTTTGCCCATGCGGGGAGCTACCAGCAAATGCCTGACCAGATGCCCTGGATCAAAAACTGGCGAATTGCCCGGAGCTGGCTGGCGGAAGTCGCAGGTCCGGAGGCCACCCGTGCGGAGGTGGGTCTGTTCTCCAAGGAGATTCGGGAAGAACTCCAGAAGCACGGCCTGGCCAAGGAGAAACTGGGGATCATCGGTTTTGAAGCCCTTGCCAGGGAAGGATTGAAGGCGGCAGGGCTGACCCTCGTTGAAGCCTGGCCCCTCCTCCTGGAGGCAAGCAAGATCAAGACCGAGGATGAGATCAATTGCTTCAAAATGGTCGCTTCGATCGAGAGCAACGGGTGGCAAGAGATCATCAATTCATGTAAGCCGGGCATGAATGTATCGCCCCTTCGCCGGAAAGCGGTCGATGCCATGCAGGACGCGGGTGCCGAATTTGCCCGCTGCAATATCCAGAGCGGTCCTTTGAGTTTTGAACGGGGCGTCACCTATCTGGACCGGCGGATCGAGTACGGAGATCTTATGCATGTTCCGGTGTGCGGCACGAAGTATATGGGATATCCGGCCTGCGGGTATCGTTCCTTCGTGGTGGGACGAGAGCCGACGGCAAAGGAGAAGGACTGGTACAAGAGGGTCAAAGAAACCGTCTACGGGGCCATCGAGGTAACCCGGGTCGGCAAGACCACGGCTGACGCGGCGAAATTTTTCCCGCCCGCCACCAAATGGGGTTACAAAGACGAAGTAGAGGTGTTGACCGTCGAATTCGGTCACGGGCTGGGAATGCCGTGTCCATATCCGGTCAACGTGCCTTATGCCCTTCCCAATGTTAACAGGCAGTGGTCCCTGGATTATCCCCAGCCCTTCGAGAAAGGCATGATCATTGCCTATGAGACCCTGGAGGGAGAGCATCGGGTCGGAGGGGTCCGTCTTGAGCACATGGTTGTTGTGACGGATGGCGAACCTGAGATCCTGGACCATTTCCCGGGCGATGAAATCATGGTTGTTGGCTAACCTCATAATGCCCATCCCCCTCCAGGGGGAGGGGATTGTTATTTCCTCAGTCACGTTTTGGGTACGGGTATTTTTTCGTCAGGATGGAAAGGAGAACGATGTCTGGTCAAGGGAGACTTTCCGGTCAATGCGCTATCGTCACGGGGGCAGCCGGAGGGCTGGGTGAAGCCATTGCCAAGACGCTGGCTCGTGAAGGGGCGTCCGTGGCTGTTACGGACATCAATATCCAGGATGCACAACGGGTGGAGTTAGAGATTCAGAAGAGCGAAGGGTTGGCCCTGGCTATCCAGTTTGATGTAACCCAATCCCACCAAGTAACAGGGATGGTGCAACAGGTCTTGGATCGGTGGGGCGCCATCGATATTCTGGTCAATAATGCTGGTGGGTTCAATAAATTCTCCCCCCTCTTTGAAATTGCCGAAGAAGAATGGGACCGGGTCGTGGCGTTCAATCTGAAGAGTGTCTTTCTCTGCTGCCAGGCTGTATCGAAGCATATGATGGAAAGACGAAAGGGAAGGATCGTCAATATTGCGTCACGGGCTGGACTGGCTCCCAACCCCGGAGGTCCGGACTATCTTCCTTATGGAGCCGCCAAAGCAGGGGTCATGGGCCTTACCCGGCTTTTGGCAAGAGAACTGGGACCCTACGGAATCACGGTAAACTCCATATCTCCGAGTACGGTCACGACGGACCGGATCCTTAAATTGAGGGACCCCGAGAGCCTCAAGAGGATCGCGGAGCAGGCGCCTTTGAAACGCCTCGTTGAACCTCAAGATATCGCCGAGGCTGTTCTCTTT
>CAYGWQ010000434.1:0-3570 GCA_964353465.1 uncultured Acidobacteriota bacterium | reverse complement strand
GGTGGAGCTGCCGCGAGGGAGTTCTGAGACAGTCTCGGCGGCCGGGGCCTACTGGTCGGAAGGTGTGATATGATGCCGTCTCGTGAAAGCCATAACATCACCCCACTGCCGCCTTTGGGCCGTGCCACTCATCACGGGGTTCATCCTGGCAATAAGCAGCATGGGTGCACCCGTGCGGCAGGAAGAGTTGCGCCTTCCTGCGCGCGAGCTGGCAGCCAAAATCCTCGACCTCACGGGCTCGATGGATAGCATTCACGTTTTTCTGCAGAACCGGGAGCCATGGGGAAAGGGAGAAGAAGCGGCGTTCCAACGCGAGCTGGAGAGCGTACTCCGAAGCCGGGGAATCCGGATAGTTGCAGCGCCGCAAGGAACGACTGAGGTGGCGGTTACTATGGCGGACAACTTCCAGGGTTCCGTATGGATTGCCCAAATCCAAAAAGGTGAGAATCGGTACATCGCGATGGTTTCCGCGCCGCGGCCGTCCCCTGGCGGTGAAAAAGACTCCATCCCGCTGGTCGTGCAGGTTCGGCCTGTGTACGAACAGAGGCAGCCCATTCTCGATCTGGTCCGCCGGGATGAGGCACTGGCGGTTCTTGATCCCGACAGCATTTCCATTTACGGCTGGAGCGGGAGTTGGCAACACCGCCGTTCGGTGCCCTTGGCTCACCTCCGCCCTTGGCCGCGCGATCTGAGAGGGAGACTGATCGTCGAGGGATCGTCGCTGCGAGCCTATCTTCCGGGTGTGGTATGCAAGGCGGACATCGATCAGCCTGGCGTTGACTGCAAGGAGGCTGATGAGGCATGGCCCCTGGATCTTCCGGACGCAAAACTGGCCGGAGGGAGAAACTACTTCCAAGCCGCAGGATTGCCCTCCTTCTACTCCATAGCCCGCGCCGCTTCCCCGGCAGATCCGCGTTGGCTGGTTGCAGGCTTGGACGGGAAAGCCTATCTGTACAATCCGGTCCGTGAGGTGCTCGCGATATTGGATGGCTGGGGAAGCGAAGTGGTCGCCCTTCGGACCGAGTGCAGCGACGACACCCAGGTGCTGGTTGTACTTGCCGGCGATAACGGTCAAGGGGATTCCATCCAGGTTTTCAAGATGGCCGATCGGCGGGCCGTGCCGAGCAGTCCGCCCGCGCAGCTGCCCGGCAAGATAACTGCCCTGTGGCCTGCGCCCGGCGGTGCAGCAGCCATGCTGGTCTGCCATAATTCGCAGGCAAATAGATATGAGGCCTACCAGGTTTCTGTTTCTTGCGGTCGCTAGCGTAGCGGCTGTGACGAGCATCCTCTCTGCCGCCACGCGCCCGCGCTATGGAGGGTTGCTGCGGGTGGAGATGCGCGCGGCGGTGCAAGATCTGGATCCTGCCGCGGCGGCACCCGAAAGCGATGCCCGGATCGCCAGGGCGCGATTGTTGCCGCTCGTTTATGAAACCCTGGTACGGCTTGACGAAGAGGGCCGCACAGAACCGCTGCTGGCGATTTCCTGGCAGGCGGACAGCCGTTTGCAGCGCTGGGAATTCCGGCTTCGCGCAGGCGTAAAGTTCCACGACGGCACGGCCCTGACCCCCGCCGCGGCGGTTGCCGCTCTCGGCGCCGCAGGCCGGGGCTGGCAAGTGACCGAAGCGAAAGATGCTGTTGTTATTGAATCAGAGCGCCCGGCCCCCGAGCTCCCGCGGGATCTTGCCAATCCGGCCCTTGCTATCGTGCTCCGCGGGGCAGATGGCGTTCTGTCCGGCACGGGCCCTTTCCGGATCGCGGCTTGGGAGGCAGGACGCCGCGCGCACTTTGCCGCCAATGAAGATTACTGGGGAGGCCGTCCGTTTCTGGACGGCATCAATGTCGAGATGGGACGCAATCCTCGGGACCAGTTGCTCGATCTGGATCTCGACAAAGCCGACTTTGTGGAACTCCCGCCGCAGGAAACGCGACGGGCTTCATCACGGCCTGCCATGGTCTGGTCTTCAGCTCCCATTGAGCTTGTGGCCCTGGTGTTTGAGCGTGGCCGCTCGAGCTCCGTGGATATCAAGACGCGCAAGGCGCTTGCCCTCGCAATCGATCGCAGCGCGATTCACACTGTGCTGCTGCAGAGACGCGGCGAGGCGGCAGAAAGCCTCCTGCCGGGTTGGCTGAGCGGATATGCCTTCCTGTTTTCCGCTGCGCGCGAGCCCGGTTCCGCGCTGCGCCCTGCAGGCTCCGTGCCTTCCGGCGCGGTCCCGCTCGAGCTCTCCTTCGATGCTGCGGACCCGCTTGCCAAAGTGATTGCCGAAAGGATTGCCGTGGATAGCCGTGCCGCCGGCATAGCGATCCAGTTGTCGGGCAAAAGCGGCGCGGCCAAGGCGGGGATTTCAGAGCTCCGCCTCGTGCGCATGAAGATCAGGCCGGCCACGGCAGCAGCGGCTCTTGCCGAACTCGAGGCCGGGCTCGGCTTGGGCGATTACCGGCCCGAGCAGGCACCGGAATCGATCCAGACAGCCTATGAGGTGGAACGGTCCCTGCTGGAGGACTGCGTTGTGATCCCGCTCCTGCATTTGCCCGAGGTGTATGCGGTGAGCCAGCGGGTGCGCTCGTGGAACACGCCGGCTGTACTCCGCACGGGAGAGTGGCGGTTCGAAGACGTGTGGCTGTTCCCGGAGAAATCATGAAGCTGCGCACGAGGTTGCTCATCCTGGTGGCCTGCACCGTAGCCTTGACCGTTTCACTGGTCACCTGGATCGTCCTGGCCTCAACCCGGCGCTCCTTCGAAGAGCTCGATAACCAGCGCACTTCGGCGCTCCTGGCGCAGTTCCGGACGGAGTTCAACCGCCGCGGGGACGAGATCGTGCGGCGCCTGGAAGGCATTGCCGGGTCCGAATCCATTCTGCGCATGGCGATCGATCTCAACCGGATCAATGCCGATTATGCTCCGTGGGTTAACGAAGCCGCCGCGATTGCAGCAGCTCACGGGCTTGACTTCCTCGAGCTGGTCGCTCACGACGGCACCATTGTTTCCTCGGCCCAGTGGCCCGCGAGGTTCGGCTACCAGGAGAGCTGGATTTTGCAGCAGGTGGAGTGGCAGAAGGAGGGACCGTTTTTGAGGCGCGAGGAGCTGGCCGGAGAGATGGCGCTCGCCCTGGTAGCGGTCCGTACGGTAAGCGCCGGCGATCGCAGCCTCTACATTGCCGGCGGCAAGCGGCTCGACCAGGGATTCCTGGCATCCTTGATCCTGCCTGCAGGAATGCGCGTTTTGCTCTATCAGAACTTCGCGGACGGCTTCCTGCCGCAGAATGTCATCGATGCCGCAGGGAAGCTTGTCCCCGGCTTGGAGTTACAACCGCTCATCACCCGGGTCATTCTGAACGGGAGGGAATCTTCCCAGACCATTGACTGGCCCGACGGTCCGGAGACTTTTCATGGCATTCCCCTCACCGGCCGGGAGAACATACTTCCGGGTGTCTTGCTGGTCGGCAGCAGCAAGCGCGAGTTGGTCGCCCTCATGGGGCGCATTCGATGGGCCGGTGTCTTGCTCGGTGGGCTGGGCATTCTGATCGGCGTGGCGCTGTGCAGCAATCTCCAGGGCGCCGCCACAATGAT
>CAYGWQ010000433.1:0-3581 GCA_964353465.1 uncultured Acidobacteriota bacterium | reverse complement strand
CCCCCGCCCTGATTGTTAATCCAGGACTGAGGGCAGGGCCCGAAGACTGCGAGAGAAGCGGCAAGGGCCGGCATGGACTGGGTCCGGCCGTCAGAAGACAAAAGCCATCCGCAATTCAGTGGCTCAATCCCGATATTTGGCGTAGAAGCATCCGGCATGCTCGACTCGAGTTTCAAGGCGTTTGTTATCGTCGCTGTGGCGCTGGTGGTCAGCCCGGGAGCTACCATGGCGGTAGTCGCCGAAATGGCTCTCCAACGGGGCCGATTCGCCGCCCTGCTGACAGTGGCGGGAGTGAACATCGCCAACTCATCCCTGGCGATGGCCTCGGCCCTGGGTCTTTCTGCCGTGCTTCATCAATGGCCTTCGCTGCTTCGAGCCGTCAGCGTCAGCGGCGCCATCTATCTCATGTACCTGGGATTGCGCACCCTCTGGCATATGGGGCATACGAACGGCCGAGGCCGTCACGACCCATCCAAGCCGGCGCCCGTGAGGCAACACTCCGCGATCGTGCGGGGAATGCTTACGAACTTCCTGAATCCATCGGTCATTCTTTTCTATATGCTCCTCTTGCCGCAATTCATTCGCAGCACAGATCCATTCTTCCGGCGGTTCCTGCTGCTCGCGGCTACACACGTGTCCATGAGCCTCCTGTGGCTCTCCGCGTATGCACTGGCAGTGGGAACGCTGAGCGAGCGAATGGCGCGGCCGTGGGCGCGTCGCGCCTTGGGAGTTCTGACTGGAGCGATCCTGGTGTTCCTGGGAGCAAAGCTGCTCCTCGAGTCCGGGCTATTCAGGTGAGGAGGGTGGAGACGCATCCGGGGCGCAGAAGTACTCGGATCAGCAAAGAGGTGACCATCGAGATCCCGTGATCCCTTGATCTTTTTCCCCTCTGCCCCTTTGAGCAGCTTGACACACCATATCGGGAACCGATTTAGCTATAACTGGTTTCTGTCGCGAAACTCTCATCGAGTCCTCGCAGCGCGGCCCCGGAGGGGTCAGAAGATAATAGCCGGGGGTGTGAACCCCCGGATAGGATGTTGCATTTAATGAGCCCCGGCAGGGGCGAAAGATCTTTGTCGGCAACCATTTTCTGTCGCCCCTCCAGGGCTCGGCGCCGATTTCCGGCCTAACCCCGGGCTCGCGCCCGGGGCTATTATCTTTCTGCCCCTCCGGGGCGCGCCAGCCGGCCGAACGAGTTTCGCGATAGAAACTAACTGGTTACCTGGCTCCCCAAACGTCAACCGTCACCTCCCCAGGTTGTCCGGCTCGACCACGACGGGCTTGAAGAAATCCTTGTCGCCGATGGTGACCTTTGCCAGATATGTGCCCGGCTCGACCGCCTGGCCGCCGCCACCGCCGCGGCCGCCACCGCCACCCCGACCGCCTGCGGCTGCAGCCTGCGCGGGTGCGGCAGTAAAGGTCCACCGCACGAGGTTAAGACCGATGTTTTTGGTACCCGTCAGCTCGCTTACAATCCTGCCGGTAATATCCATGATGCTGATTTTCACATCTCCCTCCGGCACCGACTTCAGGTAATAGCCGATCGCCGATCCGGCAGGGGGGTTTTCGCCGCGGAAGTGCTTTGAGCCCCCGACCCCGCGGCTCATCATGATATCGCTGACCCACTGGACATTGGGGCGCACATCGAATACGTGCGCGTCGGCCGCCAGGACCGTCGGTGAAAGCTGTTGCAACGGCGTGATGTCATCCATGACCCAGATGCTCCTCCCATGCGTGCCGATGATCAGGTCGTTGTCGCGCGGATGCACAAGGATGTCATCAATCCGGACATAGGGCAGCCCGTTCATGAACTGCTTCCATTCCTTGCCTCCGTTGAGAGAAATGTAAAACGCATACTCGGTGCCGAGGTAGAGCAGGTTTCTGTTCTTGGGATCCTCGCGGATCACATTGACGTTCCCTTCGGGGAGGTTAGCGGCTATCGACATCCACGTTGCCCCGTAGTCGCGAGTTACGAATACGTAGGGCTTGTGGTCGTCCGTGCGGTGGCCGTCGAAGGTCACGTAGCAGGTGCCGCCGTCGAAATGCGACGCTTCGACTCGCGACACGTGCGTTTCCCTCGGCACGCTCCGCACGGCATCGATCACGTTTTTCCACGTCACACCGCCGTCACGGCTCACCTGCAGGTTGCCGTCATTTGTTCCAACCCACAGGACGCCCGGCGCCGCCGTCGATTCGGAAATCGTGATGATGTTGCTATAAGAGGCTGCGCCGTCGTGCTTCGATGCCATCGGCGCGGTGCCGGCAACCCCCATGATCGGACGGTCATTGCGGCCGATGTTCCTGGTCAGATCCAGGGAAGCCGTATAGGTGGCCCCCCGGTCCACGGACTTGAACAGCCGGTCGCCTCCCAGATAGAGAGTGCGCGGGTCCTGCGGGGAAAGCATGAACGGAGTGTTCCAATAGAACCGGTACGCTGTGTCCGGCGCAGGCGGCGGAATGATATTGCCCGCCGGGCTGCCGCCGCGCCCCCCGGCCTGCTGGGCTGCCGCTGCCGGAGCCCCGCCCTCCAGGGGTGCTTGCGGCGGGCGCGGCCGGATGCTCTGGCTGCGGCCGGTGCGCAAATCATAACGGCTCGTATTGCCATCCTGCGACTCGACGTACCCGATTCTCCAGTCAGACGGATCGTTTTGGGTATAGAATCCATCGCCGCCGCCGATCCGGTACCAGTCGGTATTGAGGATCGGGCCGCTGCGCACAGCGCTAGGTCCGCACCAACTCCCATTGTCCTGCAGGCCGCCGCAGACGTAGTATGGCTTCCGCATGTCGGCGCTGATGGCATAGAATTGGCCGACGGCCATGGTGGTGATGTCTTCCCAGGTATCCCCCTGGTCGTAGCTGACGTCCATCCCTCCGTCGTTGCCGATCAGCAGGTGGTTGCTGTCGCGGGGATTGATCACCAGCGCATGGTGGTCGCCGTGGCCCTGGCCGCCCATGGTGCGGAATGTCTTGCCGCCATCCGTGGACTTGGAGGCGCTTGCCCCCGTCGTGTAAACGATCTGGTCATTATTGGGATCGACCCGGATCTTGCTGTAATACATCGGGCGGTTGTTGTTGTTGCTCATGAACTGCCAAGTCTTGCCTGCATCGTCTGAGCGCCAGACACCGCTCCTGGTCGGATCCGGTGCTGCCTGCTGCCCGCCTCGGCCACCGCCGCCCCCGCCACCCCCGCCACGCTGGCCCGGCTGCACCAGCGAGCCGTCTTCATTGACACCGGCTCCGGTCCCGCCGCTCGGACCCACTTCAATCTGCGCGTAGATCACGCTGGGTTTCGTCCTGCAGAGGTTGATGCCGATGCGGCCGATAATGGGATTGTTCGGCAAGCCGCTGCCGGTCAGCCTGATCCATGTCCCGCCGGCGTCCGTGGTTTTCCAGATACCACTGCCGGGCCCGCCGCCGTTGAAACCCCAGGGCACACGCCGCCGTTGGTACGACGCAGCGAACAGCGTGTTCGGATTGGCAGGGTCAATCACGACGTCGATAAAACCGGTGTCGTTGTCGATGAACTTTGTGTTCCTCCATGTTTTCCCGCCGTCGGTGGTTTTATAGAGGCCGCGCTCGGG
>CAYGWQ010000432.1:0-3585 GCA_964353465.1 uncultured Acidobacteriota bacterium | reverse complement strand
GAGTTCGGGGGGAGGTGTTTGAGAACGGGATTGGTCAGGGGCAGCAAAGCCCTCTCATCCTTGACCATAAAAACCCTGTCATACGGCAACGCGTTTTTGGTCAGCGATTTCTCAACCTCCGCGGCAAAATCTCCCTCCGAGACATTTTTCGGACGAATTTCCTCCAATTGCCTGGAGAGCGCGTCCCAATCGACAAGAGAGACCGCCGTGCTAAGGCACTTGTCCACATCCTGCCAACGGAGCATGTGCAGTTTGCCGCCGGTGCCGATCTTGCAAGGTTGCTTCGCCGAAGCGGTCTTGTAGGCCGCAGCAATGGCGGCGTTGATTTTCTCGAGAACATCTTTGGGCAGCTCACCGCAAAGGGCGGCCGTCGGGCCGGAGAGCAAAAACAGCACGAGGAATAGAATTCTCGGCACGCGGAACATGAGATCTCCTTCAAAAATCCCCGGCACCCGGCTCAGACAAGGAGCGGCGTTGAGAATCCAGATCAGGGGCGCCGGGCAGAGAGTTTTCGGATCGCCATGTCGGCCGCGGCCGCCACGCTGCCGTCCGGATCGCGCAGAAGCGGCCTGAGGTCCTTCAGGTTTCCGGCATCTCCGAGCAGGGAAACGGCAAGAATGGCGCTCTGCCGCACACCGGGGTGGCTATTCTTCAACGCGGGCAGGATTTGCGGCAGGGCCTCACGCGCGCCGAGACTGGCAAGCCCTTCAATGGCCGCAACCTTGACCTCAACCGCCGGATCTGCCAGTGCCAATCTGAGCGCTGGGATGGCTGCCGCCCCTCGGACTGCCGCCAGAACTTCAATGGCCTTCTGCTTCGCGACCGGATTGGCGCTCTCCGCCAACACAGCCAGAGCCTGCTCGGGATTGTCGATTACGTCATCACCCCGCTTCGTTATCGCGCCGGTGCCGATGTAACGGAGGCTTGGCGGTGTTGGTCTCAGGACCTGAGAAAAAACGCGCACGTAGTGAACATGGCTCTGCCCGGCCTCATCGCTATCGTAGTAAATCTGCGAGTCATTGCCTGAAAGCAGTCGATGAATCGCCTCCTGGACAGACACACGATTGAAAAAAACCGAAATCTTGGGATTCTCCTGGGACTCGATTTCAAACACAACGCCGGTTCGTGCCGCCAGCTCTTCCAGGACCTGCTGCAGCGGTGTGGCACGGATCTGGGCGGTGAGGCCCCCGCCGTCCAGCCGCATCCGCATGGAGGCGGGCTCCTCTGGGCGATTAGGTAGCATATTCGGAAGCACCCGTTGCGGCCTGGCGGCCTGGCCGAAGGATGGCAAGGCAGTTGTCATCATGCCAAGCCAGAGAAACGCGCCCAGGAACCGCCGGCATGCACTTGTTCGTCTCCTGATCATTCGTTTCCCGCCTCCACGGAGTCGAGGATCTTCATGAACTTTTCGAAACGGTACATCTTGAACAGATTGTTCAACTTCTGATTCGGATTAATAAGGACAACTTCGCCCTTCCTATCCCGCAACAGCTTGAACAGACGCAAGATTTCGCCTACGCCGGAACTGTCCATGAAGGGTACATCCCGGAAATCGATGACGACTACGCGCACACCTTCTTCCACCACACCGTCCAGACGGCTCTGAAGCAGCGGGCAGTGCTCGAAGGTTATCTTATCTTTGATCCGAACGATGCGTCGGTCCCCGCGTGATTCGACTTGGATATCCATTGGCAATCAGTCAGAATACTTACACATTTTTCGGGTCGGAGCAAGCGCAGCTGTAACCTTCGAACCGCAATTGTCATCTTAACAATCGGGGATTTCTAACAGTTGCTTGGCGGTCTTCGGAGTCGTCTTTGGGGTCGCTTTGCGATAAGGCCGGGGGAATCATGGCGAGTTTTCTGGTCCAACGCCATGCCGCAGGAAGACGGCACTATGATCTGCGCCTGGTTCAGGATGATCAGATACGCTCCTGGTCCCTGCTGAAGGAACCTCCTTCTCGCAAGGGAGAAAGGCGCCTGGCAGTCGAAAGGGAATCCCTGTCGGCCGAGCAAATCAGCCGTCCTTTCATTGAAGAGGACGCGTTCGGGACCGGGAGGGCACGGGTTTGGGATAGTGGCGAGGCGATCATCAACCTGGAATCGCACGGGCGCCTGGTGCTGCTCCTCACAGGAAGCAAAATGCGGGGTCGCTACGAGCTGCGCCGGATGCGTTGGTATCCGGGGAATCGATGGCTTATGGAAAAATCTGGCTCAGGTGATGCCAATTCGACTTGACAGGATATCCCAATTCATTAGAACCTATTGCGTAAGATAACAGGTATAGTGAAGCTGTACTACTTATGTCGGCCCGAGGTGATTGCTGGCAGACAACAAGGGACGCCACATGATGTCACGCGGTCACTATTTTCAGGAGTGATGTTTATGACCAGTTTTCGAAGACACAAAGCTCTGTTCATGGTTCTAGCGATTTGCCTTGGCATGTTCGCATTGCAGGTTCAGTTCGCCGGCGCAAAGGCACAGGCGCAAAAGACGGCGACGCCTCCGCCACAGAGGGAAGAAATCCCGCCGGACTCGGATTACATGTATCGCAAGGATTCCGCCGCGATCGATGAAATCAAGGCCAAGGAAACCGATCCGCAAAAACGCGCAGATGCTTTAGTGGCTTGGGTTAGCAGTCACCCCAGGGCAACGAGGGCCATCGCCTACGCTGCAGCCTATTATGACGAGGTGGTAAGGGGTGTGTTGAAAGCAGGAGATCCCCAAAAGGCCCTCACCATGATCCAGACATTCCAGACCGCCGCACCTTCAAATACGACTCTCGTGCCGCTCCAGATGTCTGCCTACTATCAGGCCAAGAATTGGGCCAAAGCAGCTGAAATCGGCGAAAAGCTCTATGCTGCAGGCCCCAGCACAGGATTGGCAAATGACATGTACGCGATTTATGGGCTGATGAATCCGCCTAATTTGGATAGGATCCTGTTTTATGGAGAGAAACTGCTCGCTGAGGTGCCGATCGAGAAATCTTATCTCGTGGCACTACAGGTAGCGCACATTTACGGACAGAAGAAAAACGGTGAAAAGGCACTTCATTATTACTCGGAACTGATGAACGTTTACGGCGATAAAGTGCCTGCCGGCTACAAAGAAGCGGATTGGAATGCAGTCCGCGCAAGCGCTTTCACTATGATGGCGGCAGACTCCTATACGAAAAAGGACTATCCGAAGGCTATTGAGCTCTATGAGAAGGTTACCAAGTTCGCCCCCAGGGGGGAAGAGGCGTGCGCTGCATGGTATTACATCGGCGTAGCGAAATGGCAGGGGAAGGATCAAAAGGGCGCGATCGAACCCTTCGCCAAAGCTTATGTGCTTGGCAAGGCCTTAAGCCCGAAGGCCAAGGAATATTTCGAACGACTTTATAAGAACGAGCACGGCGGCAGTCTGGATGGCAGCGATGCCGTGCTAGCCAAGGCTAAAGCCGATTTGGGAATCGGGTAGGAACAGGAAGTCCGGATGACAGGAGAGCCGCCCCAAGCCGGCTGGCGGCTCTCCGCTTTCCGGAGTTACCGTGCACACAATCTGGACTTGCACCGGTTTTTATTGTAAATTTTTGGAAACCGCGCCG
>CAYGWQ010000431.1:0-3597 GCA_964353465.1 uncultured Acidobacteriota bacterium | reverse complement strand
GGCCTGTCAATGAATAACGTTTACACTTTGCTGCTGGCCCCCAGGCCCGCTGGCATCTGCGGCGTTGCTGCTCCTCGACGATGTCACCACATCGCCTGCGTCGCGGCGCCTTGCATCTGCCCGCCCGGCACTCGCGCCAAAGTGCAAACGTTATTCATTGACAGGCCCTTAGGGCACATCCAAGGAACGGTCTTTGGACCATGAAGTTGGCCAAGCTGCACGGGCTCGGAAACGACTTTCTCGTCGTCCAGGCGGTGGAAGGCGGCGCCGGCCACTCCTTTGGCGCACTGGCCCGGACCCTGTGCCGGCGACAAACCGGCATCGGCGCCGATGGTGTCGTATTCTTTCAGCCTACGGTTGGCGACAGCGCCGCGGATGCTGCCGCACTGATTTTTAATGCTGATGGCAGCCAGGCTGAGATGTCCGGCAATGGAACGCGCTGCCTGGCGGCATATCTTACCTATTCGGGTGCCATTCACTCGCGCATTATCAGGATCCGGACGGTATCGGGTGTAAAGGTTTTCACCCTCAAGGATCAGAAGGGCAATGCGTACACTTTCGAAAGCGCGATGGGATGCCCGGAGACGGATCCTGTACGGGTTCCAGCACGCCTGGGATCCGGCTCGGAGGCACTCGTCGATTTTCCACTTGCCGTCGGCTCTGAGATGGTGCGAGTCACAGTTTGTTCCATGGGAAATCCTCATTGTTCCACCTTTTGGCATGATGTGAGCTTGGCCCCGGTACATACCCTGGGCCCGGAACTCGAACGGCACGGCTCGTTCCCGAACCGAACCAATGTCGAGTTCATTCAGGTGCTGGATCGACATCGTATCCGTGTCCGTTTCTGGGAAAGAGGCGTTGGTCCGACTCTGTCTTCCGGAACGGGATGTTCTGCCGCGGCCGTGGCTGCCATCCTGAATCATCTGGCGGAGAGCCCGATAGCGGTAGAAGTGGAAGGGGGAAGCCTGCTTGTGCAATGGCAGCCGCCTGGCGAGCTGCTTCTCACAGGACCAGCGGAGTATATTTGCAGCATCGAATATCCGATTGATACGGGCTCATGATCGCACCCATGGACTTAGTCAAGAATTACACCGCGGACCTCAGCGCCGCTCTGGCACTCCTGCAAGTTATGGTCGAAATGGAGTCCTGTTCATCCGACAAGTCCGCGATCGATCGGCTCGCCGAGTTTCTTGCCGGTGAGTTTGCAGCCCGGGGCGCCGAGGTGGAGATTTTCCCGTCGACCACGAGCGGCAATGCCCTCAAAGCGGTCTGGCGGGGCACGGGCTCGGCACATCCGATCATGTTGCTGGGCCATCTGGACACCGTATGGGCTCCAGGGACGATTTTGGAGCGCCCGTTTGCCCTTCGCGACGGCAAGGCATTCGGTCCTGGAGTCTTTGATATGAAAAGCGGGATCCTGTTGTGCCTGCTCGTGTGCGGAGCCTTCCGTGAACAGCATCAGCGCCCTGCAGGAGATGTGATTTTCTTTTTCACACCGGACGAGGAGAGCGGTACGGCCGCAGGCCTGCCGCTGCTGAAGGCTGCCGCATCGGAGTGCCGGGCGGTCTTGTGCCTCGAACCGCCGCTGCCGGGCGGAAAAGCCAAGACGTTTCGCAAAGGTGCGGGTTGTTTTCAGTTGTGTGTGACCGGTGTTGGAGCGCACGCTGGAGTGGATCATGAGAAGGGCGCCAGCGCCATCTTGGAGCTGAGCCACCAGGTGGTCAGACTCCACAGGATGACCCGCTATGATTGTGGGAACACCGTGAGTGTGGGCACGATCCGGGGCGGATCGGCGGTGAACGTGGTGCCGAGCCAGGCGGAGGCCGAGGTGGATTTCCGGTTTCGTACGCTCGCAGAAGGCCGGCGCCTGGAAAAGCGCATCAGGCAGCTTCGGCCGCACGATTCCCGGTGCAGCCTGCATTGGGAGGGTGGCATCAACCGTCCGCCACTGGAACGAACTCCGGAAGGGTTGGCGCTCTACCACAAGGCTAAGGCGATTGCCTCTGCCATCGGCATGGAATTGGGAGAGGGAGAGACAGGAGGAGGGAGTGACGGCTCGTATACCGCCGCGCTTGGCATCCCCACGCTTGACGGCTTGGGAGTCGAAGGCGATGGCGCACACGCGGTACACGAGCATATCTTGATTTCCGATATACCGCGTCGTGCCGCGCTGCTCAGCTTGCTGGCGCAGGAGTTGCTGCCATGATAAGAGAAAAAGTCCTTCGGCGAATCTGCCGCCTTTCACACATGTGGGAATCGGCCCGGAAACCGTGCCGGGCCCATGGACAAAACCGTTCGTTTCCTTTTTTAGCAGCAATCCTGACGATGCTTGCGTATGCAGCCGGGTCTCCAGGGCGAGCCGCAGAGCCGCCGGCTGCGTACGCTTATATCGGAGGACCGTACATCATCACGGCCGAAGTGTCCGGCGCACATAAGTTCGTGCTCAACTTCTTCAATCTATCCGAGTTCGTGATTGTGGTGCAGCCTGGAGAGTTCATTTACAAAGGCAGGTCGGGTCAGTTTTATATCGGCCAGGTTTTCGACCTGCCCACCAAGGGAACGAGGGGAGAATCGTACCGGTACAGCGCTTCCGTCTTGCTGAACAGCTATACCTACAAAGGACTTGATATCCTAGGCGCATTCCACGAGCAGGACAGCGTCGAGGAGTTGAGCATCCGCTTCGGCGCCAAACGCTATTTTCTCGCACCACTGACAAAAGCTCAGTTCAATGAACTGGGATCCAAGATCGAAAACCTGGACCTGAGGAACACGGATCCTCAGGCCGCAATGCGCAATGCAGATCTGACGGAAATCGGGCGCGTCACGATCAATAACGGCGGTTCAGAGTGGGACCGGGATTGGCAGGGCTTGCTTAATCCTGAGGACGTGAATCCTCCACGCATCCTGGAAAGCCCGGAGGTTACCCCCACCGAGGAGGCACGCCGCACCAATACCTATGGCAAGGTCAAGCTTTCGGGAGTCATTACCCGAGATGGAACCATCCGCGAGCTGTCTGTAGTCAAGGGGTTGGGCCGCGGCCTGGATGAACGCGCCATTGCGGCGGTCAAGACCAGCTGGATTTTCCTCCCCGCTACCAAGAACGGGGAAGTGATCGAGACGATCATCAAATTCGATGTGACCATTTCCCCGCCGAAGAACTAGCGTCTCGGAAATCACGCTGCGGGTGACGCCTGGAAATAGCGGCCGATCGCGTCCAGGAGGGAAGGGATTGTGTTCTCGCCGGGCCTGATCTCTGCTTCTTTCCCGTAAGCGGCCAGGGTGCGGGCAGTGATGGGGCCGAGGGCGGCGACGGCGCCTTGCCTCAGCAGCTTTCGCGCCCCCTCGCTGCCGAGAATTGTGATGAAGTTCCTGACGGTCGAGGAGCTCGTGAATAACAGAAGATCCGGTGGTCTGCGGAGCACGGCCTGCACTTGCTCCCCGTCAATCTCCGGCAGGATGTTCTCGTAACAGACGACCGTGTCTACCCGTGCTCCGATCCTCTCAAGCGCGTCCGGCAACAGGTCTCGGGCCTGGCGGGCGCGCGGCAGCAGGATGCGCATTCCTCTATGTCCGCTCAACCCCGCCAGCCCTTCCTGC
>CAYGWQ010000430.1:0-3600 GCA_964353465.1 uncultured Acidobacteriota bacterium | reverse complement strand
GAGACCGATGGGAGGGAGCCGGTCTTCGGACAAGAGCTGAGCCAGAGCCACGGAAGTGTCGAGGTAGATCACCGATCCTCCCGGGCTGCCTGGAGTTCTGCCTGCAGCGCTGCCCAGGAGCAGACCGGCCGACGTGGTGGCGGGCCGGTTTGGGACAGCGCGGGCGGTGTCACCCAACCCCTGCGCACGGCGTCGGCCAGCAAAGCGTCAGCGACGTCACGGCTGCGGTTAGCTCGGGGCGGTACGAGTTCGGCTACAACCGTTTCGCGGTCGGTCACGAGCACCGTCTCTCCGCTCGCGGCCAGACGGACGTATTCGCTCAATTTGTTCTTCAGCACTTTAAGACCCACTGCCTTCATGCCATTAATGTAGCTTCCAGAAGCTTCTTTGTCAACGCCGAGATCTGTGGGTGGCACTTCTCGGGGGAAGATTTCTCGGACCTAGTCGCACGTGCCGCCGCAAACGAAATGAAGTGAAATGCGAAGAGCGCGGGAATTTCGACGTCTGCCGCCGTCCCCTCCCTAGCTGTCGTGCGTGGTATGGAGCTGTGTGTTATCCTCCGGGTCAGCCTTCTGGTCAGGGCAGCCGTGATCGTTCCCCTGGAAAATTCCCTAAAACGAAAGAACCGGCTCCAACATCGAGCGTACGCCCGCTTCTCAGGCCCTCCGTGATGCTCATCCTATCGGATCCAAAAGGCCTCGGCTGGTCCGTCCTCAATACCACCTTGGTCCGATCCCCATCCCGAAGTCGTGAGGCCGTTTTGGGGTTTTTTTGCAGCTTCCTGCCAATGGTTTATGAAGGGACCGGCGTCGCGGCTATGGTTTGGGGCGGAATAACCGAACCTCCGGCATCGGATAGTGCTTTTTATTGAGCGTCCAAAGGGAGAGGTCGGCCACGCTGGCGGAGGCGGCAATCAGTGCGTCACCAAGCTCGAGGCTATGAGATTTTGAGTATTTCTGCAGGTATCGTCCGGCTTCCTTCCCGATCGTTTCAGAAATCGGCAGGGTTTCGAGGATCAAAAAAAGCGCTTCGACGCGCGCGCTTTCGGTTTTCCTTGTTCCAGCGAATATCTCGGCAACAGAAACCGGCGTCCACAGCAGGTTGTGGCCGCTTTCCAGCAGATTCATGACGGCGCCGGCCACGGATTCGGATCCGCGCAGCCACGCGATGATCACATCGGAATCGAGAAGGAAGTCAGCCAATCTGGAACCTCTTCAACCGCGCGCCTCTCCGGAGCTTTCGAACGGCGACCTCAATATCTTTTAGATCTCTACGATCCTTCCATATTCCAATCAACCCGCGGGCAAGCGCGACTTTGTCGAGGTCTTTGCCCGGCATGTAGCGCTCACGCAAGCTGGCTCTAACCAACTCGGACACAGTCGTGGCTTTCTGGCGGCTTAAGGTATCGAGAGTTCTTGCCATCTCTTCATCAAGGTACAACTGCGTCCTCTTCATACGTTTCCCCATGATGTATACTATACATCGCACACACCCCATGAGGCAACGTAAACTCGAAAACCCGCGCCCGCACCATGCTTTCTCCGGGTTTGGGATTCAAACCGGTTGACTTCGTCGCGGGCGGCCTGGACGGGCGTTCTGCCGGGTCGTCCCGATGTATCGATACGCGTTGAAGCGGCAGCCTATCGTGGCAAGCCTGTTTCGTGGCGTATGATCGTACCGTCCTGGGACGACCCTTCGATTCGCAAGACACCCGCATCGCCTAATCCGCGGGAACCCGCTGCCAACATCATCTGGAGTGCGACCCGGCTTAGGGTGTGTCGGCGGCACGGGGAGCAGCATGCCCGACGCACCCCAAAACCAAGCGGTTTGGCCTCAGCCCGCCGGGCAGAAACCAGGCTGCGGATTTCCGGTGATGAAGCTGATCGCCCTCTTCTCCCCGGCCACAGGCAAGGCCTATCTTCGGGCTATTTGTGACCGTCCCGAAAATTCTCATATAATCAACTTGATAATGTTAATGAACAAGTTGATTATTAAATTTTGGGAGGCTCATTTATGGCCATTCATGAGGAGGTTCTGAGGACCGCCATCCGGGTTTGCCGCGAGCGGAAAAACTGGACTTTCAAGGCTGATGAGGTGGTTCTGCGACTTCCTCACCTCAACGAGTCCTCGGTGCGGACACACATTGTCAGCAGGTGTTGTGTCAACGCGCCCAAGAATCACCCTCATAAGTGGGATTACTTTGAACGCACGCAGCGCGGCCTTTATACCATTCGGCTCGCTTACCGGAAGGAATCGGAAGCAAAGAAAGTTGCATCTCAAAAAAATGCCGCCGGCGCAGGCAGCACAGCAGTCCTTGAGACAGCCTCGCCCTATTACGCCGGAAAGGCGGTCTTGATAAAGGATACAATCCATGCCGTGATTTTTCGTGATAAAGGTGTTTACGTCGGCGAGTGTCTCGAAGTTGCGGTTGTAACACAGGGCAGGACTCTCGACGAGCTCGCGTCGAATCTGGAGGAAGCGGTTTCCCTGCACCTCGAGGGAGAGGATTTGTCCAGGATGGGGATCCGCTCCGCGCCTCGACTTTCCATCACCTACGAAATCCCGGTGTTCCACCATGTCCCCAAAACTTAGGCGCTTGACGTCCCGGGAGATTCTCCGCGTCCTGCACGGCTTTGGTTTTGACATCATTGCGCAGAAAGGAAGCCACGCCAAGCTTTGCAGAGAACTGCCGAGTGGTGAAAGGCAGATACTTACGATCCCTATCCACAGAGAATTGGCGTCAGGCACGATTCTGGCAGTCTATCGCCAGGCCAGGCGATTCATTCCAGATTCGGACCTGCGGGTTCACTTTCATTCAGATTGATCAGCGGAGAACTTATCTCGCGTCGCTCGCTAAATTCGGGGTCAAGGGATCAAGCGGCAAAGAGGAACAACTGGCTTTTGTCCCTTCTCTCCGGCCGCTTTCGGAGCGACAGGGGTGCGCCGTAGATTTGCGCCGGGTGGGTCCGCAAGCCCGGGAGTTTCAGCGCGGGAATTCGAGTGACAGGCTACTCAATCCCTAAACTTAATGCGTGACCGCTGCGGGCTTGGTTGAGAGGCTGGACCACTCCGGAATCAGCGGCATGATTCCTGCCACCCGATGGTGAGCCTGGGAATCGAGTAGCCACGTTCGGGGTCGAAACATTAAATGTAAACCCTGCTTCGTGAAAAATCGTCTACCCTCATAGATGCAGGCGGCTGTGGATAGCATCCGGATGGAACTGCAGAACTTCGATGAGGTTGTACGCCTCCATTGGCGGTGCATCTATCGGTACGTTCTGGCTTCCGTGCGCGACGCCGATGCCGCCCAGGCTCTCACGCAGGACTGTTTCCTGCGCGCTTATTCCAGGCGCGGAGCGTTCCGCGGCCAGGCCAGCGTCAAAACCTGGCTGATGAGGATCGCCATCAACCTGGTGCGCGATTTGGGCCGGAACCGCCGGCTCCAGTTCTGGAAGCGCTTGAACGTCTCGGGTGTGGACCCGGGCGATGTGAGCGACCAACTTCCGGATGCTGCGATTTCCCCGGAGGATCAGGCTTCGCTGAATGAGCAGGTGAAGATAATCTGGCAGGCCAGCCAGAGCCTGCCGGAGCGGCAAAGAA
>CAYGWQ010000429.1:0-3606 GCA_964353465.1 uncultured Acidobacteriota bacterium | reverse complement strand
AACCCCATCGCGACTACGGGGAGGGGCTGGCCATGTGCCTGCCCCTTACCCTCTGACAGAAAACGGTAGCGGATAAACCTCTTTCGCCCCTGCCGGGGCTCATTTGATGCAATACTCTATCCGGGGGCTTACGCCCCCGGCTATTATCTCTCCGCCCCTCCGGGGCCAGGCCGTCACACGCTGCAAGCGAAGTTCGCGTCAGATGCTTTCTTGGGCGGTGCGGGCGATGATCTCTTCCTGGTGGTAGATATCCAGGTCGACGAAATAATCGCTGTAGCCGGCGACGCGCACCAGCAGGTCACGGTATTTGTCGGGATGCTTCTGCGCAGCGCGCAGCGTTTCGGCATCCACGACGTTGAACTGGATGTGGTGGCCGTCGAGCCGGAAATAGGTGCGGATCAGCGCGGCCATTTTGGCCAATCCATCTTCGCCGGCAAGCACGCTGGGCAGGAACTTCTGATTCAGCAGAGTGCCGCCCGACTTGAATTGATCCATCTTGCCCAGGGACTTGATAACCGCCGTAGGTCCGCGCCGGTCCGCCCCGTGAGACGGGGAGGTGCCGTCCGATTCGGGCAACCCGGCAAACCGGCCGTTTGCCGAGGCTCCGAGCTTCTTCCCGAAGTAGATGTGACAGGTCGTCGACAACATGTCCAGATGGTACTCAGTCGCCTTGGTATTGGGTTTGCCGTCGATCGCGTCGAAGAGCGAGGCGTAGACCTGCCGCATGATGGCATCGGCATAATCGTCGTCGTTGCCGAATGCCGGGGTTTTGTTGAACAGCGTCAGGCGCAGCGGCTCCTCGTCTTTGAAGTTGTTGCGCAGCGCGTTCAGGAGGCGATCCATGGAGATCGTCTTGTCCTCGAACACATGCTTCTTGATGGCCGACAGGCTGTCGGTGATCGTGCCGATGCCCACACACTGAATAAAATTGGTGTTATAGCGCGGCCCGCCGTTGTAGTAGTCCTTCCCCTTCTGGATACAGTCGTGGATCACCACCGACAAGAATGTCGCCGGCGCATAGGTGGCGAACATGCGCTCGATATAGTTGTTCACCCGGATTTTCAGGTCCACCATGTAGCGGAGCTGTTGGACGAAGGCCTGGTACAGCTCATCGTAGCTCTGGAACTTCCGCGGGTCGCCGTTTTTCAAACCGATCAGCTTGCCGGAGAGAGGATCCACGCCGTTGTTCAGCACCACCTCGAGCACTTTGGGGGTGTTGAAATAGCCGGTAAGCACATAAGCTTCCTTGCCGAAGCACCCGGTCTCGATGCAGCCGCTGCAGCCTCCTTCGCGCGCGTCCTCGACGGTCTTCCCCATGCGCACCTGTTCCGTGATGACTTCATCGGCATTGAAGACCGAAGGGTAGCCGTAGCCTTTGCGGATCACTCGGCATGCGTCCTTCAGGAAATGCTCCGGGGTCTTGCGGCTCAGCTGGATGTTCGCCTGCGGCTGCAGCAGATGGAGCTCATCGATCACCTCCAGGATGATGAAGGAGAGCTCATTGACGGCGTCGCTGCCGTCCCGCTTCAAGCCGCCAAGGTTTATATTGGTAAAGTCATTGTAGGTGCCGCTCTCGGCGGCGGTCACTCCCACCTTGGGCGGAGCGGGGTGGTTGTTGAACTTGATCCACAGGCAGGAAATCAGCTCTTTGGCCAAGTCCCTGTCCAGCGTCCCGTCTTTCAATCCCTTTTCATAGAAGGGCCAGAGATGCTGGTCGATGTGTCCTGGGTTCATTGCGTCCCAGCCGTTCAATTCGGTGATGGTGCCGAGGTGGACGAACCAGTACATCTGCAAGGCTTCCCACAGGTCCCGCGGCCCATGCGCCGGCACCCAGCGGCAGACATCGGCGATCTTGAGCAGTTCCTTTTTGCGCGTCTTGTCCTTTTCCTCCCGCGCCATCTTCTCGGCCAGGTCCGCGTGCCGTTCGGCGAAGATGATCGCGGCATCGCAGGAGTAGTCCATGCCCTTGAGTTCGTCCGCCTTGTCGGTGGCCTCCGGATCGTTCAGGTAGTCCAGCTTAGCCAGGCTTTCGGCGATTTCCCGTTTGAAGTCGAGCATCCCCTTCTGATAAATCGTCCCGTCGAGAGTCGTGTGCCCGGGGGCGCGCTGCTCCATGAATTCTGTGAACATGCCCGCCTCGTAGCAATTCTTCCATTCCTGCGGGATGTTGCTGAACACCCTGGCGCGCATGCAGCGGTCCTGCCAGTAGGGGATGACCTTATTCCGGTAGACTTCGATGCACTCCGGATCGACTGCGAAAGAGGTCATTTTCCGGGAATTGAGGATTTCGAGATCTTCGACCGAATGGCAGTTCAACTCCGGGTAGGTCGACACCGATTTCGGGAAAGGGCCGCGCTCGCCAACAATCAATTCGCCCGGGCCGATATAGATCGTCTTCTTCTCACATTGACACTTGAAGTGCAGACCTCTCATGACGGGCGTGGGATATTTGCCCTCGTTCTGGATGTAGAAGTCCGTCAGCAGTTCGGCGCGCTCGTGGGAGATGCACGGCCTGGCTTCATGGCTGGATTTTCTGAGCTTGCGGATTCGATCGTTCATATTCATTGCCTCCAATGGTCACGCACAAACCGTAACTGCTGAGCAGCGCAGCAATGTCCTGAAGATGAGCGGGATCAGGAACGGGTACAGGCCCTAACCGGTAGGTATAGCCAAACCGCTGATACTTGCTGCCGGCAACATCGTGATACGGCAGAATGTCAATGTCAAACACCCGATGCAGCTTCTGCAGAAAACTTCCGATCGCCTGCACGTTGCGCCGGTCATCGTTGACACCCGGTATCAGAGGATATCGGATGCGGATTGGCACGTCCCGGCACGACAGCGCTTTGAGATTTTCCAGAATCAGTTCGTTGCTCACACCCGTGTACTTCTCATGGATCTCCGGATCCATGTGCTTCAAATCATACAGAAAAAGATCGGTCTTTTCGGCGACTTTGAGCAGCGTTGGCTTGCCGGCATGGCCGCAGGTGTCGACCGCGCGATGCAGCTCCAGTTTCCCGCAGGCCTCCAAGAGCTCGAGCAGGAAGGCGGGCTGCATGAGCGGCTCGCCGCCGGAAAAAGTCACTCCTCCCCCGGACTCATCGTAAAAGGGGACGTCCTTCTTTATCTCGGCCATGACCTCAGCGACCGTCATGGTCCGGCCCACGATTTCCCGGGCTTCTGCGGGACAAGCCCTGGCGCAATCGAAGCACCCCTGGCACAGGGCCGGGTCGGTAGTTATCTCCTCATCCGACATTGAGATCGCGTGGTGGGGGCACGCCTGCTCGCACAGGCCGCACCGGATGCAGCGGCTGCTGCGCACCGAGATCTGCGGCTCGGGTGATATGCTCTCGGGATTATGACACCACCAGCAGCTCAGCGGGCATCCTTTCAGGAATACCGTAGTCCGGATGCCGGGCCCGTCGTGAATGGCATAGCGGCTGATGTTGAAAACCGTTCCGCTCGTCAAGCTTCCCCTTCCACCTGCTCCGGCGAATCAAGCTTTTAAGGTTACCATATCGGAAGATTCATGAGAAACCGCCGAGACGCGAAGACTCGAAGACGCAAAGAAACATGGGATTCTTAGCGTCTTCGAGTCTTCGCATC
>CAYGWQ010000428.1:0-3608 GCA_964353465.1 uncultured Acidobacteriota bacterium | reverse complement strand
TGCAGATCGTATATTTCGTGGCTTTCTCCGTTTCATCCCTGCGTCATCCTCGCATCTCCGCAGAACTCAATGCGAAGCTACTTGGCCCTGATCTCGGGGAGCTTCCCGGCCATGGCCTTGTTGAATGCCGGCAGCTCACTGTCGATGATTTTGTTAAAGTCTGCCTTTGCGGTTGCCAGCTGCTGCTCCAGCATTTCCAGTACGGCCACGCATGCGTCCGTTGGCCGGTACTCGGCGCCTCCGGCCACATCTCCTGCGCCGAAGGCCACCTCGCCGTAATGCCAGAGCAGATTCAGGTAGATCTTGTAGGCCTCGACGTACCACTTGTCGTCGCTGTGGAGTTCGGTGCGCGAGAGCAGCTGCAGCTCGACGTCCATGATCTTTTTGTCGAGATCCATCAGGGATTTTTCGAGGTCACTCTTTCCCTTGTTGGCTTTGAACAGATCTTCGATCTGCTTCCGGATGATCTCGATCCGGTTGACTATTTCGACCGTTGTGTTGATATCCTTCACCATGCGAATCTGCATGGCAGTGTTGGCCTGAATGTCTGCATCGGTGGTTGGGATCGCGGGGTCCTTCACGATTTCGAACGACTGGGTGAAGGGGGTGCCGTTGACTGTCAGGCGCACTGTGTACTTGCCGGGCGCGGCGAGCGGAGCGGCCCGCTGCGGCCCCTGGATTCCCCAGTGAATGATACGACGGGTATCCTGGCCCCTGAACCTCGGTTCCTCCCAGATATGAGGATTGTCGGGCGGGGTAGTGCGAAGCGCGACCTGTGCCGGCGGCTCGAACTGCAGGTTCCACGACGCGCGGTTCAGCCCGGCACGCCCGACCGTCTGCATGGTACGGATCACCGATCCGCTCGCCTCGAGGATCTCCATGGTGAGCGTCCCGGCTGGAGCGGTCTGGAGCGAAAAGAGAAACTCGACACGTCCGCTGCGTGACTGGCGGACGCCGGCACGCGGTGCATACAGGAACACCGGGGCGTTCGGTTGCACCTTGTCAGCCTGCTCGAGCGTCGTAATGTCGCGCAGGATGAAAAGTCCGCGTCCATAGGTCGAGACGACCACATCGTGAGCCAGGCCTGCCATCTCAATCCAGGTCACCGGCGCAGCCGGGAGCCCCTGCTTGAACTGGGTCCAGTGAACGCCGTCATCCATCGAGTAGTAGAAGCCGTGACCCGTGCCGGCGAAAAGCATGCCTTTCCGGTTGGGATTTTCCACGACGGTCAGCACATAGTCGAGAGGGTGCTTCGCGGGCAGGTTGCCCGTGATCTGCCTCCAGGTCTGACCGAAATCGGTTGTCTTGTAGATAAAGGGCAGGCGGTTGTCCATCAGGTGGAAATCGACCGCAACATACGCAGTGCCGGCGTCGAACCGGGAAGGAGAAATCTGCCGGATGGTGCCCCATGTGGGCAGGCCCTGAACGCTCTTCGTGACGTTGATCCAGGTCTTGCCGCCGTCGCGCGTGTTCCAGATCAAGCCGTCGTTGGTTCCGGCCCAGATAAGGCCGCGCTGGATCCTGGAAGGCGCAATGGCAAAAACCACCTCTCCGTAAAACTGTCCCAGGTTGTCTCCGATGACGCCGCCGGACGAAATAATGCGGGACGGATCGTTGGTGGAGAGGTCCGGGCTGGTAATCGTCCAGGTCTGGCCGGCGTTCGATGTCTTGTGGATGAACTGCGTGCCGTAGTACACCGTGTTGTGATCGAACGGATCGATCGCGAGCGGCGGCGTCCAATGAGCGCGGTATTTGAGCTTGTTCGGTTCCGAGTCAAGAGTGTGAATCCATGGGCTCACGGAACGGGCGCGCCCCAGACGGTTGTCGAAGCGGGTTACCTGTCCGCCATAGCACGTGGCCCAGATGATATCGGGATTGGACGGGATCGGGATTGTGAATCCAGACTCGCAGCCGCCGATGCCGGACTGCCAGGTGGAACCCCCTCTGCCGCCTCCCCCGCCGCCAAAATCTCCGCCGCCGCCACCGCCGCCACGGCCGCCGCGTCCCGCTGGTGCCGCAGGTGCCATGTAAGCCGGGATCGGCACGTTGGGCACGGTCACCGGTGAATTGCTCGGCCCGCGCATGGTGCCGTCATCCTGCCGGTTGCTGTAAATCCAGTACGGCACCTGGTTGTCGATGGCGACGTGGTACATCTGTCCGATGGGGAGCGACACACTGGTGAAGCTCTGGCCGTGATTGGTGGTGATGCCCATCCCGCCGTCCCCTGTTGCTATCCAACGGTCGGGATTCATCGGATCCATCCAGACATCGTGGCAGTCTCCGCACCCGCCGCCGCCGATCGGGAAGGTAAGGCCTCCGTCGGTCGACCGGTGGAAGCTGCTGTTGGCAACCAGCACTTCGTCCGGATTGACCGGGTTGACGGCGACCCGGATGTAGTAGCCCGCGCGCCCGATCAGGGTACGGTCCCAGCTTACGACCCGCCACGAAACGCCGGCATCGTCCGAGCGCCAGAGTGAGCCCTGATTGGGCGTCTGAATCAGCGCATACATGCGCTTGGAATCCGAAGGCGCAATGGCGACGTCGATCTTTCCCACCGGCGGTTTGGGCAGCCCCGGATGTTCGATCTTCTTCCAGGTGGTGCCGCCGTCTCGCGAAATGTGAAGCCCGCTGCCCGTCCCGCCGCTGAACATGGCGTAGGTGTGCATCACCACCTGCCAGGTGCCCGCAATGAGGACGTTGGGATCATTCGCATCCATGGCCAGGCCGGAACAGCCGGTGTCGGCATTCACGAAAAGCACGCGCTGCCAGGAAGCCCCGCCGTCTGTGGTTCGGAACACGCCCCGTTCCTGCTGAGGTCCCGTCGTGCGACCCAGCGCACAGGCAAAGACGATGTTCGGATTCTTCGGGTGCACGATGATGCGGCCGATGCGCCCGGTTTCCCCCAGGCCCATGTTCTTCCATGTAGCGCCCGCGTCGCTCGACTTGTAGATGCCGTCCCCCATCACGTCGGCATCGCGGATCGCCCAGGCTTCGCCTGTCCCGGCCCAAACGATTTTGGGATCGGACGGAGAGACGGCCAGCGCGCCGATCGCCTGCACGGGCTGGTCATCAAAGACCGGAATGAACGTCTTGGCGCTGTCGGTTGACTTCCATATTCCGCCCGAGGCCGCACCGGCATAATAGGTTGTGGTATCTCCCGGCACGCCCGCAGCCGCCGATATCCGTCCCGCGTTCGCCGGGCCCATATACTGGAACTTTAGCGGTTCCGGTACCGGCTCCTGCATCGGCCCCGGAGGTGCACCGCCGCGCTGCGCGTACAACAGGCCCAAAGCGTATGGGACTCCGGCCAGCATCAAAGCGGCCAGCGCGCCGAGTCCCAAGATGCGGTAACCACAAAGCTTCCGTGTTTTCATCCTTCCCTCCGTCGAATGTGCGGGATGCGCCTCCCCTTGCCCTGCCAGGACAACGGGCTTCATTCTCCGAGGTTTGCCCTTTTGTCCCTGCGGGAGACGCCAGATTCAATCAACGCGGGCCCGGCAAGATCGGCATGCCGGAAACGCAGAGCATATGTATCGCGCCAGCGTGGGCGAAGTAAACGAAAATCGTCACCGTTCCCCGCCATACGTCCTTGATGGTTGGGTGTAATC
>CAYGWQ010000427.1:0-3613 GCA_964353465.1 uncultured Acidobacteriota bacterium | reverse complement strand
CAATTGCCATGCCGCGGTCATCGGCATACCCTCTTGAAGACGCTCGATGCCCCTAAAATTGTCTATGGAATCTGCGATAGAAACGAAAAAGGCCGTCCGGCCCTGCAGTCAGTCAGGAAACAGCCGGTCCGTGATGAGGCAAATCGCCCGACAATCCGGCAGTATGGCTCGACAACCCGCCTGCCTATGCTAGACTACGACAGGCGAAAGCAATGCCGGTTTATCCGCAGGTAAATAACAGCAGAGGAGCAAAAGCGTGCTCCGGTTCTTGAGAATTCGCGATTTCGCTTTGATCCGGACCCTCGAGATGGAGTTTGGGGACGGCCTGACCGTGCTAACCGGAGAAACCGGATCAGGAAAGTCCATTCTGGTGGATGCCTTCGGACTGCTCGTCGGAGCCCGATCTTCCCAGGAGATGGTGCGTTCCAATTGTGATGCAGCGATCCTGGAGGGAGTTTTCTCGATCGATAACCGTTCTGTAGCCGACCAGCTTGCAGCCGCCGGAATTGATGCCGAGGCCGATACGCTCCTCATTCGTCGCGAGATTTCCACGAGCGGGCGCGGACGTGTCTTTATCAACAACAATCTTGCCACCCTGGCGCTGCTTAAATCCATTGGCTGCGATCTGGCTGATATTCACGGGCAGCAGGATCACCAGGCGCTCCTGGATCTATCCACACACTTGAAGTGGCTTGACCGCTTTGGCGGCAACGAGACGTCAGCGCAGGCACTCCGCGAGCTTTTCGCGAAGGTGCGAGAGACCGCCCTCCGGCTTGATGCATTAGCCATGGATGAACAGGAGCGGCAGAGGCTCATCGATATCCTGCGATTTCAGGTCGATGAGATTCGACGTGCCAACATTCAGCCGGGCGAAAGGGAAAACCTCGAGAATGAGAGGTCTATCCTCGGCAACCGGGAGAAAATATTCGCGTTGGCGAACGAAGCCTATGCGCTTCTCTACGAAAGCGAGCATGCGATCCTGGGACAAACCGATCGCCTGGCTCGGGTAATCCAGCAGCTGGCAGAGTTCGATTCCAGCTGGAATGCGCACCTGGAAGCTCTGCGCGAAAGCCTCCCCCGGCTGGAGGATCTATCCTACGTGGTGCGCGATTATGCCGGCAGTCTGGACTTCAGCCCGGACCGGCTTGAGCAGGTAGAGCGCCGGCTGGCCGACCTGGACCGTCTGGCGGCGAAATACGGCAGATCCATGGAAGCGGTGCTTGCTTTTGCGGGCCAGAGCGAAAAGCGCTTGGAGGAACTCGTATCTTCCAGCGATACCTCGGCAAGGCTGGAAGCGGAGCTCGAAGCCAGTCTGAAACGCTATATGGAATCTGCGGAGGCTCTCTCCTCCAAGCGGCGCAAGGATGGCGCGAAATTGGAACGGGAGATCCACAAAGAGTTTCATGCCCTGGCAATGGAGAAAATGGATCTCAAAACCCGCTTTCTTCGCAGGGAGAAGGCCGGCACAGGTTTCCAGGGGCGGATTCCCGCTTGCTGTGGACCTGATGGCCTGGATCAGGTAGAGTTTTTGGTGGCGCCCAACGTAGGTGAGGAAATGCGGCCTCTGGCAAGAATCGCCTCCGGCGGGGAATTATCCCGCATCATGCTTTCCATCAAGGCGCTTTGCGGCGGGGGCGAACGGGGCAAAACGCTTGTGTTCGATGAGATCGACGCCGGGATTGGGGGGCGTGTGGCAGAGGTGGTAGGCAAGAGATTGCGTGAAGTGGCGTCTCACAACCAGGTCCTGTGCGTCACGCACCTGCCACAGATCGCCGCATATGCCCAAAACCACTTCAGTGTGCATAAAGAACCGGTAGCGGACCGGACCGAAACATTGGTTGAGCACCTGGACCAGGCGGCTCGAGTGCAGGAACTGGCGCGTATGATGGGGGGCGAGGTCATCACAGAGACGACCCGGCGCCACGCCAAGGAAATGCTCGATCATGCTGGCAAGGCAGCCAGAAAAGAATCAAGGGCCTGAGGCATGACCAGGAAATTCTTCATCGAAACCTTCGGATGCCAGATGAACGAGCTGGATTCCGAAAAAATCGCCGGCAACCTCCATCATGGCGGCCTGGAGGCGGCGGGTGACGCCTCCGGTGCCGATGTTATTATTCTGAATACCTGTAGTGTCCGCGAGAAGGCCGTCCAGAAGGCTTACGCACGCCTGGGTGAGCTTAAAAGATATAAGGCTGCACGCCAGGACCTGCTCATCGGTGTTGTGGGCTGCATGGCCCAACTGGAGGGAGAACGCCTTCTGAAAAAAGCCCCCTTTGTCAACATCCTGGCAGGCCCCCAGAAAGGCCACCTGATGGGAGAGTTAATCGAACGTGCACAGGCCACGCCGGTTCCCGCAGTCGACCTGCGAATGGACGAGGATCCGGAGCCGCTTGAAAATTCATTTGTCCTGCGCGAAAGCCGGTGGCGGGCGTGGATTACGATCAGCGAGGGATGCGACCAGCGTTGCAGCTTCTGTGTTGTGCCGTTTACCAGAGGCCGACAGCGCGATCGTGAGAGCGCCCACATCATCCGAGAGGTCGAGGACCTGGTTGCGCAAGGCTACCTTGAAGTGGTCCTGCTGGGTCAGATGGTCAATGCCTACCGGGATCCCTCGCCTGCCGGACTATCCTTTGCATCGTTGTTGCGCCGCCTGGCGCAGGTCGATGGCCTGCAGCGCATCCGCTTTACCTCCCCGCATCCGATCGGTTTTACGGACGACCTGCTGGAGGCAATGGTCTCGCGTCCCCAGATATGCAACCATGTGCACCTTCCCGTGCAATCAGGATCGACAAAGGTGCTTCAGGCCATGGGTAGGGGCTATACCCGTGAGACCTATCTCGACATAGTCACTACAATTCGCCGGGCACCTCGTCCGATTGCCATCTCGACGGATATCATCGTGGGCTTTCCAGGCGAAACCGAGGCGGACTTTCGGGATACTCTTAGCCTGCTCGATAAGGTACAATACGACAGTGTATTCTCCTTCAAATACTCGCCCCGCCCCAACACGCCGGCTTTGGAGCTTGGTGATGATGTGCCTGAAGAGGAGAAGGGAAGCAGGCTTGCGCTTCTACAGGAGCGGCAGAAGCTGATCCAGTACGACAAAAACGCGGGGGCGCAAGGACAAGTTTTTGAAGTGTTGGTTGACGGCAGACCCCGAAGCAATTTCACGCTTTCAGGCCGCTTGAGCAACAACAAGATCGTTAATTTTAACGGTCCCGACGACTTGCTGGGCCGCATCGTGAAGGTGCAGATTACGGGATTCAGTGCCAATAGCCTGAAGGGTGTCCGTATTTTGTGACGGCGGAGGTATCATGAAGGAAATTGAATTCAAGATAAAAGGTCTGATGATGGATCCGCTGACCAATTCCCCGATTGTCGTCCTTCAGGATACCACTAGCGACACTCTTCTGCCGATTTGGGTTGGCATCTTCGAGGCTAATGCGATCGCTCTTCAAATAGAAAAGGTTGATACACCGCGTCCCATGACGCACGACCTGATCAAAGGGCTCCTCAATCACCTCGATGCCCGTGTGACCAAGGTCGTGGTTACCGAACTCAAGGACAGCACCTTCTATGCTCTCATCTTCTTGGATGTGGCAGGCAAAACCAT
>CAYGWQ010000426.1:0-3621 GCA_964353465.1 uncultured Acidobacteriota bacterium | reverse complement strand
ATTCCGGCGATTCCGGGCAGCGTGAGGGTGGCCCCGACGGCACCCATAAATCCCATGAGGATGATCACGTTTGCCACCAGGCACCATATTGCGTTCACCCCGGCACGCTTGTAATAGATGATCATGCCGATCACCACCAGCCCAAAACCGATGAGGGCGGAGGTGATGCCGGATCGGATGGAATCGTTGCCCAGCGAGGCGCCGACGGTGCGGTCTTCGATCACGATCAGCGATGCCGGGAGCGCACCGGAACGCAGCAGCAGCGCCAGGTCTTCCGCCTTCTCAACCGTGAAGTTCCCCGTAATCTCGCCCTCGGCCCCGATACGCATCTGAATAACGGGAGCTGATTCCACGATATTATCCAGCTCAATAGCCAGCCTGTCTCCCACGTGCTGCTCGGTCGTGCGCAAAAAGACCTCCGCGCCCGCGGCGTTAAGGAAGAAACTCACCGCGGGGCGCCCGTTGCTGTCGACGCCGCGCCGAGCGTCTTTCAGGTTCTTGCCCGTGATGGTCGGCACCGAGCTGACCACCAGATACTCGACGGAAGCCTGGTCGCCCTGATCGCCGCGGTAGGGCAGGATCTTCCAGCCTTCCGGAATCTTGCCGCCGCTGGCTTGTATCGCCGAATCGACGCTCGAAAAGGGCCCGCCATTCTCCTTTTTCACCAGCCGCAGGTTGAGTTGCGCCGTCGTCCCGAGGAGCTCCTTTACGCGCTCCCGGTCATCGATTCCGGGGAGCTCCACGATGATCTGATCATCCACTTCGCCGCTGCCGCCGCCATAGATCTGCAAAGTCGGTTCGGTAACACCCAATGCGTTGACACGCCGGTCGATCGTTCCCAGCGCCATGTTTACCGTCGATTCCTGCATTTGGCGCACTACGGACGGCATCATCGTGAGAGAGTAGTCGGACTTGCCGCTCGCGGTTGTGCTGCGGATCGTGTACTTTTTATCAAAAAGCGGATTCAGGTAATTGCGCACTTCGCGATCCTGGGCGGCATCCAGTCCCTTGATATCGATGGCAAGGCCGTTGCCTTTCTTGGCGGACTCGAAAGTCAGGTTCCGCTCCTTCAGGTCGTTGGCAATGCGCTGCGCGTCTTGCGATATTTCCTGATTCAGGGCTTCCTCGGTTACTACCCGCAGCACCAGATGGATCCCTCCCTTAAGGTCCAGACCCAGGTTGATGCGCGACAGCAGCCCGGCGCCAGCCTGCTTCGGGCTCAAAAACAGAAAAAGAGCCACCACCATGATGGCGGCGACAAACAGGAACTTCCATCGGAGATCTTTTGGCATAACCACACCTAGCCTTGGATTGTACTCAGCCGATTCCGGCGAGTGTACGGGCCGAAAGGCCCGCACTAACTGCTTTGGGAAGTATCGTCAGGAGACTGCAAACCGGCGACGGCGTTCTTCGCGATCTCGATCTTTACCTGGTCGGCTATCTTGAGAATTAGCGTTTTCTCTTTTACCCCGGCGATGACGCCGTAGATGCCCGAGTTGGTGATCACCTTGTCGCCGTTCCGGAGGGCTCCGATCATCGTTTCCACTTTTTTCTGTCTTTTCCGCATCGGCATGAAGATCAGCAGATAAAAAATCACGCCTATAATGAGAATCGGGGCGAACTGGATCAGCATATCCGCTGAACCCGCCTGCCCCTGCGCTAAAGTTGGCAGTTGCATTTTTCTAATGAGTACCTCCCCGTACCGGTCGCATCTTGCCTTCGATTGTGAAGGATTTCCTGGCTGGATCTGGGATCACCACCAAGCGTGGCGGGATACCGCTGGGGCCCACGAGCTTATCCAGGCTGCTTCTCCAATCCCTCCAGCCACTTGCCATAGGAATTAGATCGAATAGATTCTCTTATTTTGCCCATAGTGTCAAGATAAAAGGACACATTATGTATGGTATTCAGGGTTGCGGCCAGGTATTCGCCCGACATGAACAGATGCCGCAGGTAGGCGCGGGAATAGCGGCGGCAGGTCAAGCAGGCGCACTCCGGATCCAGCGGCCTTTCATCTTCGGCGTACGCCGCGTTTTTAATGAGAATCCGGCCCGAACTGGTGAACAGACACCCGTTGCGCGCATTCCGGGTGGGCAGCACGCAGTCAAACATGTCTATGCCGTGCGCGACGCAGCGAACCAGGTCCTCCGGCGTTCCTACTCCCATGAGGTAACGCGGCCGATCTTGCGGCAGCAGGGGCACTGTGCCGGAGATGACCTCCATCATCACATCCTTCGGCTCCCCGACGCTGAGCCCGCCGATGGCGATCCCGTCGAATCCCAGATTCATAAGTTCTTCGGCAGACCTCCGCCGCAAGTCCGGATAGATGCTCCCCTGCACAATTCCGAAAAGGCCGCCTGGGACTATCTTTTCTCTCTGCCAACGGTCCCGGCAGCGCGCCGCCCACCGCATCGAGAGTTCCATCGACTGTTCGGCGTCTACCCGGCTGCAAGGGTATGGGGTGCATTCGTCGAACACCATGGCAACGTCTGGGCCCAGGGCAAGCTGTATCTCCACAATCTTTTCCGGGCTCAAAAAGTGACGGCTGCCATCGAGGTGAGACTGGAAAAACACCCCCTCCTCGCTTATTCTCCGCAGCTCGCGATGACTGAATACCTGGAAGCCGCCGGAATCGGTCAAGATGGCTCGCTGCCAGGACATGAAGCGGTGCAAACCCCCCAACCGCGCAATGCGCTCGTGACCGGGACGCAGGTATAAATGATATGTGTTCGAGAGCAGGATTCCGCAATCGAGTTCCTCCAACCATTCATGAGGCAACGCCTTGACAGTTGCAGAAGTGCCCACAGGCATGAATGCCGGAGTTGCGATATCTCCGTGCGCTGTATGGAGAATACCCAGTCGTGCCGACGAATCCCGATCTTCCTGCAAAACCTCAAAACCGAAAATCACTTGCACCTCTGAAGGGTGTAAAGGGGACATTCCGCTATTCCAATTTGCCATAGCCATTTGAGCGTCAAGCCGGGAAAAGCGGAATGTCCCCTTTCCGCCACAGGAATCAGCTGAGCTGGCCGAAGGCTTGCCCCGTGCGTATCCAAAAGAGAGAACTTCCATCCACAAGAAAGATGTCCTCTGCGTCCAGAGCCAGCCCGACCAGCATCGGCCCGGCAATGTGATGCACCAATTCCTTCGAACGGAGGGAATACCGGAATATCCCCTTCCTGCCGCCGTAGGATGCTGCCAGCAAAAGGTCGCCATTCGGGCTGAAGGCGAGCCCCTGAGGGCGGGCAAATCTTTCCAGAAAAACACCAACCTCCCCTTTTCGGGAGATACGGTATACAGGATCGCGCATGGCGAGCGTCGGGCCCGTCACATAGAGGTAGCCTTCACCATCCATGGCCAGATGATATGCGGAGATGCTTGGCGGCAGGGCGGCAAACTCGTCGCGCTTCCCCGCCGCATCAATGCGGTGTATTTTTCCAGTTCGGTCCCCAACATAGAGCTTGCCCTCGGGATCAAACACGATCCCGCATGGAATGCCGAGGTCTTCGGCCACAAGCTCCAGATGCTCATAGTTCGTGTAACGGAGGACGGATCCTTCAGCACGGCTGGTGATGTACAGTTGGCCTTCAGGGCTGAAAGCCAATCCTGTCGGATTCAAGA
>CAYGWQ010000425.1:0-3626 GCA_964353465.1 uncultured Acidobacteriota bacterium | reverse complement strand
AGCGAGATCAGGTCTTGACGCTGATCCTGGCCTTGAGGCTTCGTGAGATGATAAACCTCAACTGAAAGGTCCATGGTTTTTTGCCAGACAAGCAGGTCTTTGAGGTTCTGATTGGAGCGGCAGTGGTTGAGCGGTTCCACGACATGCGCAAAGGCCAAGCTATATTGATTCGCTTGCCCCTCGGAACAACTCCAACAAGCATGGCCCGATTCGTTTTAGTTTCAATCAGTTGTGTAATATCCGAGACGTTAGCGATAGTAGACTTTGCGGGCCATGCGATCGGGATCCATCAGGTAACAGGTGAGACGTCTCATCACGGACGCATGGTCTCCAGACTCATCCACGTCGACATAGTTGAGGCGCCTTTTGTGAGCAGCCAGCCAGCGGGCCACGATTTCTGTCTCCCAATCCTCTCTTTTTGCGGCCTTGCTGCGCCGTGCTCCGAAATAGACAACTCTGATCCTAGAGGAGAGTCTCTTGGTTGGCCCGCGTCCCAGCGGGACCGACTGGCGGGCGACGAAGGCACCGTCCTTCACCATGTAAATCTCCGCATTTTCATTGACCGGAACCAGGAGGAGAAGGTTGCGCGAATTGCCATAGCGGCTCGGCTGCTCGTGAATCTCAGTCTGGAAATTGATCGGCGGGCGGAAATCCCGGATCATGCGCATTTCCAGCAGGAGAGCCTCAACGCCGGTGGCACAGGTGAGAAACTCGAGTGAGTGAAGCTGGCCATGAATCCTGGCGGTTTTTATATCCTTGAGTGCGCGGGTCGTAAAGTAGGACCGCACTCGGCGGCGCAAATTGTCGGCCTTGCCGACGTAGATGACTTCGCCGCCCCGGTTTCTCATCAGGTAGACGCCCGGCGACGCCGGAATACGCGCCAGGGAATCGCGGCCGAAGGCGAAGTGCGTGAAATCTACTTTGGCGTTTCCCTCCTCGACCCATAGCTTGAGTTCCACGAGATTGCCGCGCAGGCCGGCGGGCACTGTGTCAAGAAGGCTCCGCCACAGCGCGAACAGGAATCGCGCCATGGCGGCCGGCCTTTCCGTGTCAGGGGAAGGCAGGCCCAGGACCGACGCTGCATCCTCCGGGTTGTGCAGCGGTGGAATGTCGGGCAGGGCACGAGCCGCCAAGGCGCTGAGGGCCAGAGATTCGCCCTCCCATGCCAGCAACCCGCCGGTGCGCAAGAGCCGATTCCACAGACTCCTTTCCTTCGTGCTCCAGACAAGCAGGAGATGATTATCTGCGGCCTCGCGTGCCGCGTGCAGTGATTGATATTCAGCGGAGGATGCAGTCTCCGTGCGGAGAAATTCCCAAGAGGAGCCGTTTTCGGGAAGATGAACCGCGCCCCGAAAATAGTCCGGACGGCCTCTCTCCCATTGGAGATGGAGGGCGGCAAACTCGGTCAAGCGCGAATTTGCCTGCGATGTGAGGTGCCATAGGCCCTGGCGCTCGTAGAAACGTGAATCCCCGCCTACGATGCCTCTCAGGACTTTGTCGGCAGCGAAGGAATTGGGTGACAGGATGTTCAGGACCACGCGCAGAATCTGCTCAGCCGGAAGGGCGGTGCCTGATTTTTCCAGATAGCCGGCAATCTTATCTCTCATTTCAGCACGCGCCCACCTACGCTGTTTTATTCCATTTTAAGAATTCGCAACATAATTCGTCCAGAAGCATCTACTGCAGGGGTATGCAGCACGGCCGACAGAAGGTCCTGCCGCCGCTTACGGGTACAACAATGTTTGGAACAATCCTTGATCCATCACGTAAAATGTTAGTCGAGGGCAATGATAATTGGAGGTGGTCATATGGCCGACGAGAATAGCGGAAGAAGCAACGGATACCGGCATTTCGTATCCTTTTTCGTGGTTTTGGTTGTTTTGGGCCTGGGTATAGGCATTGGCACCCTGATATCCTACCGGGTCGTGGCTGTAGGCCCCGGGGATAGCCAGCTGAAAATCCCGAGCGGATCGACCGCCCCGGCGGGCGGGGCTGCGCAGGCACTCTCCCAGGCATTCGAAGAAGTGGCCAAACGGGTTGGCCCCTCTGTGGTCAACATCAATACGGAGGAAGTGGTCGGACCGCGCACTCCCCGTTCCGGACGCAACAACCAGCAATTGCCCGATTTATGGCAGCAGCTCATGCCCGATATGCCGCAGCAATATACGGTCACCAGTTTGGGTTCCGGCATTATCGTTGACCCCAAGGGCTACATCGTCACCAACAATCATGTGGTGCAGAGCGCATCCAAGATCAGGGTGACGCTGAAAGACGGCAAAGAATACAAAGCACGTGTCATCGCGGGAGACAACCTGTCGGACATCGCCGTCATCAAGATCGACGGCGATAAGGACTTTCCCGCTGCAACGGTCGGCAACGCCAAAGCGATGAAGGTGGGAGACTGGGTCCTTGCCGTCGGCAGCCCTTTCGGACTCGAACAAACCGTCACTGCCGGCATTGTCTCTGCGATCGGCCGCGTGTTTGAGCAGGCACAGGAAACGGCGATGCTTTTCAATGATTACCTGCAGACGGACGCATCCATCAATCCCGGCAACAGCGGCGGTCCGCTGGTCAATATGAGCGGCGAGGTCATCGGCATCAACAGCTTCATCAGCACAGGAGGCCGCAGCGCCGCCAGTGCAGGCGTGGGGTTTGCCGTGCCCTCGCACATTTTTGTAGAGGTGTACAACCAGATCCTGGAGAAAGGCAAGGTGAGCCGCGGCTGGCTCGGCGTGAACATGAATACGAACTTTCCCTTCACGCCGGCGATGGCCGAATACTTCGGCGTCAAGCAAGGCAGCGGCCTTCTCATTACGGGTCTGATCGATGAAAAGGGAAATCCGTCCGATACCGGCCCGGCCGCGAAGGCCGGAATCAAGGCGGAGGATGTCATCATTGAATTCGATGGGAAAAAAATCACCGGCGTCCAGGACCTCCGCCTGGCCGTGGCCAACACACCGCCCGGGCGGAAGGTGAATGTCAAAGCCGTCCGCTTTGGGACCGTGAAAGATCTTTCCGTGACTGTTGCGGAGAGGACAGCGCAGGAAGGCCAGACACCAACAGGCGGCTTCAGCTTCGAGGAGAAGACGGAACCTAAAACCGAGATCGGCTTAACCATCGACAATGTTCCTCCGCGGATGGCGCGCGATTACAATATCGAGGGCGGAGCCATGGTACTTTCGGTCAACCCCGGCAGCCTGGCTGAGGAAGCAGGTCTCAGGCCGCGAAGTCAACTGGGCTTCGACGTGATTGTTGCTGCCAACGGCAAAAAGATCGACGTGTATCAGGATATGGTTGCCATCCTCAAGGAGTTAAAGAGCGGTCAGTCCGTGGTTCTCAAATTGTTGCGGGTTTCCCAGGGATTAGCCACACCCAGCACCTTTTACACCAGCCTGACCAAACCCTGATTGAACGCAACGGGCAGAAGGCAGAGCAATCTGCCCTCTGCCCGCTGCTCTCCGCAATTCGGACCAAATCATTTCCGTGTGAGTCCGTGTTCATCCGTTTCCTGGTCCTGCTATTTTTCCCCTCCGGCAATGGATGACGGTGTCTGAACTGTGGCATAGCTCTCGGGTGCAATTGGAAGTGGGACTCAGTTGCTTGCCGCCGCTTTCAGAGCGAATTGG
>CAYGWQ010000424.1:0-3679 GCA_964353465.1 uncultured Acidobacteriota bacterium | reverse complement strand
GAAAGATCTTTGTCCGCAACCTTTTTCTGTCGCCCCTCCGGGGCTTGGCGCTGATTTCGGGCCCAACCCCGGGCTCGCGCCCGGGGCTATTATCTTTCCGCCCCTCTAGGGCTTGCCGGCTGGCCGAACGAGTTTCGCGACCGATACTCGTTTAAGCCATTTCCTCCACGTGGACGTGGCATTGGACGTGGACCGGGACGTCGGCTCGGGCCATGCTGCCCAACGGGAACTTTTGCAGGCTTGCCGTTTGGCAGGCTGCCGTCTGTTTCTTGCCGCTTGCAGCTGCCATTGCCTTTACCGCCGCGCTACGCGCTTTGGACCACCCACGCCGCCGTGCAGCCCTTTCCAACAGGGTGCTCTCGAAAATGTGTCGAGTACAAGAACGTTCAGGTCCAAGTCTAAATCCAGGTCCAAGTCCACGTGGTGGTAGTGGCTTAGGCAGGCGCCTAAGAACCGGCACCGCCGCTCACTCCGACGGGCCCTTCCAGCGTGCGAAAAGGCTGTGGGGAATGGAGAGCAGGTCCAGGGCTTTCCCCACTGAATGATCGACAATATCGCCGATGGTTTCGGGACGGTGGTAGAAAGCCGGCATCGGCGGCAGGATTACGGCGCCCGCCTCAGCGGCGAGCACCATATTGCGAAGATGGCCGAGATGGAGGGGAGTCTCGCGGGCCATGAGAATCAGCCGGCGCCGCTCTTTGAGATGCACGTCCGCCGCCCGGGCCAGCAGGCTGCTGCCGGCTGCGTGGGCTATCTCGCTCAGGGTGTGCATGCTGCAGGGTGCGACAATCATGCCGTCGGTAGGAAAAGAGCCGCTCGAGAGGCATGCAGCCAGGTTTGTGTTCTCGTAATTCACGTGGCCCAGCTTGCGGACTTCTTCAGGAGACCAGTCCGTTTCCAGGAGAATGGTCTGGCGCGCGGCCTCCGTGAGAATCAGGTGAATCTCGGTGTCACCGGCGGCGCGGAGCACCTGGAGCGTGCGGATACCATAGATGGGTCCACTGGAGCCGGAAATACCCACGACAATTCTTCGGCTGAATCCGGACATGGAAGAGCAGCCTTCACTGCAGCGATTTTACCTTGGGAATGCTGAGGTAACCGCCCGCCTGGTCTTTCTGGACCCAGTTGATGACCAGCTCATATCGGAGACGATTCCGGCCTACCAGGAATTGAAGCGGCTCATTGACGTTGCGATCCTTTTTTTCAAGCTTGTTGTCATCAACCAGGATATCGATCGTGAACGTGCCCTTTTTGGTATCGGTTTTCTTGAGAACAATGCGGATGTCTTCGACTTTGGTGATCTGGTTTTTCTTGGGGATTGAGAACTCAAAGTATTCCCGCTCGCCCTTGCGGCGCAGAGCGTCCAGTTCGGAGGCGTTTTTCGCGACAGCTGCGGTGAGAGTCTCGCGCACGTCGACGAGCTGCCGCTGTGTGCCCTCCAGATCCCGTTTCGTGTTTGCCAGATCGGTCTTGACGGTTCCGACGTCAGTCTTAACGGACCCGACTTCGGTTTTCACCCCGCCTACCTCCGAGCTGACCTGTCCGATCTTGGACTCGGCCTCGCTCCTGACGGCTTGGACTGCGGCAGCATCAGCCTTGGTTGCCAGGGCCTCATTCAGCTCCGACTTGGTCCTCTGGCCTTCCAGCTGGATCTGCTGTGCGGTCTTTTTCAATTCCGCTTTTGTGGAGCCCACGGCCTGCTGAGTTTGGGTAATCTCGCCCTTGAGGGAGGAAATCCTGGCCTCGCCGGTCTTATCCAGGATGCTGATCTGCTCGGAAATCCGCGCCATATCGGCGCGGTAGGCCTGCTGGAATTTATAGCTGTCGAAGAGGATAAATCCTACCCCGACCAGGAGCAGAAAAATCAAAACCGTCTTCAGCCCCTCAGGAATCAGGGAGCTGCCCCGATTCGGCGCCGGCCTCTGCTGATAGGGGCTGCCGCCCGCCTGATACGATTGTGTGGGCGAACCGTCCATATTGCCTCCAAAGCGATGTAAGTTTTGCCGCGGCCCGATTTCTGGCCAGCATCAAGGTGATATGATAGGCTGTAATGGCCGGAAGTTCAATATGCTGAACCAGGGGAGATAGAATTGACCAGATCCCTGAATATTCTTCTGATCAGACCCAGGTCCGTATACGCCGATGTGGTGGCCGGCATTCCGATAGGATTGGCGCTGCTGGCGGCTATTGCTGAGAGCAAAGGCCATCGAGCGCGCATCCTCGACGTTGGGCTGGAGGAAAATCCCGACCAGTCTCTGACTCGGGCCTTCGAATCCGGCCGGTGGGACGTGGCTGGATTGAGTTGCATGTCGGTCGAGTTCCTGGGCGGCCTTGAGACGGCTCAGTCCATCCGGAAGCTCTCGCCGGGAACACACATTATTTTCGGGGGCCAACATCCCACGATCATGCCGGAATTGGCAATGAAGGCGGAGTGCATCGACTCGACCTGCCTGGGCGAGGGCGAAGCTGTCTGGTCCGACTTCCTGGACCGGATGGCTGCGGGGCAGGGGCTGGATGAGTTGCCCGGGCTCTGGTACCGCCGGGAAGGAGAAGTGATCCGCAACCCGTCGCGTACGACGTTTGTCGATATTGATGCCGTACCGATGCCGGCCTACCACCTGCTCGATATCGAGCGCTACTTCAATATCGACTTCGTTCGTTTTCCCACGGTCGACCGGCGCGCGATCCAGATCTTCACCAGCCGGGGCTGTCCCTACCGGTGCATCTATTGCCACGACCTGTTCGGCAAGCGATTTCGCGGGAGAAAGCCGGAGCTGGTCTGGCAGGAGATCCGGCACCTTCATGATGCCTATGGCATACGGGAGTTCATGATTGAGGACGATATCTTCAACATGGACCTGGAGAGGGCGAAGCGCATCTGCGATCTGGCCATTGCGAGCGGCCTCAAGCTCGGTTTCCAGTTCGGCAACGGGGTCCGCCTGGAACGCTTCGACGAGGAATTAATGCAAAAACTTGCGCTCGCGGGCACCCACCATATGGCCATAGCGATCGAATCCGCCAGCGACCGCGTACAAAAGCTGATCCGCAAGAACCTGAGGCTCAGCGGACTTAATCATGTGCTCGGCTGGGCACGCCGCTACGGCATCGAAACCCTGGGATTTTTCATGCTCGGATTTCCGGGTGAGACCGTCGCGGAGATCAACCAGACGATCAAGTTTGCCTGCAATTCCCGTTTTGACGAGGCCTTGTTTTCAATTGCGACGCCTTATGCCGGCACGGAGTTGAACGACCTGGTGCGCGCCTCAGGATCCTATGAAGGAGGCCACGATATTCATGATGAGTGGGAAGGAGTGCTCCGCATCCGGTCCGAGGAGTGGGATCAGAGGAAACTGAAACGGCTGCAAAGGAAAGCGTATTTCCTGTTCTTCCTGACACGTTTCCGTTTCGCACGCATCCTGTTCAAAATGAAGAGCCCGAAGATGTTCCGCCGTTACTGGGCGGCGTTTGCCCGCAACTTTGTCCCCTTTTTCCAATCCCGGCGCTCTCGTATAAACTAGAGTCTGTCGCGAAACTCGCTTTTGGGGCTGAAGTGTCCTTCAACCAAAGCGATCACGTGCGGGCGGGCTTTAGCCCGTGCCCGGTGTGCCTGAATGAGGGATCGGGGCTTCTGTCCACGCATCGCCTTAATAACAAATGAATTACGCTCATGAAATCTACC
>CAYGWQ010000423.1:0-3719 GCA_964353465.1 uncultured Acidobacteriota bacterium | reverse complement strand
GTTTCCGAACGTCGATCCAATAGTGAAAAAGGTCAGGATCAACAATGACGACTTCACCATTGTTGGGACCTTCGCTGAGCGGAAGACCTTGTTCGGCAGCATGGGCGAAAACTTTGCCATGGTTCCCCACACTACTTACAAAGCCACGCTGTGGAAGGAACGGGATGGCCAGGTCGTGGCGGCTTCAGTCAGGGAAGGCGTTCCCGTCGATGTGGCGCGCGATGAAATCATACGAGTTATGCGGGTGCAGCGGCGACTCAAGGCGAATCAGGACAATGATTTTGCCGTAACTTCCTCGGATGCCGCCCTCGAATTCATCACCCGGATCACGGCCCCCATCGCCTTGGTGCTTTCCGCCATTTCTTCCATCGCTCTGCTGGTCGGCGGCATCGGGGTCATGAATATGATGCTGGTCTCTGTCACCGAGCGTACAGGAGAAATCGGCATCCGCAAGGCGGTCGGGGCCAAGCGCCAGGATATCCTGTGGCAGTTTTTGATCGAGGCCGGCGTTTTGACGGGTTGTGGAGGTATCGTCGGCATTATCACCGGCCTTTCAGCCGCCCTCGTGGTGTCACTCCTGACCGGGCTTCCCGTCAGCCTTTCGCCGGTCTATATCACGCTGGCAGTGACGTTTTCGATCGGCATCGGCATGTTCTTCGGCCTCTATCCCGCGCACCGGGCGTCCAAGCTCAGTCCAATCAACGCGATCGGCTACGCCAAATAAACATCAGCCCAATACGTTCACCACAACTGATTTGCAGGGCTTCCCATTCGATCCTTCACAGCCGCAGGCGATTATCGTAATATCGAAAAACCTGGCGGGGCATGCTATGAGCTGGAAACGGATGGCATCCGAAGCGGTTGTCCTCATGATTGCGGCGATCTTCCTTGGAGCAGCTGCCAACTCACTTCGATCGGAAGCGCATAAACTCGCCTGGTTCGTAAACCATCGCGTGCCTGAGCAGTCATCCCAGCCCTCAACAACGGCCCGACCTGAGGCTGAGCCGAGATCGGCAACCTCCGGCGATCCGCTGCTGGCAATGGCACCGGCAAAGGACCCAGCCCTTTTGTTCCTGGACATTTCAGGTGACGTCGCCCTGCGCCTGCATGGTGCTGGCGCGCTCTTTCTGGATGCGCGGCGGAGTAGTGCCTACGAACAGGGGCATATCGCGAAAGCCGTCAATATTCCTGTCTGGGAACACGATGCAGAGGAACGCGTTGCGGCACTTCGGGGGAAAGGCGTTAAGCCGGATCAGGTCCTTGTGATCTACTGCTCGGGCGGCAACTGCGATGATGGGACCAGGCTTGCTGAGAAACTGGCGTTTGCCGGATTCTTCAATGTCTACCTCTATAAGGACGGATTTCCGGACTGGCAGAGTAAGGGGAGGCCGGTCAGCCTGAGAAAACAGCCATGAAGTGGCCATCAGAGAACAGCTGGACTGTGCGCCTTCTGAGGATCGCTTTGGGGCTGATCTTCATCTATTCTTCCTGGTCGAAGATATCTGACCCGCCCGGATTCGCCGAAATGATCTGGAATTACCGGATCCTGCCGGGCTATCTGGTGAATCCGGTTGCGATCGCTCTACCCTGGCTGGAGATGCTTGCCGGGCTGGCACTCCTCTCCGGGTTCATTCGCAAAGGCGCAGCTCTTCTGGTTGCCGGGATGCTGATCATTTTCATTACCGCCCTGGCAACGGATCTGGTTCGTGGGATCGCAGTGGATTGCGGCTGCTTTTCCGTAACGGCACAGGCGAAAACCTCTGCTGAGCTGTTCGCAGACATGAAGATTGATTTGCTGCGCGATATCGGTTTGCTCGGGATGGCTATCGTGGTCCTGTTTACGCAAATCAAACCGCAGCAGCCTCCCGGACTGCCGGAAACCTCATAGTGTTTCTTCGATGTCGCGGAGGTTCTTCTATTTCAATCTGGCCTGGCGCTATGGCTACGAAGAAGCCGCCCGCGCCATTCAAGACGCGTTTTTGGACGGCAGAAGGATGCAGGCTGAGGCCGCTGTTCCCGATGCGCTGGTAGATGAAGTGGCTCTGTGCGGACCCAAAGAGCGAATCGCTGAGCGTCTCGCCGCTTGGCGAGCCTCTGGCGTAACAACCCTGATTTGCATCACATCCGACCTGCAGAGCGTACGCACCATGGCGGAACTGGTCGGTTGACGCCCGGGGAATCCGGGGGAGGATCTGAACAGCTGTTGCAGCGCGAGAGTCGCGGTCAGCATGCCCATGGAGAAGAAAGTATGACGCTTGACAAACAGAACCTGTACCGCCTCCCCTGGTCCATGAATGACAACCCCATCGCCTGGCTGGAAGTCACCGATATCTGCAACATTAACTGCGAAGGATGCTATCGGCAGCATCTGACCGGGCATAAACCGCTGGAGCAGCTCAAAGAGGAGATTGACTTTTTCAAAAAATGGCGCAACCCGGACAATGTATCCATCGCCGGTGGGGAGCCGCTGCTCCACCCGCATATTGTGGAGCTCGTGGCCTGCATCGCCCGGAATCACATCAAGCCCGTCATTTTGACCAACGCGCAGGCCCTGACACCTGAATTATTGCGGGAGCTGAAGAAGGCCGGGCTGGCCGGTTTCACCATCCACATTGACAGCCACCAGGGCCGCCCTCACTGGAAGCACAAATCCGAACGCGATCTGAACGACCTTCGGCAGCACTATGCCGACATGATTGCCGCTGAAGGCGGCGTCTACATCGTGTTCAACTCCACCGTCTATCCGTCCACATTCCATGAAATTCCGGATGTTGTGCGGTGGGGACAGGCCAACATAGACCGTGTTCATGGGCTGGTCTTTATCACGTATCGCACGGCAACCACTGCGACACAGGTTGCCCGGGACTATGCCGATCACGAAGTGGACCTAGGACAGCTCAGCTACGCGCGCGACCGTTTTGATGAGAGGTTTGTCACATCGCCGGAAGTGTACAAGATCATCAAGGATTGCTGCCCCGAATACGAGCCCTCTGGATACCTGGGAGGGAGCATTCTCCACACATCCTACAAATGGCTGGCAGGGGCTGTGATTGGATCCAAGAAAAGAATGTACGGTTCCGTCGGCAAGAAGACAATGGAGTTAACCCAAGCCGGGCATCATGCATGGAAAGGGACGTATCTCGCTTATTTGTCCTCGGTCCGGATCGGAGCCAAGGTGTTCCTCCTTTCGCCCTGGGACAACGCTGTGCGTCGAGCCGCCTGCAACTGGCTCAAGGATGTCTTTCGTCATCCGGGCCGGCTTTTCAGCGGTCTCTATCTGCAGAGCATCGGCATCATTCAGGCTCCAGACGTTTTGCCGGATGGCCGGGCAGATATGTGTGATAGCTGCCCCGATATGACGGTTTACGAGGGCAAACTGATCAACTCGTGCCGCATGGACGAGTATCGTTTGTTCGGCGGCTTCCTCACCATGACCGCCAGGCCGGGCCAGGAAGAGCCGGCAAGTGTGACCGGCAACAGCGCCGGACCCGACCAGGGGGATGCTAAGTCATGCTGAAGAAGAAGATGAGCATGCTGGATTACGCCAGGAGCCTCGGGCGTATCCTGGCAGGCAGACCGCGAGTTGCTCCCTCTCTGCGAGGGAATAAGCTGCTCGGCATCATTCTCAAGCGGAGGAGCGTGCGGCGCTTTGCCGATCGTGACATTCCCGAGGATGTCTTTATGGCAATACTGGAAGCGGGCCGGCTGGCTCCCTCCAC
>CAYGWQ010000422.1:0-3731 GCA_964353465.1 uncultured Acidobacteriota bacterium | reverse complement strand
GTCGCACCCCAGGTCATGCTGTCACTCAAAATCGAGGAGAAAGACATGAGATCAGCAGGAGATTTCCGCCTTCCCTTTCCCACCAAGCCCTGCGTTATCAATGGAATCAAAGTAGAGGAATACATCATACCGGAAGAGAAGAAAGAACAGGTGTTCAAGGCTCTGTATCCCTTCTTTCCCCTGCCATCGTTGGATGAAGAGCGCTGTGACATCCACTCGGGGAGGAAATTCAAGATACGCGAGTTCCGCGTCACCCGTGAAGGGAGTATGAACTGTCTGGTCAGTCCATATTATGAGGAAGGCGGCGGTACGGTGATCGACTGGGTGCCCGCGGACGAGGGGGATGAATGCGAGTGGTGTTGACGAGTCTGCATTACGATAATTCTTCTGGCGGGAAAAGCAAGGCCTGAACATTCGGGGCGGGCTTCATTCGGGGAGGTGAATCCTGAAGAGTGCCGCGACTTGGCGCACGACTCTTCAGCCATGTTCGTATCCGGCTTTCGGCCGGGCTAATTATTGTCGGCCGATCAGGCGTCGCCCTGGTTAATGGATTATATCCTCAGTGGGGGCATAAGCTCCGGGACTACTGGGGGAGCGGGCTTCGCTGAGGTTTGTGGGGACATATCCTTATTGGGGGCATAAGCTCCGGGACCCCGTCCGGCGGCCGGGGCCTACTGGGGGGGCGGGCCTCGCCGTGGTTTGTGGGCTATATCCTTGCTGGGGGCATAAGCTCCGGGACCCCGTCCGGCGGCCGGGGCCTACGGCTGCACCAGGGTTTTGCCCAATTCGAGGGCTTTAGCCATTAGGGCGCGGTTGCTCCGGATCTCGCCGGCCTTGGAAGCTGCGCCGTATACCATGCCGACGATTTCCGCCCCGACGTAATTGAACGAGTCCTGAAAGGCGCGCAGCGCATTGACGGCGCCCGAACGGAACGGGTCCTCATCGGCGTAGGTCAGAATGATGCCGATCTTTTTGCCAACCAGCCCGTAACCCTCCTCATTCCCGAGCGCATAGAGCCGGTCCATGAAAAGCTTGGTCTGCGCGCCAATCGTGAACCAATAGACAGGCCCGGCGATGAGCAGCGCGTCCGCTGCCTTCAACTTGGGATACAGGATTTGCATGTCGTCGGCCTGGCTGCATGTGCGTGCCGCGCCCTTGCGGCAATACTCGCAAGCCCGGCAGGGGCGGATGTTCATTTCATGGAGATGATAGCACTCCACGCACGCGCCATCTTCTTTCGCCCCGCGCACCGCTTCCATGGCCAGGGTGGAGCTGTTCCCTCGCTTGCGTGGACTCCCCATCAGCACCAACAGATCTTTTTTCTTCATTTCAGCAGGATTCATGGTCTCCATCTCGGCCGGAGTCAATGCAGCTCATTCGTCCCGCCGCAGTAAGCCCCGGCCGCAGTAGATCCCGGCCGCCGGACGGGGTTTGGAATAAATCGACAACAATTTCAGAATGCCGACCCAAATCTACCATCCACTCCCGAGGATTTCATTTCCTATTTCGCCGGGACCCGCGAAAAATCAAGCCGCAGGAACTTGTTCGTGTCCGGGGGCCCCATGGTCACTTGGAAATACGGCTTGTCGGACAGGGTCATGATCGTCGCACCGAAAGTAAATGCCTTTCCGCCCTCGGCCTGGGGGGCGCATATGGGATGTTCTTTCGAATCCTTAGACCGGAGTGTCTCCTTGATCACCCGCTCATCGATGGCAGACGCGGGCTTTCGCAGCCGCGTCGCCAGCGAACTGAACCGCACCTCGCTGTTGCCCTGGTCTCTCTCTTCAGGCTTCATTGCCCGGGCCCTTTTCTCGTGCCATGGCTTCCAGTCATCGTTGGCCAATGGGTGGTTCGTGTGGTAGACGACACTGCTGTCCGCAACCGGCCGGTACTCGGCGATCTTGTTGGCCGAGGCTTCGAAATCATAGACACGGTCACCCACGCCGACGATGTAATTCTGCCCGGAGGCGTGCTTAATTGTTTTGACGAAGTCCAGCACATCCGCGCCGTTGGTTCTGGCCAATACGCCGCGAACGATGCATGCGACCGGGAGCCCGTCCGGCGCTGCGCTGAGTTGCATGAGGGTATTGCATGTGATGGCAATGGACCGGTTGTTCATGCCGTTGGTGGCGATGAATCCGGCTGAAGTGAATATGAACTGCTCGGGAAGTGCCGGCCCTTCTGAGATGTGCAGGACGACCTGGAAGCCGTCGCGGAAACTCTCCAGGTCCATGGTCTGAGCCACAAAAGCCGGGTGGGAGCCGCTCCGGACCACGCCCAGGCTGCTGCAGTGATTCGCATTGTTTTTGTCGATGTAGACCCAGATTTCGTCGGCAAGCTGGTGAGCCAGAATCGTAGGATAGGGCTGGCCCGAGCCTTCCGCGATACCTCTAATTTCATCGAGAAGGTCGGGAGTCCATTTCCTGATCGCCGGTACGAAATTGGTTTCGGCTAGAAACTTCTGCAACAGAACATCCGGATCCATTTTTGTTTGATTCTGGAGGTCTTTTTTCCAAAGCCCCACAACCCGGGCGATTTCCTGGCGCAGCTCTTTTCCGTGCTGCAGTCCTCGCTCGTAGGCTGATCCGCTCAGATGGAGGACTTTGGGAACTCTCTCTCCATTTGCGTCGTGCCGGTAGTAGTATGCAGCGGCTTGGATCACGCTCTGATCCAGCCCGGCCAGTCGGAATAATGATGCCGATGCCAACCCAATGAAAATCAAACAACACGCTCTCCTGTTCATAGCGATGTTGCCTCCCGCAGTCCGCAATATCCTTCCTGTGAACACAGGGGATGTCCCCGGTTTTGTGCAGATCGCCGTCCGGAAGGACTAGCCTCCGGAGGTCTTGCGCCGATTCCACCCCGGGCCGCGGACAAAACGCCCGGGCTTCGCTCCGGTGTGGTCCCCGTTTTTCAGCACCTGCACGCCGTTGACGAAGACGTGGATCATCCCGGTGGCGTATTGGTGAGGATTCTCATAGGTGGCATGATCCTGGATCTTTTCCGGATCAAAAACCACTACGTCTGCAAAGTAGTTCTCGCGGAGCCGGCCGCGGCGGTCGAGCTTCAGGTTATCGGCAGGCAACGCGGCCAGCTTGCGGATCGCCTCCTGCAGTGTGATCACCTTTTCCTCGCGCACGAACTTTGCCAGCAGCCGTGCGAAGCTGCCGTAGGCGCGCGGATGTACGCTGGATTTCAGAAAGACGCCCTCGGGAGCCAGGGAGGGGGAATCCGAACAGATGCTGACCCAGGGCAGCGCGATCTTCTTGCGCAAGTTCTCTTCCGACTGGCTGAAATACACGGTCGCGATGCGGCTGTTGTCCTCGACGATGAGATCCATCGCGGTCTCTTCCGGGGACTTGCCCCGCATTTTCGCGACTTCTGCCAGGGTCTTGCCCGTGAGCGGTTTCAGTCTTTCGCTTTTGAATCCGACCAGCAGGATCTTGTCCGGTGATCCAGCCTGCAGATACATGTTTTCCCAGCCGTCGCGGGACTCGCGCATCTCGCGCGCGATCCGTTTGCGGATGGCCGGATCTTTCATGCGCCGGATCGATGCCTCGAAGCCCCCGTCCTGCACCCACGGCGGCATGGTCGAGTTCAGTCCCGTCGATCCCGCCGGATAGGTATAGACATCGGCGGTGATCTGCAGTCCCTCGGATCGCGCCTTCTCGACCCGCGCGATTACCTGGTCCATCTTGGGCCAGTTTTCGCGGCCGGCGGTCTTCAGGTGA
>CAYGWQ010000421.1:0-3767 GCA_964353465.1 uncultured Acidobacteriota bacterium | reverse complement strand
GCCGAGGATCGAGGACCGGCGCGGCATGATGATTGAGATCCCGGTTGCAAGGAAGCAGGAGTGAAACTTCACGGCTTGCAAAGGGATCGGCACGAGTGGGCATGATCCATGAATTTCAGCCGCGGAGGGATGCGGCGCTGTGCGATTGTTAGCCTGGGGAGCAGGCGAAAGGATAGCGAATCGATTATGCCGTCAGCGGATTTGAAACCAGACGTAACGACCAAAGAAGAGGATGTCGGTCAGCATGAACATATTCATGTTCCGGAGCAGCTTCCGGTACTGCCATTGCGGGATGTAGTGACCTTTCCGTACATGATCCTGCCGCTCATGGTGACGTTCGACAAAGCCATCCATGCCGTGGACCAGGCGCTGGCGCAGAACCGCATGGTTCTGCTGCTGACCCAGCGCGACGCGGAAGTGGAAAGCCCCACGCCGGCAGAAATGTTTGATGTCGGCACTGTGGGCATGGTCATTCGCATGCTCAAAATGCCGGATCAGGGAGTCCGCGTTCTGGTCCAGGGAATAGCGCGCGCGCAGGTGGAGGATTGGACGGAAGGTTTGTCATTTCTGCAAGCCAAGGTCAAAGTGCTCGATGAGACGATTCCCGAAACCTCCAGCCTGGAGATCGAGGCCTTGCTGCGCAACGTGAAGGCGGCTCTCGAAAAGGCGGCCACGCTGGGGAAAAGCATCGCGCCGGAGATCATGGTGGTCGCCTCGAACCTGCAAGACCCCGGGCGCCTCGCGGATCTGGCCGCATCGAATCTGACCCTCAAGATCGAAGATGCCCAGGAGGTCCTGGCCTTACTCGATCCCGCAAAAAGATTGCGCAGGATCAACGAGTTGCTCACCCGCGAAATCGAACTTCTGACCGTCCAGCAGAAGATCAACATTCAGGCAAAGGATGAGATCGAGAAGGGACAGCGTGAGTACTACCTGCGCCAGCAGCTCAAGGCCATCCAATCTGAGCTGGGCGAAGGAAACGAGCTGGCAGAGGAAATTGTGCGCTACCAGAAGAAAGCCGATGAAATCAAAATGCCCAAGGAAGCGCGCACGGAGTTCGACGTCCAGGTGCGCCGGCTGGAGCGCATGAATCCCGAATCGGCCGAGACAGCCACTCTGCGCACCTATCTCGACTGGATGGTCGGACTACCATGGAGTGTCCAGACGGAAGATAACCTGAATCTTCACAAGGCACGCAAGATCCTGAACGAGGACCACTACGGCCTCGAGAAAATCAAGGAGCGGATCCTCGAACACCTCGCCGTGCGCAAGCTGAAAAAAGATACCAAGGGCCCGATCCTTTGTTTTGTCGGCCCGCCCGGAACCGGGAAAACATCCCTTGGCAAGTCCATCGCTCGTGCCTTGAGGAGAAAATTCGTGCGCGCGAGCCTCGGCGGCATGCACGATGAAGCTGAAATCCGGGGCCACCGGCGCACGTATGTAGGCGCACTGCCCGGCAGGATTATTCAGAGCCTGCATCAGGCTGGAACCAGGAATCCCGTTTTCATGATGGACGAGGTGGACAAGATCGGTGCAGATTTTCGCGGCGATCCGTCTTCCGCCCTGCTGGAAGTCCTGGACCCGGAGCAGAACGATGCATTCCGGGACAATTACCTGGGGGTTTCATTCGATCTGTCGGACGTGCTCTTCATCACGACCGCCAACGTTCTCGACACGATCCAGCCCGCATTCCGCGACCGCATGGAGATCATCGCGCTCTCCGGCTATACGGAACTGGAGAAGCTTCAGATCGTGAAGCGGCACTTGATCCCGAAGCAGCTGACAGCGCACGGGCTGAGCACGGAGGACATTACATTCCCGGACGAGGTGATCGTCCAGATCATTCGGGGCTATACCCGAGAAGCCGGCCTGCGCAATCTCGAACGCGAAGTCGCAGCGATCTGCCGGAAGGTGGCCATGAAATTTGCCATGGGACACCGTAAGCGCGTGGTTCTGAGCAGCGCCAGTCTCCATCGATATCTGGGTCCGCAGCGGATTCTGCCCGGCGAGCACCTGGCGCGCAATCAAGTGGGCGTCGCAACCGGACTGGCATGGACTCCGGTAGGGGGTGACGTCCTCTACGTCGAAGCCCAGGCCATGGCAGGCAAGGGATCGCTGATCCTGACCGGCCAGATGGGAGACGTCATGAAGGAGTCGGCACAGGCCGCCTTGAGTTACACTCGCGCCCACGCACGTGCATATGGTATCCAGGACGACTTTTTCTCGTCCCATGATTTCCACATTCATATTCCCGAAGGCGCAATCCCCAAGGACGGCCCCTCAGCCGGCGTTACCCTGACCGCCGCCCTCTTTTCCGCCTGCACCGGGCGACCGGTGAACAAGTCCATCGCCATGACAGGAGAGATCACTCTAAGCGGCAACGTACTCCCCGTTGGCGGCATCAGGGAGAAAGTGCTCGCTGCACACAGAGAGAAGATCCGCATCGTGATTCTCCCCCGACCCAATAAGAAGGACCTGGGAGAGATCCCTAAAGAATTACGCAGGGATTTCAAAGTGATTCTGGTGGACCGGATGACCGAGGTGCTGAAGCACGCTCTGGTCTGACGTCTCGGAAGAATGCGGAAATGCACGAAATGGATGAAGACCGGATCGTGCGCCTGCTCAGCACGCGCTTCGGAGCAAAAAGTCCATCTCTGGTCAAAGGGATCGGTGACGATGCCGCTATCCTGCATCCGCGAGGCGCTCTCGAATATCTGGTCATCACTACGGATATGCTCCTGGAAGATGTCGATTTTCGCAGGAGCTGGATAACCCCCGCCCAATTGGGACACAAGTCCCTCGCCGTTAATCTGAGCGACCTGGCTGCCATGGGCGCGATGCCGCGTTTCTTTACGGTTGCCCTCGGCCTGCCCCAGGATGTCGGCATCCCTTGGATTGAAGGCTTTTATCGCGGCATGTGCGCCCTGGCAAAACGGCATGGAGCGATCTTGATCGGCGGAGATTTATCGCGGTCTCTCGCCGGCATCCAGACTGTCATCACCGCGATTGGGGAAACCTCGGACAGGCGACCTGTCTCCAGGTCCGGCGGCCGGCCCGGAGATTTCCTTTATGTAACAGGAGTATTGGGCCGGGCTGCCGCAGGGCTGTCCCTCCTCCGGCACGGCCTCATTCACGGGAGGAACGCCGCAGAGCGCAAAGCCCTTCAATCCCATCGCGTGCCTGAACCGCGCTGTGAAGTGGGCAGCTGGCTGGCCCGGAGCCGCTTTGTCAGGTGCATGATGGACTTGAGTGATGGCTTGTCCATGGATCTGCCCCGGCTGTGCGCAGCCTCCGGCACCGGAGCGGAAATCTGGGGTGACAAACTTCCCATCTTTTCGCAAGCGCGCCGTTGGCGATGCGATCCGTTGGCGCTCGCATTGCATGGCGGTGAGGATTTCGAGTTGCTTTTTGCCGTCTCCGCCAGGAAAGCGGCGGGTTTTGAGAAAGCTTACCCCGCAGCATTTCCGCCCATCAGCCGAATCGGGAGGTTGCGCCCGGAGCACGGCGTAGTCTGGTCTGCTGCGCCCGGAACAACATCGCAGCCGCTGATCCCTGCCGGATTTGACCATTTCCGATCTGATCCAAAACAAGAACCACGAAATACACGGTGCAGCATAGCCGCAACCAAAGAGACCTCACCACGGACGCGCGGAGCCAAGGAGCCTCGAAGAGGCGGCAGATAATAGCCCCGGCCGTGAGGCCGGGGCTTGCAAGCAATTGGCATGAGCGCCGAAGGTGCGGCACATAAAACATGTGCCGGTCCTTCG
>CAYGWQ010000420.1:0-3769 GCA_964353465.1 uncultured Acidobacteriota bacterium | reverse complement strand
CGCAAAGGGAAGGGGAAATGGCTGGTCCAGTGCCCATCCTACCGGGCTGACATGGAACTGGAAGCCGATCTTATTGAAGAGATCGCCCGCTTCTACGGCTACCAGAACATCCCCGCCACGATTCCTGCCTGCAAGAGCGCAGGACAATCTTCCCCTGTTCATCCCATCGAGCAGGCCGCAAGAAACATCATGCGCGGCCTGGGCTTCAGCGAGATCATGAGTCTCAGCTTCGCAGGCGAGCAGGATCACCGGCGCTTCCCCCTGTCCGATGGGCTGCCGTTGGAGATCCGCAATCCGCTGACGGCAGAAACCCATTTCCTGAGAGCCTCCCTGGCTCCAGGGTTGGTGAAGACCGTGAAGCACAACTTCAACCACAATCAACGCCAGGTGCGGATATTCGAGATCGCGAAGATTTTCCGGCGCAGCACCGATGGAGCCGTTTCCGAACGCAACGCACTGGCAATGGTTGGGACTGGCGGAAGCACCGGACGAAACTGGCGCAATCCGGGTGCAGAGTATGACTTCTATCACCTGAAGGGCGCCGTCATGGCGCTCCTGGCCGGACTCCGCTGCGCTCCGCCCGAAGTCGTTCCTGCTCCGGCTCCCAGCTGGCTGAACGAAGCTTCGTCCGCTGCTCTCTTGGTCGATGGCAAATGCCTCGGTGTGTTGGGCGCCATGCACCCGGCCCTCGAAGAGGAGTTCAAACTGAAGCAGACGGTGTATATCGCCGAGATTGATTTTCAGGGGCTCTACCCATATCTCTTTCCCCCGATCCAGTTCAAACCGCTGGCACGTTTCCCAAGCGTGGAACGCGACCTGTCGATTGTGGTCACCCGGGAATTCAGCTTTGGAGCCCTACGCCTGGCAATCCTGGGCCTCGGGATTGGTGAACTGGCGGCTCTGGAATTGATGGACGTTTACGAGGGAGACCAGATTCCCGCGGGCAAGGTCGGCATGACCCTTCGCCTGACCTTCCTGGATCGGGAGGGAACTCTGGTCGTTGACCGCGTGCAGAACTTCAGCGATACTATCATCAATCTTCTACAAAACAGCTTCGGCGCTGAACTCAGATAGGGGAACATGAACGAGAACAAGACACAACTGGAGCTTACTGGGCTTGAGCGCTTCAGCCATCTCGAAGATAAAATCTTCCGGGTCGTCGAGGCATTCAAGGCTATCCGCAAGGAAAACGAAACCCTGCAGGCCGAGAACCAGAAAATCAAGGCTGAGATTGAGGCTCTGCACCGGAATGAGGCAGGCGTCAACCAAAGCCTCATTCAGCTCCAGAAGGAGCGCGAAGCACTGCGTGAACGGGTGGAAAAAGCCCTGAGTCTTCTGGCAACCTTAGAGGTAAGATAGTTCTGCGGGCAGTTACGCCGCCAGCAGCGGAGAGTACAATGAGTGATCCGCAATCCGGCGTTGTCCACGTCAAGATCTACGACCGGGAATATGATTTGCGCACCAGCGGCGATACCGAACGGCTGCGATGCCTATGTGCCCACCTGGACAAACGCATGAGGGAACTGGCAGCTTCCTCGGGCTCCGTGGATACCTTGAAAGTCGCTGTGCTGGCAGCCCTGAGCATTACCGACGAATTGCTCCGCTCCAAAGATACGCTAAAGGAAATGGATGATTTCGTGAGCCGGCACTCGCTTGCCTGTGTTTCGATGCTGGACCGTTTCCTCTGCTGATCCAATCTAGGACATCTATCCGGGCCGCGGGAGTGAGGCGCTGGATGCGGTTAAAAATCAGGAGACAGAAGTCAGGAGACAGAAGACAGAATAAGCTCCCCGGTAGATGGGTATCGAGAACCAAAATTACAGGGCGTTTACCGCTGACCTCAGGACACACGTGAGACTGAGGGTGCATGATGCCTCTTGCCATCGACTGGAGTCTATTTGCTCATTCGGCGCCGAGGCCCGAAGGGCCGCCAGGTAATAGCCCCGGCCGTCAGGCCGGGGTTAGAGATTTCGATAGCATGAGCGCTGAAGGCGCGGCACTCAACCGAAAACGCATCATTAAGTGCCGCGCCTTCAGCGCTCGGTTTTCTACCATCCTAATCCCGGCCTGACGGCCGGGCCTATTTAATGACGGCCCTTCGGGCCTCATGAGGGATCCATAAGGAATGAGAGGCCAGCCCAGACCAACAGTCTCACATGTGGGGAACAGCCAGCGTTTACCGGGGCATCCACTTCGCCGGATCGGCAGGCCAGGAGGGAGAAACCGTTGGTTTCCAGTCCCACCGGACTCCTCTGGATTCTGTCTCCTGTCTTCTGTCTTCTTTTTTCAGTCAGACGGGGATATTGATGCGGGATATCGACGTCGCCAGACCGCTGCTCTCTTCGATTTCAACAACAGCCCCGCAGAACCGCAGGTTTCCCGTTGCAGGCTCCAGGCGGGCCGGCATCTGCTTGAGAAAGCGCTCCAACGCCAGGTCAGGTATGGACCCGATGACGGAGTCGTAGGGCCCGGTCATTCCGAGGTCGGTGATGTAGGCGGTGCCGCGGGGCATGATCCGTTCATCGGCTGTCTGAACATGGGTGTGAGTGCCGACCACAGCGCTGACGCGCCCGTCCATATACCAGGCAAACGCCTGCTTTTCCGATGTTGCCTCGGCATGAAAATCAACAAGCACAATCTTGGTCTGCCTGTGCACCTCTTCCACCGCGGCTTCCCCCACGGCAAAAGGACAGTCGAGAGCAGGCATGTACACACGCCCCTGCAGGTTGAGCACCGCAACGCGCACGCCGCATCGGCTGTCGCCGACGAACAGTCCTGTCCCGGGCGCTGCCGGCGGATAGTTGTGGGGACGCAGCAGTCTGGGCTGCTGAGAGAGATAGGGAAGAATGGCGCGCTTGTCCCAGACATGATTGCCGGAGGTGAGAACATCGATCTCGGCATCAAGGAATTCGCTGATAATCTGAGGAGTAACCCCAAAACCGCCGGCCGCATTTTCAACGTTGGCGATGCAGAAATCAATGCGGTGTGCCTGGATCAGCGCCTGCAGCTTTTCAAAGAGAGCTTTCCTCCCGGGCTTGCCGAAGATGTCCCCGATGAACAATACGCGCATGTTCCATCCCATCTGGTTTCTGCCGAAAAACCCGGCACACCAGCCCGATGCGCCGGGAGGACCCAGCATCCATGGAGTGCAGCGGCAGTGCTCCGAGCCCGGCAAAAAAAAGGCCCCCGCGCCGCCGTGTGGCATCGTCTATTTGAACCTTGTCACCAAGGGGGTGCCCTGCACTCCGCATTAGGCAATCAAGTTCCCGAAGGAAAAGCTCGCTCACCGCGAAGCGACCTGGGCTCCCGTCAAATAGAATGTTGGCTCAAACAAAGTTTGCCATCACCAACATTGCAGGGGCAAATCCATCATACCGCTTGACAGCCGGAGATTCAAGAAATCGCAGTCGCGGCATCCTGCAAATCCGCCGCACAGCCGCGTGCTGCCACCGGCCTGCTTTCAATCCCCGGGTTTGCTATTGGCTGACACCTGATTTCGCGGTCATGTATTCCTTCAGAAATCGCCCCGTGTAGGAATCGGGATTCCGGATCAAATCGTCCGGAGAGCCTTCAAACAGGATCCGGCCACCTGCAACTCCCCCTTCCGGGCCGAGATCGATCACCCAGTCGGCGCTCTTGATGACATCCAGATTATGTTCTATGACCACAACAGAGTTCCCGGACTGAATCAGCTTGTCGAAGGCGGTTAATAGCTTCCGGATGTCGTCAAAGTGGAGGCCGGTGGTCGGCTCATCAAAAATGTAGAGAA
>CAYGWQ010000419.1:0-3782 GCA_964353465.1 uncultured Acidobacteriota bacterium | reverse complement strand
GATACGCCGAGTTTTGATTCGTGAGCGCCGAAGGTGCGGCACACGAAGTACCGTGCCCAGTTCCGCATAAGGTGCTGGCACCGGCGCCGCACTCCAATGCGCTTCACGCTTCATAGCCGCGGGGCAAGCATTTTTTGACCAGGAGGTCAATTCGTGGGATCTCACCTTATCGTTGCGCTTTGTTCCCTCCTGACAATCTTTGCCACTGCCGATTCCCCTCCATGCAGGGTGTGGCGTATGCAGAAAATGCCTGCGACCGGCAGGCCGGCGGGAGTCATTATCAGCGAATATGCATGGCAGGATTTCGCACGTGTGCAAAGAAAATGCCGTTTCGAAATACCACGGGCGGACTTGGCAGCCTCCGAAGCTGAATTCGGCGCGGATCCTGAAGATATGAAGCCGTTTGAGATCCGCCTGCAGCGCGAGATAACCTATACGTCGGAGCAGGCTCGTGATCCTCAGCTGATGGCCCACCTCAAACAACAGGCCCAGGCGGAGATAGACAAGCAGGCCAAGGCGGCGCTCGAAGCCCGCAGGAACAAGCTCATTTCGCGGGGACTTGTGCTGATCGATGAGACCCATGTGACCGTGGATCTGGGAAAACTGTGGCGGTGGAACCTGAAGCGGATGCAGCCCCATGCCAGGCGCCTCGCTGCAGGCGCTAATCCCAAAGACCCGCCGGCAAAAGCGGCGCTCGCCTTCGTGCAGAAGATCCCCTATCGCAAACCCCCTGATGAGAGGGCGGGCCGGTGTACCTTCGGGTTTCTGCCGCCCCTGGAGGCATTAGCCGCAGGATACGGCGATTGCGATACAAAATCCCTTCTGTTTGCATCGCTGGCCGACAATGGCCGCGGTTCGGAGGTCATCCTGCTGAGAGGCCCAGGTCACGTCGTCGCCGGCCTGGAGTGCAGCGGGAAGGAAAAGGGTACCAGGGTCAGGGCATTTGGAAGAACGTTTCTTATCTGCGAGTGCTCTGACGGCGTCTGGCTTCCGGGCGAAGTCTCACCCGAAATCCAGCGAGACATCGATTCCGGTTTATACAAGTCCATCCGGTTGCGAAAGAGCGAGTGATGGCCTTGGGAGGGATCGTCGGCCGGGCTTCGCACTGTGCATTTCCAGCTTGCTCAATCAGGCAGACGTTCGATACAAATGCATTTATCAAAGGAGCTGTCCAAAATTAAACAGGCACGTCCAAAGATCCTCGGCAGCGTGGTGTTGATTGCGCTGTCCGCTCTTATCCTGGCATCCGACCTCGGGGCACAAGCGCTGACGCCCGATGTCCTGAAGGCTTTCGTTTTCCGCAACATCGGTCCGACCCGCCAGAGCGGTCGCTTTGTTGATTTTGCGGTCCCAGAGATCGAGCCGACCACCATCTACGCAGCCACAGGATCCGGCGGCCTGTGGAAGTCCGTGAACAACGGCATTACGTGGGAACCTATCTTCGACAACCAACCGGTCATTTCGATCGGAGACATTGCCGTTGCTCCGGCCAATCCCAACATCGTCTGGGTCGGGACCGGCGAGGCCACGACCTCCCGCAGCACCTATTGGGGGGACGGCGTGTACAAATCGACGGACGGCGGCAAGACCTGGACGAATGTGGGGCTCAAGGAAAGCCACCACATCGGCCGCATTATCATCGACCCCAGAAATGCTGACATTGTCTACGTGGCGGCGCTCGGCCATCTGTATAGCGAGAATCCTGAAAGAGGGCTCTTCAAAACCGTCGACGGCGGCAAAACCTGGGCCAAGTCGCTCGATGTAAAGATAGGCGATCGTGCGATAGGGGTCTGCGATGTCGTGATGGATCCAAGAAATCCGCGGGTGTTGTATGCCGCCTCCTACGACAAGGAGCGCAAGCCCTGGACGTTCAACCTCGGCGGGCCGGGGAGCGGCATCTACAAGACTATCGACGCCGGCGCAACCTGGACAAAGCTCACCAACGGGTTGCCGGGCGGCATGCTCGGCCGCATTGGTATCGATGTCGCACCTTCCAACCCGGATATCGTTTACGCGAATATCGAGAATGCCAATAAGCCGGGAATGTCCGACGAAGAGCGCTTGAAGGAATTGCGCGCCGGCCAGTCGAGTGCCAAGATGATCGGCGAGGAAGTGTACAGGAGCGATGATGCCGGCAAGACATAGCGCAAGGTCAGCCCCGATGGGCAGGCGATCGGAGGCGGACCCGGCTATTACTACATGCAGATCCGCGTCGATCCGAACGATGTGAATCACGTATATGTGCTGAGCGTCGGCGTGACCCATTCGACGGACGGCGGCAAGACCTGGGCCTCCCCCTTCCGGTTCGGTGGCGACAACCATGCATTATGGATCGATCCGAAGAACTCCAATCACATATTGCTCGGCTATGACCACGGCATGGGGATCACTTACGACGGCGGCAGGAACTGGTATCACCCCGATGAATTGTCACTGGCGCAGCTTTACCACGTCGGGTATGACATGCAGTACCCCTACAACGTCCACGGAGGACTGCAGGATAATGGATCCGTGCGCGGACCGAGCTCCAAGAGGGGAGGCGACCCGATCGTCTTCGAAGACTGGCAGAGGGTGGGCGGCGGCGACGGCATGTACAACGTCGTCGACCTGGTAACCAACCGCTACCTTTACAACGAGTCGCAGTTCGGGTCCATCTCCCGGACCGACCTTTACACCGGAGAGTCGAAGGGCATCGGCCACCGTGACCAGACGCTGCGATATAACTGGCTGGCGCCCATTCTCGTGTCACCGCACGACCCCAATGTAATCTACCACGCGGCGAACAAGCTGTTGAGATCGGTTTCGCGCGGTGATTCATGGGTGGAAGCAAGCCCGGACCTGACGACCAATGACGCGAGTAAGATGCCGACCGGCAAAGGTGGTGACGGCAACATTCAGTACTGCACCATTACCTCAATCGACGAATCGCCGATTGTCAGGGGGCTGATGTGGGTGGGCACCGACGACGGCAATGTGTGGGTCACCAAGAACCTGGACGACGTGAAGAGCTGGACGAAGCTCAACGAGAACATCAAGGGAAATCCGGGCTATTGGGTCAGCCATGTGGTCGCCTCCAGGCACCAGCCGGGAACCGCCTATGTCAGCTATACCGGCTTCCGGCATGATGATTTCCGCCCCTTCATTTTCAAGACCACGGACTTCGGCATGACTTGGGCCTCGATCGCAGGCAACTTGCCGAACAAGGCCGTCAACGTCGTTATCGAGGACCCGAAGAACCCGAATCTGCTGTTCGCCGGTGTTGACTTCGGCCTGTATGTCTCGATCGACGGCGGGACAACTTGGACCGAGATGAAAGGCATGCCCACCCAGCCGGTTTACGATCTGGCAATCCACCCGCGGGAGAACGACCTGATCGTGGCCACGCACGGCCGCGGAATCTTTATCACCGACATCACGCCTCTCCAGGAACTCGAACCGCAGGTGCTTGGGCAAGACTTCTACCTGTTTGAAGTCGAGCCCAAGGTTAAGTGGATTACCCGCATCCAGCCTGTATCGGCTTCGACTAATTTCGCGGGGCCCAGCGAGCCGAACGGGATCGTCATCAATTACTATCAGAAGGCGCCGGCTGCCGGCGAGGTGACCGTTCAGATCCTCCAGGGGGCGCGCGTCGTGGCAGAGACCAAAGGCACGAATACATCGGGCCTAAACCAGCTGATGTGGAATATGGGCATCACCCCGACTACGTTCGCGCAGCAGCCTGGCGGAGGCCGCGGTGGGGGCAGGGGAGGCGCGGGTGGCCCCGGCGGCGGCCGCCGCGGCGG
>CAYGWQ010000418.1:0-3835 GCA_964353465.1 uncultured Acidobacteriota bacterium | reverse complement strand
TCGCTGCCAAACCTCGCCTGATCGTTGATTTTACGACCAAACCGCCTCGGGGAATACGGATCTTTGCACACCTCGACCCAGGCCCGGCAAAAGGGCTATGAGAAGTACGGATCATCGATAGCCGGCGATGCCCGGGCAATCGGCGGGGGCCGGGACGGCAGGCCGAGGCAGTCAAGGATCTTGCGGATGGCGTCGGGCGGATGCACGGCGCAAAGCACCTTCATGCGCCCGGAGCCTTGCAGAGCTGTACGACATTGCCAGCGAGTTACAGCACCATGCTCAGGTCAAGGCCAACTCGGAATGGATCACGAAGATGCGTGATGAGTGGAACCGTTGCCAGGCCGCCGAGGAAGGAGACGATTCTGCATGCTCCGGATTGAGAGGATTGAAATGAAACCTGGCGATCGCGTGATCTGGCTCTATTCCAAGAAACGTTCATTCGTCGTTGGCTGTGGAGTACGGCGGATTCCAGGTGAAGTCATAAGGGTGTGCAAACGCCGGATCAGGCTGAAGGTGAAACTCCTTGATGCGGAAAAGCTGGTCAACGTGAATCCGGACAATGTCATTTACGAAGAGGAAGGCTGATTCTATTATGGCTGACTCCGGCTTGCCAGAGCTTGCATCACCTGGGCGATATCCTGCTTGAACGCGATGGACTTTGCTGTGATCTCGCCGGGAACACGGGCGTCCTCGAGATTGATGCGTATCAGCGTGGCGTGCGGGTGTTGCGCGGTGATCCGTTCAAACGGCCAGCGGATGATAACAGGGGTATTAAATCCAACCCCCAACTCCAGAAGAACGAGTTTCCCGCCGGTGGAGCGGTTGACAAAATCCGCGTAATCGCGCTGTTTCTCCATGTGGGGAGCTTCAACAAAGTGATCATCACGCCGCAGGTTGCGCTCCATGTATCCGCCGCAGTTGGGACAGCGTGGGATATCTTCCTCACGAACACTCAGTCTTGAGTCTTCCAGGTTTGCAAGCATCCGTTGAACCATCTCGCGGTTGTCGTACAGGATGTTCCGGCAGGGCTTGGCGCATTGGAATGTGCCATAATCGCCCTGAGGGGTAAACATGCGGTGCGGGTCGAATCCGGCCTTCTTAAACTGACCGTCGACATTAGTGGTGATGACAAAGTGGGATTTATCCCTCACCAGCCGGTGGAGATCCAGGTAGAGTTTGCCCGGCCCTGCATCATACCGGATTTTCTGGATATGAGTCGCCCAAAAGGCCCAGAACTGCTGTCGATTTCCTCCGTCCGGACTCCAATGATGGACAATCGCATCCCAAATATTCCGGTATCCGAGCTCGACGAACTGGGGATACCAGTCTTGAAAGAGACGCGAATCCTGGTAATTCAGTCCAGCTGCCGCGGAAAGCCCAGCCCCCGCGCCAATGAGGACATTGTCAGCCTCGGCCAGGGCGCTAGCCGCTGCTTCAATGCTTGCGGAATAGTCCTGCGTAGATGTCATGGTCTTCCTGCGTGAATACATTAAAAACGACCTTTTCAATCCGGCCGTGGCATCGTTTCATCCAGTCGCACACCGTCTGAACGGCAATTTCGGCCGCCAGGCTCCTTGGAAAGCGGAATTCTCCGGTAGAGATGCAACAAAAAGCCACGCTCCGGATATCAGAGTACTGGACAGCCAGATTGAGGCAGGCAATGTAACAGGAGGCCAGCAGACGGCTCTGCTCTTCCGTCACATGATCAGTTATGATCGGGCCGACGGTGTGCAGCACGTAGCGCGCCGGCAGATTGTACCCTCGGGTGATTATTGCCTGCCCGGTAGGTTCGGCATGACCCTGCGACCGCATGATTTCATTGCATTCCAGGCGCAGCTGAATTCCCGCGGCCGAATGAATCGCATTATCGATGCAGCGGTGGTGGGGAATGAAACAACCCAGGAGCCGATCATTAGCCGCGTTGACAATCGCATCCACGGCCAGGGTGGTGATATCGCCTCGCCAAAGGAAAAGGCGCTCAGTAAACGGCATCCGCGTGCCGGGGAATTCCGCTAGGACGGATGGCAAGGCTTCAAGTCCGGTTACACCTTTTGCCTCACGCTGGGCCGAAAGGAGCTGGTCCTGCAATTCGAGCAATTCTGGGCGAATGGGGATGGGCCGGCGAATATTCATCAATGCTCGCAACAGGTGCCATTTCCCTGCTGTATCCTCAGGGAACGAGATGTTCGCCGCTGCTTCGCTCTCCGCCTTCAGTGCAGACAGCAAGACATTTAGCGTTTCATCGGTGCGCATAAAATCCCTGACGGCTCTGCGAAAATCGCAGGATCGATATTGGCAAAGCCAGGAATGCGATTCCAGGTCACACCGTCGGCTTCAGGAAAAGGCCGGCGCCAATCTTGGCCGCTTCCGATCCGGCGACCGGATGCAGGTAGTTCCGCTTGGTCTGGTCCCGTTCCAGCACGACCGATTGATCCGTGACCTTCGTTCCGACCATTTCGAGGAACGACGAATCGATGTCCTGGTATTCGAGCCTGGCTCCCGTGCCGGATCCGGTGAGCCTCCGGTTGTTGGCGAAAAAGCTGTCGACAACTTTATAGTGTATACGTTCCTGCTGCTTTGCCTGTGGAGGAGCAGCCTGCCTCCCACCACGACCGCCGGCGTCCGCCAGGGCCGAAGCCCCGCCTTGATAGGTCCAGACATAATTGCTGTTCATGATGACGTTGTTGCGATAGTCGAAGTCGTCCTTAATGCCCGCCGTCCAGACCCCGCTCCCGTACACGCCGTCGCAAATGCAGTTCCTCATCGCGTGGCCGCCGCTGCCGCCAGTCCAGTAGACAACGGAGATCTTCATTCCACGAAAGATGCAGTGGTGCAGGTCTACTCCATTCCCATTCGCGATGATCGACACGTGGTTGGGGTTGGTCACCTCATCGCCTGCAAACAGGCACTGTGCGATTTCCAGATCCTCAAGATCCCGGCGGAGTCGGCTGATACCGTAAAGGCGTCTGATGAGCCCCGGCTTTGGGGTTTCAACCACTGGCAAGCCAAGGATTTTCAGGCCCTGAATCGTAACGTGGCTGGTTTCGATCATCATGCCGTCTGCCGCTCCGCCCAGAGGGTCGGGCCGTCCGTTCCACGTCGGTGAGATGGGCATGGTGTGGATGAGCGTGGGCATGGAGCCCGTATTCCATTCGGGGTCGTCTGGAAGCACTTCGGCGCGGATGGTCAATCGCTCTGTCTTGGAGAATGACCTGCGCTCGGGCTTAAGTAAGGTCGTCTCGCCGACGGCATAGATCCCCTCGGAGAGGACGATCGTCATCGCACGCTGGCCATTGCTTTGGTTGACGCGCCGCGCGGCTTCAGCCAGGGTGCGAAGCGGGTTATCTTTCGCTCCGGAATTCGTATCCGCCCCCCTCGCCGGATGAAGATAAATCGTGTTCCCTTTCGCGGCCATGGCGTTCGTGCCCGTCTCTTGCGCGAGGAGTCGTCCCGGACGGAGTACGGAAGACACCGCGGCCGCAGTGAACATTGCTCCAATTGCCTTTCGTCTATTCATGTTCTGTCCTTTTGATGTTTGGGATGGACATTTGTTTGTCATTATTGACCGAGGCCAATTTCTTCCACTCTCTTTTGACGACTGGCAAGATGGCACTTTGAACGGATTTGACACGCAGACAGCAAGTTTTTTCACATAGGTGGCATATTCCATTGTGCCGGATGGCCAAAGACGGCGATTACCAGGGCAACATTTGTCCTTACGCAGGTGGACAAATCAGGGCGTCAGATCTGGAACGGGAGGCTTCGTGCAGGACGTGAAGATCAGGAGCCTGAATTCGGATCTCGGCGCGCATCAATCGCTTCGATCAATTGACGC
>CAYGWQ010000417.1:0-3838 GCA_964353465.1 uncultured Acidobacteriota bacterium | reverse complement strand
GATCGCAGTACCCACCAGCATCGGCTATGGCAGCTCCTTCGGGGGGCTCACTGCGTTGCTGGCGATGCTGAACAGCTGTGCCTCGAACGTGACCGTGGTGAACATCGACAATGGTTTCGGCGCCGGCTTCGTCGCCAGCCTCATCAACCGCAAAAGACCGCAGTCCGACCTCCGACCTCCGACCTCCGACCGTGTTTGGCATTGGCGGCTGCTGGAATTCAGGAGACAGGAGTCAGGAGTCAGAAGCCGGAAAAAGGTCAATCCTAAAAGTCTGGCACCTGCCCATGGAGATTGGAACCCCGATATCCAGAAGGTATTCCAGCCAGCAAATCCTATTTGGTTTCTGTCCCGAAACTCCCTTTTGGAGCTGATTCATGCGTCAACCAGAGCGATCATGTGTGGGCAGGATTTAGCCCGTGCCCGGCTCACATGAAATAGAGGTCGATGTCTCAATGCACACATCCCATTGACATCAAACGAATTACGCTCATGAAATTGGTCTTGTCGTGGTCGTTGACCTGGAGGCACGGGCCAAAGCCCGTCCCCACATATGACATCAACCCGGCGAGCGCCACGGGTCGCACAATGAGTTTCGCGACAGCAACTATTTAGCGCGGTCCGATCTCTTCCGACTTCTGTCTCCTGACTCCTGTCTCCTGTCTCCTGACTCCTGTCTCCTGTCTCCTGACTCCTGTCTCCTGACTTCTGTCTCCTGTCTCCTGCTTTGCAAGGTCGGAAGTCTGAGGTCGGATGTCGGTTACTGCGGACTGGCATTTCCCGTTCACTCTGCTATCATTTCACCACAAATAAACTTGAGCGTACCGGTATGCCTTTGTATTCCGACGGCGTGCTTGACGAGGTGCGGAACTCCGTCAACATTGTCTCGCTGATTTCCGAGTATGTGGCCCTGAAAAAGCGCGGGCGCAACCACGTTGCGCGGTGTGTTTTCCACACCGAGAAAACACCCTCCTTCAACGTCAGCGAAGACAAGCAGATCTTTCATTGCTTCGGATGCGGCATAGGAGGCGACATTTTCAAGTTTGTGTCCCTGATCGAACAGATATCCTTCCCCGAAGCCGTGCGCTTTATTGCCGAAAGGTACGGCATCCCGTTGCCACAGCCAGCGGCGCGGGAGGAGCCGGATTCCGGAGTCGACACGGATACCTTGCGCAAGGCTATGCAGGAGGCCGCTCATTTTTTCCACGGCGCGCTGATCGATTCCGAAGCGGGCCGTTCGCCGCTGGATTACCTGCGGGGCAGGGGCGTGACCCGTGAGACGATTGACCGCTTCAAGCTGGGGTATGCGCCGGCAGGTGGCACCGATCTGCTGGGGACACTGCGGAAGAAAGGCTTCTCCCTGAATGCTTTAGAAGAAAACGGCCTGATAAAGCGCTCCGAGGACGGGACACGGCACTACGATGCCTTTCGCGACAGAGTCATGTTTCCCATCACGGATATCCGTGGCCGCGTCATTGCCTTCGGCGGGCGCGCCTTGGGTGATCGGCAGCCGAAGTATTTGAATTCCCCTGAGACCAAGCTCTATAATAAGAGTCGCAATCTTTTCGGGCTTAGTTATGCCCGGGGCGGGATCCAGAAGCTGGATTTTGCCGTGCTGGTGGAAGGATACATGGATTTTGTCATCCCCTTCCAGCATGGAATTGAGAATATAGTCGCCTCACTGGGTACGAGCCTGACTCCCCAACAGGTGAAACTGCTGGGGCGGTACACCCGTGAGGTGGTAGTTAGCTACGACCCTGATTCCGCAGGGCTTGCGGCCACACAAAGATCGCTCGACCTTTTCCTGGAGGAGGATTTCAAGGTTCGAGTACTCCGATTGCCGGCCGGGCAGGACCCTGATGCATATGTCCGGAGGGCGGGGGCAGACGAGTACTTGAACCGGCTGCGACATGCCACTTCCTACCTCGATTTTTTGCTGGATACGGCTGTGCAGAGCGAGGGTAGCCTGAGCGATCCGAAGAGCAAGATCAAGGTGTTGAACACAATACTGCCGTATCTGGCGAAAGTTCCCAATGCTGTCGAGCGGTCTGATTATGTATTTCGTTTTGCCCGCAGATTGCGGATCGAGGATCAGCAGCTGCTTGCGGAAGTGAAGCGCGCGGCACAGCAGAAGAAAACGCGGATCGCGGAAGCGGCGCTGGCCCCGATGGGAGCGATGAAATTCGCCGAGAAGAGGCTTCTCCAGTTGCTGCTTAGCTATCCGGCGCTTCAGCCGTACATTCTTCCCCGCTGTTCGACACAGGACTTCGAGGGCCTGGTGACGGAGAAGTTGTTTGCAGCGCTTCTGGAGGAGGCTCGAAGAGGCGGGGTTTCGACATTTGAAAGCCTTCATCGGCTGTTTGCCGGCGAGGCGGAACAAATCATGCTGGCTCAGCTCCAGATGGAGGTTGTGCCCGAAGACCTGTCGCGCGAATCGGGAGAGAGTTTTCTCAGCGCGTTGCGGGCCATCAAGCTGGCATCCAAGAAGCAGGAAATCCTTTCGCGCATCACCGAGGCAGCCGAGCGCAAGGACGACGAGATGCTGAACCGCCTTATTGAGGAGCGGGTTCAGGTCGATCGCGAACTGATCAGCCTGTCCAGGAAATAGCCGGAAAGGAGACATCGGGTTTGTCTATCGAAGAAAAATACGATGAAGTGAAAGAGCTTATTCTCATGGGCAAGGAACGGGGTTACCTGCTCTACGATGAGGTCAATGACCTGCTGCCGGAGGGGATCTGCTCTTCGGATGAGCTCGACAGTATCTTTTCGCTTTTCGGTTCCGCCGGTATTGAGGTGATCGACTCGGAACAGAAGTTCCAGGACGAAGGGAAGAAGGACGACAAGCAGGACGATGCGGGTGAGGAGAGCGAGTTCGATTTCGGCGCGATTACCCTCGACAAGACCAACGATCCGGTGCGCATGTACCTTCGGGAAATGGGCACCGTTCCCTTGTTGAGCCGCGAGGGGGAAGTCGAGATCGCCAAGCGCATCGAGCATGGCCAGAAGGTGGTGTTGAAGGCCCTGTCCCGCTCGCCGCTGGTGGTGCGCGAGTTGCTGAGCGTGGCCGACCGCCTGAAGAAGCAGCATGTGTCGGTGCGCGACGTCGTTATGTTCAACGACGATGAGTTGACCGAGGAGCGGCTGGAGGAAAAAAAGGCCGAAGTGCTCGAGGTGCTCGAGAGCATCCGCAAGCATGAGCGCGCGGCCAACCGCATGCGGGCAAAGCTGGCCCGCTGCCGCAGGGGATCGCGCCTCTACAAGAAGTACCTTTCCATGCTGGCCCGCTACCGGATCCCCATCGCGTGGAAAGTGCGCGCCCTGGAACTCAGCCCCGCCCAGCACGATCGGCTCGTCTGGGTCATCAAGAATACCGTAGATGAGGTTGTGGCCCTCGAGCATGAAGTGCACAGGCAGACCAGAACCCTGGAAGCGCCACGCCGGCTGGAGGAAGCGAAGGCGATCAAAAAGCTGATCAAACAGCATGAGACGAGGATCCGCAAAGTCGAAGAGGATGCTTTCGCTACGATCCCCGAGCTGAAGCGGACTCTGGCCACCATCAAAGCCGGCGAACTCGAAGCCGACATTGCCAAAAAAGAGCTGGTGGAAGCGAACCTGCGGCTGGTGGTTTCGATAGCGAAGAAGTATACCAACCGCGGCCTGCAGTTCCTGGACCTGATCCAGGAAGGGAACATCGGATTGATGAAGGCGGTGGACAAGTTCGAGTACCGCCGCGGCTACAAATTCTCCACCTATGCCACCTGGTGGATCCGCCAGGCGATCACCCGTGCCATCGCCGATCAGGCGCGCACCATCCGCATCCCGGTGCACATGATCGAGACCA
>CAYGWQ010000416.1:0-3851 GCA_964353465.1 uncultured Acidobacteriota bacterium | reverse complement strand
ATCGCCAAGATGCGGGAGCGCGACCAGTTATTCGCCGAACTTCCCGGGATCGACTGCGGCGCCTGCGGCGCGCCGTCGTGCCGGGCGTTTGCCGAAGACGTGATCCTGGGAGAAGTCGAGCGGGAATCCTGCACCTTCTTCTGGCAGCACGAGTTGGCGAAACGAGTGGAAGACCTCGTTCACCTGGTTCAACTGCAGAAACCCGGGAAGGGAGGGCCGAGGTGACGGTTACGGAGGCTGCTGCGATTATACAGGGAACCTTGGTTGCCGGCACCGCTTCGGCGGCCGCGATCGAAGTGCGCGGGGGATATGCATCGGACCTGCTTTCGGACACCATGGGGAACGGTCGCGAGGGAGATCTGTGGGTGACCATGCAGAAACACCTGAACATCGTTGCAGTCGCGCATCTCAAGGGACTGGCGGGGATTGTGGTCGTCAACGGCAGGCGGCCCGAGGAGGCTGCCGTGGCGAAAGCGGAAGAAGAGCACATTCCCATCATCAGCACGGAATTGCCGGCTTTTGATGTGATCGGGATTCTGTACGGTCAAGGCATACGCGGAAGGAGGTCCGCCTGAAAGTGTTTGTGATCGATCCGCACCTGCACTCGTGCCTTTCGCCTTGTGCCGAGCTCGACATGCATCCGGCAGCCGTGGTAGACGCCGCCGTCCGTGCCGGGCTGGACGCTATAGCGGTGTGCGATCACAACTCGGCCGAAAATGTGGCCGCCGTCGAGAGGGCGGGACGCGCCGCGCGCCTGGCGGTCATTCCCGGCATGGAAATCACCACCGCGGAGGAAGCCCACATTCTGGGGCTGCTGCCCAACCTCGAAGCGGCGCTGGCACTGCAGGCGCGCGTGTACCGCTCGCTTCCCGGACGGAACGACGAGCGCGCCTTCGGGCCGCAAGTGATTGCCAACGAGCATGCGGAGGTGCTGGGCTTCAACGAACATCTGCTCTCCGGCGCGACGACGCTCAGTGTGGAGAGCGTGGTTGCGGCCATCCACGAAGTCGAGGGGCTCGCAGTCGCTTCGCATGTCGATCGGGAAAGGAATGGGATCATCGGCCAGCTCGGCATGATTCCTCCGGGTCTGGCGCTGGACGCCTTGGAGATCTCCAGCCGGACTCCCCTGCCGGCAGCCCGGGAAGCCTATGCTCCACAAGGCGAGTTCCCGCTCGTCTGCTCCTCCGATGCGCACGAGCCCAAGGATGTGGGCAGGGCAGTGACATTCCTCCTGGCGGCGGAGCCGACGCTCGCCGAACTGCGGCGCGCGCTCGCGGGGAGGGAAGGCAGGGTGATTCTCGGTGGAGGGAGGCCTATGGAGGACCTTGCGCTGCACATCCTCGATCTCGCCCAGAACGGCATAGAGGCCGGCGCCACGGCCATCGAAATAGACTTGCTGGAAAACCTGGCGGAGGACCAGCTGATTATCGAGGTGCGGGATGACGGCCGCGGAATGGATGCGGAAACCCTGGCCAGGGTCACCGATCCGTTCTACACCACGCGCACTACGCGCAAGGTGGGAATGGGCCTGCCTTTGCTCAGCCAGGCCGCACGCGCGGCGGGCGGCGGAGTGGAGATCGACTCCAAGCCCGGCATAGGCAGCTGCATCAGGGCGGTCTTCCAATATCACCACATCGACCGCGCTCCGATCGGGGACATGGAAACAACCCTGATGGTGCTGCTGGCCAGCCACCCGGACCTGGAGATCCGGTTCAGGCATTGTGTGGGAAACGAGGTCTTTGAATTGGACGGGCGCGTCCTCCGCGCCGCCGGCATCGATCCGGCCGCGCCGGAAGGATTGGCCGCATTGCGGGAGGCCATACGAAGGGGCGAGGCCGGCCTTGGCAGGCGATGCGTATCGCCGGGATTGCATTAGATTGTGGAGGCTAAACATGGTTGATGTCAGTAGAGTTCGCGAAATTGTAGACCGGCATGAGTGCAAGAAGAGCCATATGATCGCCATCCTGCTCGATTGCCAGACTGAGTACAGTTACCTGCCGCGCGAGGTACTGGAAGAGCTGTCGATCCGGATCAGCACGCCGCTGACTTCGATCCTCTCGATCGCCACCTTCTTCCGGGCGTTCAGCCTGAAGCCCGTGGGCCGCCATCAGATCCACGTTTGCATGGGCACGGCCTGCAACATCCAGGGCGGGCCCCAGCTGGTCGAGGCTCTCGAACGTGAACTCAAAATCAAGAGAGGCGAAACGACCGCCGACATGCAGTTCACCCTCGACACGGTGAACTGCGTGGGGTGTTGCGGATTAGCTCCGGTACTCACCGTGGGGCACGACGTGCACGGGAAGCTGAAGCAATCCGCCGTTCCAAGAATCATAAAACGATACCGGGCAAAGGAGGCGGCACATGCCGAGACTGTCCATTGAGGATTTAAAGCGCATACGCGAAGAGGCAAAGCAGACCCTGACGCTGCGCTCCGGCCACGCGCGGGCCAAGATTACCGTGCACATGGGCACATGCGGTATTTCCGCCGGAGCTCGCGAGGTGATGGGAGCCCTGTTGAAAGAGATTGAAAACCAGAAGCTCACGGATGTCATCGTGACCACCTCGGGTTGTGCGGGGTTGTGCAGCCGTGAGCCCATGGCCACCGTGGAACTGGCGGGCCAATCCCCTGTCAAGTATGTGGACCTGAAGCCCGAGAGGATCCTGAGGGTGCTCAAAGAACACGTGCTCGAAGGCAGGATCGTCGCGGATTTCGCGCTTGCAAGCGGTTGTGAAACAACCGGCTAACGGGCCGGCTGGGAGGCATAAAGACAATGGCATTTCGCTCACATGTTCTCGTTTGTGCCGGAACCGGATGCGTTTCTGGCGACTCGTTCGCTACTGCCAAGGCCCTGGAAACCGAAATTAAAAAGCAGGGATTGGGGGGCGAGGTCCAGGTGATCCGAACCGGTTGCCAGGGATTCTGTGCTCAGGGTCCCATCGTTATCGTGCAACCAGACGGCATCTTTTATTGCGGCGTCAATCAAAAGTCGGCCGCCTTCCTGGTCCAGGAGCACCTGCTGAAGGGACGGCCGGTCAAAAACCTCTTGTACTCGCCGCCGGCTGAGGAGAAAAAGAGCCACATCCCGGCATTGAAGGATATCCCCTTCTTCGCCAAGCAAAAGCTGGTCGTGCTTCGCAACCGCGGCATCATCGATCCCGAGCGGATCGATGATTACATCGCGGTCGACGGATACGCCGCCCTGGTCAAGGCGGTCACCGAGATGAGCCCGGAGCAGATCATCGGCGAGATCAAGCGCTCGGGGCTGAGGGGCCGCGGCGGCGGCGGATTCCCTGCCGGCATCAAATGGGAGACCTGCTGCCACGCCGCCAAGTCGCGCGAGGTTGAGCCGGTCATCGTCTGCAACGCCGATGAGGGCGATCCCGGCGCCTTTATGGACCGGAGCATCATCGAGAGTGATCCGCATGCCGTGCTGGAGGGCATGATCATCGGCGCGCGTGCCATCGGATGCCACGAAGGCTTCATTTACATCCGGCACGAATATCCGCTCGCCCGCGAGCGCCTGGTCAAGGCGATAGAACAGGCGCGGGATTACGGATTCCTGGGCAAGGACATCCTGCGTACCGGCATGGATTTCGACATCGAGATCGTGCAGGGCGCCGGCGCCTTCGTCTGCGGCGAATCCACGGCTCTCATGGCCTCGCTGGAGGGGAGGGTCGGCGAACCGCGGGCCAAGTACATCCATACGGTCGAGTATGGCTACCAGAACCGCCCCACCAACCTGAACAACGTGGAGACCTGGGCCAACGTTCCCCTCATCATCAACCGCGGCGCCGACTGGTTCACTTCCATGGGTACCGGCGAAGTCAGCGAGAATCCCTGGAACGGCAGC
>CAYGWQ010000415.1:0-3855 GCA_964353465.1 uncultured Acidobacteriota bacterium | reverse complement strand
TTGCGCGGCGATTTCAAGCGCACAACGCTGTTCGTGTAAGAGCCCCCTAACCGGATTCGACTGGGGTGCGTCCGTCTCACTCCCTGTTCCAGGATGCTTTCTTGACTGTCCAGGTTTCAAGAACAAGCCCGGCAAAGGGTTCAAAATCACCACGAGTCCTCGTCCGACAGCAGCGGCAGCAGGACCCGGAATGTAAGTCCCCGATCAGGATTGTCGAGGATCTCGAGAACTCCCCGATGAGCTTCGACAATCTTCTTGACAATGGGCAGACCGAGCCCGGTGCCATGCGCTTTGGTGGTAAAAAACGGATCGAAAACCATGTGCCGCTGCTGGTGCGGAATCCCGGACCCGCTGTCAATCACATCGAGTACCAGGCCGTTCCCATGGAAGCAGGCTTGCACAATCACGAGTCCGCCTTCCGGAGACGAATCAATCGCATTGGTCAGCAGATTGATGAGCATTTGCTTGATGCGCATCCCGTCGCAGGTCAGCGAAGGGATCGGCGCATCCATCCGGCTCTGGAGCTGAACCTTCCTCTCCTCGGCGATTTCCTTCACGACGGCCAGGCTTTCCTCGGCAATCTTCGGGATATTCTCCTCCGTTCGTGTGAGGCGCAGGTTCCCTGAAAAATCCAGCATATCCTGAACCATATGCTCCAAACGCTGGGTCTCGCGTATGACCAGGCTCAGCCGTTCCCGGTCTGGATCCACTTCCGGCAGCTTTTTCCAGACCTGGAGGGCAAAACCACCAATGGCAACCAGCGGAGTCTTCAAGTCGTGGGCAAGGCTGGAAACGGTCCTCCCCATGGCCGCCAGGCGTTCGGCATCCCTCAAGCGCCGCTGGCGCTCCAATTCTCGGTCTCTCATGAATCCGAGCGCCACGGCAACCATGATGTAGATCATGACTTCGAGCAGGCTCTCAATATCATCCGGCGTGAGTTTCCGGCGGCTGATTACAAAGGGAAGGTGGAGAATCGCGACGCTGGCCGAGGCCAGGATGGAGCCGCGGAAGCCGTACCAGAATGCTGAGAGCAACAACGGCAAGAAAAAGAGTGCTTGCAGGAAGAATGCAACATACACCTGGCTGGGTCTTAGAGCGCAGTTGACGGCTGTGATGCTCACGATCAGGAGAAATAAAAGGATTTTCTTTACGCCGTCATATTGCTGGTGCAAGGCCTTCACCTGAGATCATGGACCTGACGAATGCATCATCGACCCGGAAATCGATCGGCCAGCGACAGATGAGATTATACGATGCGGTCTGGAGGTAATCCAGGGATCCACTCGGTCACCAGAGACCGGATCCGTCGCACTGCGCGTTTTCCGGCGCTCAGACTGCCTGTCCTGGGATCAACCGGCGCAGCCTTACTCTCCGCGGGCATTTCCTCGCGGGACGTTTTTAGAGTATAAAAGACCGTTCAGGTTTCCGATCACACTCGCGGAGGCAATCCGGCGCGCTGGTTGAGGATGCTCGATGGCTACGAAACAGGTAACGATCTATACGGACGGCGCATGCCTCGGCAATCCCGGGCCCGGCGGTTATGGCGTCATCCTTCTTTATGGAGATCGCCGCAAGGAAATCTCAGGGGGATTCCGCCTGACCACGAATAATCGCATGGAGATTCTGGCCGCGATCCTTGGCCTGGAGGCTCTGAGGGAAAAATGCCGGGTTACCCTGTACAGCGATTCTCAGTACCTGGTAAACGCCATGCGGATGGATTGGGCGGCGCGGTGGCGTGCGAACAACTGGATGCGGAATAAGCGCGAAAAGGCGCTCAATCCTGATCTCTGGGAGCGGTTGCTGAGCTGCACGGAATCCTTGGAAGTCGAGTTCCGCTGGCTCAGGGGCCATGCCGGGGATCCTGAGAATGAGCGATGCGACCAACTCGCGATGGCGGCTGCGAAAGGAGAGAACCTTGCGATCGACTTCGGGTACGAAGAAGGAATGCGCCGGGGTAAAGGGTGACCTCCGGACATAAGAATAGCGCCGGCGATTCGGGCGGCAAAAGTCCTGCACGCAGTTCCAGTCCGTGTTTGTCCGCGTCCCCAGTTGTGTAATTTCCGAAATATCAGGTTCACGGAGGACAGGGGCTTATTTAATCAAATAAAGTTTTGCCGGGTAGCCGTCTGCCCAACGGGCACCTTCCTTGGTGAAGAGCGCTTCGTCCTCGAGGCCCACGCCCACTTTCGCGTTTCCCCATTCGGGAACCACGTGGGATGCGCTTAACTCGATAGAGTAGGATGTATTCGGAAAAAGCGGGTGCTCGCCCGTACCGGGCACGAAGCTCTGCTTCTCTACCATCCACAGCCCACTGGGCTCATTTGGAGCATGAAACAATCTTTCGCCCTGGTTGCCGCTGATCCCCGTCCGGCGCTGCATCCACTGGATCTTGCTCTCGATATCCGCGCAAGGGAATGCGCCCCGAGGCGGCATCGCCGGTCCCGACCCAAAGGACGTTTGGATCCGACGGAGCCATTGTCATGTGCCCGATGGGGACCATGCTCTGCTGAGGCAGGATGGAAGCGAAGGTCGTCCCATTGTTCACGGTTTTCCAGAGTCCGCCCGTGGATGGCGCAATGTAGAACGTGTAAGGATCTTTTTCATTCACAGCCACGTGAAGGATGCGGCCGTTCTGCCTGGCCGGGCCGATGGCACGGAAGGAAAAAGACGTCATGAGATCGCCAACCGGAATATCCTGCGCCGAAACGCCCAGCGCGGTCCCGATCAATGCCGCCGCCAGGACAGTGAGTTCGAATGCGCGCGCGTACTTTCGGATAGTGGTCATAAGCCCTTCCCTGTCAGTTGAATGAAGTAGCGCTCTTGCCGACGGTTTTGGCAACTTCAAAGTCATTCGCTTCAAGGAGGTTATTCATGTTCTGTTGCAGGGCGATAACGGCTTTTTTGTATGCGATCAATGCCTGCAGTTCCGCTCCCAGCGCACTGGCAAGATCGGCCTGGCGCAGGAGAATATAAAAATTCTGGCTCATGCCGGCCTGGAAACGCTTGGTTTCTCCGTCCAGCTGCTCCTCGGCCAGCTGGCGCGAAACTTTGGCGGTTTCCACGCGCTGGTGATTGGTTTCGAGGGCTTCTACGGCATTGCGGACCTGGACGATGATGTTCTGTTCAGTCTTGGTCCGGTTCATGATCAACTGCCGCTTCGAGATTTGAGTCTGGGCCAGCTGCGCGTCGATCGCTCTGTTTTTAACCGGTATCTGGATGTTGAAGCCGGCGCTCCAGACCAGGAGGCCTTCGGTGAAGACTGTTTTGTACGCGTGCAACAGACCGCCGATAAATTGCGGCGGTATTTGGGGCTTTGTTGGGGGAGCCTGAGGTCCCGCGGTACCGTTAGAGCCGAAGCTGCCGACTACATCAAACTGCCATTTCTTCGTGTTGTTCTGCATTTGATAGGTGATGTCGTTCTGCTGCAGCTGGAGGTCGAATTGCTCCAGTTCCGGCCGTTTGCGCATTGCCTCATCAATGGCCTTATTGAGGTCAATCCGATATTCCTGGAAATCCGGTGATTCGGTCGGGACGACGGTCTGGCGCCAGATTTCCGCATTGCGGTCGCTTGAGATCATGTTGCGCAACGCATTTTCATTGCTTTGAATGGCTTCTTTGGCCCGGATCAGTTCGATCTCGCGGCTGGCCAGTGTTGCCTGAGCTTCGGTGACGTTGATGGGGGCGGCGGTGCCGATCCCGAGCTTGATTTTATTTTGTTCCACCGTAATCATGGCCAATTCTACCGACTTGCGTTTGATCTCATAGTCGCGGATCGCGCCGACCAGATCCCAATACAGGCCCTGGATGGATGCTATCGTGTTGGTGACGCTCTGCTTGAACTTGCTGTCGTTGGTT
>CAYGWQ010000414.1:0-3856 GCA_964353465.1 uncultured Acidobacteriota bacterium | reverse complement strand
GCGGACTCCCCCAAAGCGGATTCGCCCCAGCCATCTTGCGGATCAACTCCCTGATCTCCTTCCCGGTTCCCGGACGGCCGGTGTGGTTTGCTCTCGACAGCCGCGTCCAATAAAGGGCAAACCCTTTCCGAGGACAACTTCGACGAGTTCGCGCGCGTCTGGGACGACCGCTAGGAAAACAGTACGGCTTCTGGCGCCCCATCATCCGGCCGGCCTTCGAACGGTATCTCGAACGTGCGCCGCGCGAGCCCTCATCGGGCCGGCGCGGCGCCCCTGGCGGTGGTCGTGCCCCGCGTGCTGAAGTGGTAGGTGCCCGAACCGACGGTGTATTTGACCGCGTCGAGCGTGGTACCCACATAGGTTACACCGGGCGCGCGCGAGGCGAGCACGCCGGACTCGGTGACCTTGGAGGGATCGGTGCCGGGCACGTAGATGGTGGCCGTAGTGTTGGCCGGGATGGTCACGTCGAGCGTGATGCCCGCAGCGTTGGTGGTCCAGGACGAGCTGATGAGACCGTGCACGGACGAGTACGTCGCTGCCACGTTGCTGATGCCGGCGCCGTTGAGGATCAACGGGCGGATGTTTATGGTTTTGAAGCCGGGGCTGGCGGCCTGGATGCCGGCCAGTTCTTCGTACATCCACTGGACGATGGACCCGTACATTTCGTGGTTGCGCGTCCGGCTGCCGGCCTCCCAGTACTCGCCAATTCCGGTCCAGCCGAGGGTCTGGATCCAGTATCCGTAGCTCGGATAGGTCGTCTGCAGCGCGATGGTATAGGCGGCCTTGGCGGCGTCGGGCACGCCGTCGTGGGCAGCCTGGGTGAGGGCCGGGAAGATCCAGCGCGAGCCGGCGATGCCGACCTCCTCATGGCCCTTGCGGGTCACCAGCACGTCCTGGACGAGCTTGGTCTCGAGCGGGATGCGGTTGGCCTCGTCCACGAGACCCATGCCCAGGGGGATGGCCTGCATGGACTGGAGGAAGGGCTGGGACGCGCTCTCGCGGTAATAGCCCACCGAGGCGTCCCACCACTTCGCGTTGTAGTCCGCCTTGATGTTCTCGAACATCGTTTTGAAGTAGGCCTCGTCGGCAGTATTGCCGAGGGCGGCGGCGACGGCAGCGGTTACCTTGGCCATGTAGGCCAGGTAGGCGCTCCCGGACGGTACGCCGATGGTAGCGACGCTGAAGTTGGTGTTATCGCGCACGGCCTGTTCATCGTCACTGACGCCGCCGGGCGGCGCGACGGCGCTGCCAGGATTGCCGCGCGGGGCAGCCCAGTCGCCCAGACCCGAGGACACCAGGTAGTGCTTGGTGCTGTCGATATTGGCGGTGTAAGCGCCCATCCAATAGGTAGCCCAGGACTTGAGGTACTGGGACATCGCGGCGTATGCCGTCGCGGCGGGCCTGGTGTCGCCATAGAAGCGGTAGGCCTCGTAGGGCAGCACGTGCAGGAACGCGTCCCAGATCGGGGTGGCGCCGTTGTTGGTGCCCTTGCCGAAACTGTTCGACGGGGTGCCGTTACCGCAGCCGTAGGGGTTGGTGGCCACCGGCGAGCAGTAGCCATAGCCGTACGCGCTCGGGATGAGCAGGCCCACCGCGCCTAGCGCGCGCGGCTTGGGGACATCGGAGTTGACGACGTAGGTGTTGCCGATCACCTGGCTATCGACGGCGTCCTGCGCCGACTTCAGGTACTGGCGTTGCGTGTCGAAGAGGTAGGACGCGGACGGCGCCATCAGCTGCGTGTCGCCGGTCCAGCCGTCCCTCTCGTAGGTCGGGGTGTCCGTGATCTGGCCGACCGTGTGGTTGACCGCGACACCGACGCGTGTCCCTTCGTGGATTTTGTTGAGCAGAGTGTTCGACGAGGTGAAGGTGCCCGTCTGGGGCATGTTGGTGCGCATTTCCCACACCGCGTCCACGCGCACGTGAACGCTGGGCGGCAGGGCTTCCCCGGCGGGGCCGGCGATCTGGACCCACTGGAAACCCTGGACGTTGGAGGTGGGTGCGAAGACCTCCGGACGCTCGGCTGTGCCGGTGCCGTTGGAAATGTAATACTGCTGGCTCATACTCCCGGGCAGGGCGAAGGCGCCGTCCTGCCGGTTGTTCGTCGTGGTGGGGAGGTCGTCGTCATTGCGGCGCTCGACGGCCACGACCCGGATGACCTGGCCGGAGGCAGCGCCCCAGATGCTGACGATCGGCTGCCCTTGGCGCTGCTTGAGGGTGTCGACGCCATAGACGCCGGGGGACACCTCCCACATGGGGAAGGTATCGACCCCCTTAACCTTGTTGGGAATGGCCTCGACGAGCTGGCTGGGCTCTTGGGGCTGGGCGTAGACCCTGCCCTTGGGGCCCGCGATCGCGCTTGCGGACGCCCATTTGGACGCGTCGTAGCTTGCGGTGTTCCAACCGGGCATCTGCTTCCGAGCGTCGAAGGTCTCGCCGCCAAAGTAGTCCGAGACGCGGATCGGACCGTCGATGCTGACCTGCCAGCTGGGATCCGTCTTGACGAGCTGCTCGGTGCCGTCGGCGTACTTCACGTACAGGTCGGCGCGCAGGACCTCCTGGGCGCGCCACTGGGCAAATTCGAAGGCGTGGCCGCCCGTGCTGTTGTTCGCCGGGCTTGCATCCACATTCCGTCCTTGCTCCTCCAAACAGTCAGCGACCTACAGATCAAGTTCTTGGTAGGCACGACCCGGAACGAAGGCGCTGCGCGAAAAGGAAGAGAGCTTGACTCCGGAAAAGCTATTTCATGTTGCGGAGACAGTTATCGAAAGGCTGGATGTGTCACAAGCAAAAAGAGAGGTGGAACCTTTCGTGAAAGATCCCGAGACGTTGACGATATGGTCCCGAGATTTTTTTCCGCGATGTCATCCGACGAATCGTTTTTGTGCAAAGATGAATCTCTCGAAAAAAAGAAGCGCCTTTATCGAATGGATATAATCCCCTGAATCCTGGTGTCGTTTCCGAAAATTGGGTCCACATTGAAGTATTGGGAAAATCCGGCGGCCGCTTGGCAACTTTGGCGTCGCGCACCCTTGCAGATTGCGCCGGTTGCTGCAAGCGATTACAATCCGATGCTCGGAGAACCAGGAGGATTGGAAACATGAAAACGAGAATCCATCTTGTGCTGATGCTCGCACTGGCGCTCACGCTGATTGGCGCCACGTTGACGATGGCCATACAGGCCGGGGCGGGACGCAATGTTCCTCCGTCCAGGCCGAAAGGCCCATGTGACATTTACGCCGCGGCCGGCGACCCCTGCGTGGCCGCCCACAGCACCACGCGCGCGCTGTCCGCCTCCTACAACGGCCCGCTCTACCAGGTCCTGCGCCAGTCGGACGGCAAGACCTTGGACATAGGCGTCGTCCAGCCCGTTGCGTCGCCGGTTCCGGATGCGGGCGGATACGCCAACGCGGCCGCGCAGGACGCGTTCTGCGCCAACACGTACTGCTGGATCACCACCATCTACGACCAATCCCCCAAGCACAACGACCTCATCCAGGCGCCCCGCGGCGGATTCAGCGGCCCGGCCATGGGTGGGTTCAACAACCTCCCGGTCGCCGACATGGCGCCGATTACGATCATGGGCCACAAGGCCTACGGCGTCTTCATCGCGCCGGGCATGGGACTCCGCCAGAACGACGCGAAGGGCACCGCAGTCGACGACCAGGCGCAGGGGCAGTACTGGGTCATTAGCGGCCACCACTACAACTCCGGCTGCTGCTTCGACTACGGCAACGCCGAGATCGACAGCCGCGACGACGGCAACGGCACCATGGAAACCACCTACTACGGCAACGCCACCGCCTGGTATCGCGGGACCCCGCCCGGCCCGTGGATCATGACCGACCAGGAGAACAAC
>CAYGWQ010000413.1:0-3872 GCA_964353465.1 uncultured Acidobacteriota bacterium | reverse complement strand
GATAGGATATTGTATTTATGGAGCCCCGGCAGGGGCGAAAGTCATTTGTTAGCAATAGTAATCTCTCGCCCTTCCAGGGCTTCGCGCTTCTTTCCGGCCTAACCCCGGGCTCGCGCCCGGGGCTATTATCTTGCCGCCCCTACGGGGCTGGGCTATAGGGCGGAGCGAATCCCGCAACAGAAACCAGGCAGGTGCTTGCCGCCTTTGAAGGTGTTATTTCCTGGCAGTCTCCCGGACGGGCAAGAGGTCGATCACCCAACAGCCGCGGCCGTGCGTGCCGATCACCGCGACGTTTTCCTGGGCCTGAATGGCCAGGTCGAACACATACGCGGTCGGCAGGTTCGACCCGAGCACTTCCCATTTCTTGCCGCCGTTGGTTGTCACATAAACGGCCGTGTCGGTTCCCAGGTAGAGGATGTTCCCGTTGGTGGGGTCTTCCTTCACGACGTTCGCGATGCCGCCCGGGACTTTGGTTGCTATGTTGGTCCAGTTCTTTCCATAGTCTGTGGACTTGAATAGATAAGTGTTGAAGTCGTTATGCCGCTTGCCGTTGACGACGGCATAGACTGTTCCCTCAGCGAACCTGGAAGCCTCAATGCTTGCGATGAAGCGCTCGGCGGGCAGGCCGTTTGTGATTTTCTCCCAACTCCCTCCTTCGTCCCGGGTGACATGAAGATTGCCGTCGTCCGTTCCGGCATAGATCAGCCCCTTTTTGAGCGGTGATTCGGATATGGACCAGATAGTGGAGTATGCGATATTCCCTTGTTTTGCGGCATCGAAGTTGGTCAGATCGGGGCTGATCTTTCGCCAGTTCTTACCCTGATCATCCGTGAGAAAAACGAACTGGGCGCCGTAGAGCACTCGGTTCGGATCATAAGGAGATACGATGATGGGCGCCACCCACTGGGCGCGCTTGGCCTCTGATCCGAAGTTGGCAGCAATCGCCGTCTGCCCCGGCCGGCCCCCTCGGCCTCCTTGTCCCTGCCCCTGTGCTGCCTGCCCGCGCCCCTGCGCCTGCGCTTGCGCCTGGGCTTGTGCTTGAGCTTGTGCCTGAGCTTGTGCCTCTGCGGCCTTGGCATAGTCCATCATGGTCGGGCCGCCGCCATAGCGCGTGACGAAATAAACGATATTAGAATTGACCGGATTCACTGCGTGACGCCCGGCCTCGTCGCCGATCGCACTTTCCCACTCTTTCCATGTGATTTTGTCGCGGCCTGCGGTCATGTCGATTTCGCCGCGCCAGCCGCCGGTATCCTGGATGTTGGAGTAAGCCCAGAATTTGCCCTTGGTCTGGCTGACCGCCACGCTGAACATGTGGGCGATGGGTATGTTCACCGGATGTTTAAAGCTCGCGAGCCCGTCATGCGAGATCATGATGCCGCCGTCGTCAACAATCACGATGTGGTTGGTATCCTTGGGATTGATCCACATGCCGTGATAATCGGCGTGGTTTCCTTTCACGCTCTCCCAGGTTTTCCCGCCGTCCTTGGACCGCCAGTAGTTAAGCCCCATGACATAGACGATATCCGCATTCGTCGGATCGACCCTGACCTGGCCGAATACCCAACCGTAGCCCGGATAGATACCCCGGATTCTATCGTTGCCTTCGACCAGCTGCCAGGTTTCCCCTTTATCATTGCTGCGGTAGAGGTAGGCTCCGTCGCGCTTGTCGATGATCCTGTCGATGAGAGCATAGACGACATCGGGTTTCGTCAGGCAGATGTCGATCCCGATCCGCTCGCAATCTCCCTTGGAGAAATCCGGCAGCCCCTTGGTCAGCGGCAGCCAGTTCTTGCCGCCGTCGACTGTCTTGTAGAGACCGCTCTGGGGGGTTGGTTTGGGATCGTTCCAGCGGTAACGCAGCCGCTCTGCCGTGCTTGCGTACAGGATCTCGGAATTCTCCGGATCCATGGCCAGGTCGATGACGCCGGTTTTCTCGTCCCTGTAAAATATTTTCTGCCAGGATTTTCCTCCGTTGGTCGTCTTGTAAACGCCGCGCTCCTGGTTAAAGGTATATTCATGCCCGGGCGCCGCGACGTACACGATATCGGGATTCTTGGGATGAACGATAATGCGCGCGATATGCTGCGTATCTCCGAGCCCCATGTAGGTAAAACGCCGGCCGGCATCTACGGACTTGAAAATCCCGATCCCAGCCATGGAGCTCCGGAAAATGTTGGCTTCTCCCGTTCCCACCCAGACGATCTGGGGATTGGAAGGAGCGATGGCTAGATCTCCGATCGATGCGGTAGGATAGTCTTCAAAAATAGCGTTCCAATTGACTCCATCATCGGTGGACTTCCAGACGCCCCCCTGTGCAGCGGCTGCATAGATCGTTTCCGTCTGCGAAGGATGTATCTCCACGTCGGTCATGCGTCCGCTCGGCCGCATCGGGCCGACGGCCGTCCATTGCAGATTCTTGAACGGCGATTTGGCGCGCATTGCCTGGTGTTTCTTAAATTGGCTCAGTCGCCATTTGGCTTCGGCGGCGTCTTTAGCTTCCGTGGCAGCGCCCATGGGCGCGCTCGTCCCGATCAATGAAAAGGCCAGCACAAGAATGATGAAAAGAAACGGCTGCAGGCGGTTGTTGGATCTCATAAAGTCTCCCTCTCTGCGTTGGTCCTCATACCCGGACCTGCCAATGATGGCGGATGGGATATGTCGTGACACACTTGAATACGTCCGAGGCACGGCGCGCCGTTCCTCGGAGCCTCGGAGCTGCTAATGCATATCACTATCACCGGGCGGCGCTGCGGGCCGCGGCCCACTTTGCCTCGGGACCGGTGCTGGCCTTGGTGGCGCCTGAGATGGCATTGCCGTTGACACGGCCTGCATACTGGCTGCCGCCGGCGACGAAGCTGATCTTGTCCCCCTCCAGCTTTGCGTCTTGGAGCGGCTGCTCCTTGCCGTTGATCATCAGGCTGCCCTCAATCTTCTGGAAAGTCTGCCTCAGCGTCAGCTGCGCATTCGGCCAGGTCCAGGTGCCTGCTACCTTCGCCGGAACGATCCAGAAATATGCGGTGCGGCCATCTACGTTCGCGGTCTGGTCGGCTTCCCAGTCCTCCATCGAAAAAGCGTGGGACACCACGCGGGTGCCGGGCTTCATTTCGAGAATCTTGGGACGGAGCTTCATGTTCAGATCGGGCAGGAGGTACATCGTGATTACGGTAGCCTGGCTGAAGTCGGTTTCGAATATGTCGCCATTGACGAAGGTCGCCTTGTCGGCGACCCCCTCCTTCTCTGCGTTATTCCTGGAGAGCTCCACCATGTCGGGATTGTACTCGACGCCGAGGGCGCGCGCGCCCCGCTTGGCAGCCGCGATTACGATTCGGCCATCACCCGAGCCCAAGTCAATCACGTGGTCGTTTGGCGTCACCTTGGCCATTTCGAGCATGGCAGCGATGAGTTCTTCAGGCGTCGGCACCCAGATCACATCCTTGCCCGGCTGGCCCACGCTTGGTTGAAACTGCTGCTGCTGTTGCTGCGCGCTCGCAGTCGTCAGGGCGGCGAGTGACAACAAGCATACGGTAAGGGCAAAAATCACAGTTAGAGTTCTGTTCCGCATAATGGGTAGCATCTCCTTTGATAGTGCTTTTTGTTCCCGGGTATTCTAATCGTGATGACTCATGCGCGGCAAGGCAAAATCGGGCAGGATTTGGCGTGGACGTCGGATGGCCAAGTGGGCGCCGGATGCCAGACGGCGCTCCGGCATCCTTGCTGCGGCACAGCAAACCCCGTCCGGCGAGGTTGTCTCAAAACTCGCCGGAATGGGCCCGAAGGGCCGCCAGTGCATAGGCCCGACCGTCAGGTCGGGATGGGCGGATACATTAGAAATGAGCACCGAAGGTGCGGCACACGGCCGGGGATAAACA
>CAYGWQ010000412.1:0-3879 GCA_964353465.1 uncultured Acidobacteriota bacterium | reverse complement strand
AGAGCAAGAGCGGCCTTAATACTTTCTTCCTGAAATAAGCAATTGACACGTTTTGTCAAAAGATGTAGATTTCTATTTGAAATAAACAATCGGCGTTCGTTGGAGGTCGTTCAAAAATAACTAAAACATAGTTTATTGGATATTGATATAATAATATCTATAGGAATCTTACACTGCATAATCTCATTTGCCGTACCCCTTCGGCCTGAAAATGATCATAACCCAATATTTAGACACTAATCTTACATAGTGATTCAGAGGTAAGGATTCGATGATCGACTACAGCAAGTGGAAGGAAGACCAACTCGACGTTACCAATTTTCTGTTGGATCCCAACAATTCCCGCATTCCTGACTCCGGCACGGAACTTTCTCAGCGGGATCTCATTGCGGACATGGTCGAGAACGACAAAGTCTACGATCTTACGAAAAACATTGTAGACAATGGTTATTATCCCGTCGAAGCCCTCATAATCGTCGAAGAGCAGAAAAAGAAGTACGTCGTCGAAGGCAACCGGCGGCTAGCGGCCCTTAAACTGCTCCTTAGCCCGGAAATTGGCCCCGAGAATTGGGAGCGTCGCTTCCGCGCATTGGCAAACCGCATCGATCCGAACACCATCAGGAAGGTCAAGGTTATCCGTGCACCCTCGCGGGAAGCCGCAGCTCCCGTCATCATGAGCAAACATACAAGAAGCCAAATCGAGAGCTGGAGTCCGCTTATGCAGGCCAAGTTCTACAAGAACCTTGTCCAGCGAGGACTCACGATCAACGACATTGCGGAGCAGTACAATCTTCAACCATCTGAAATCACCGAGGCTCTACAGCGGTATACCATGTATTCCGTGGCCTGTACTCTTGACCTGCCGGAAGAGATCGGTAAGAAAGTGCAGAACCCCCGCGGATTCCCTATTACCACCCTGGACCGGCTCTATAAAAATCCCCAAGTGAACAAGTTCCTCGGGATCGACTTCGACGAAAATAAGCAATTGATTGGGTCCATAGAGGTCAACGAGTTTAAGAAGGGTTACGCGAAGATTATCACTGATATCGCCACCGGCAATATCCACTCCCGTACACTCAACACCACGGCAGAGATGAACAAGTATCTAGCTTCATTCGGTGAGCAGAAACCCGATCTCAGCAAGCAGGGCAAGTTTACGGCTGATACGTTCCTCAAGGCGGGGGCGACCTTAGGAATGATCAAAGGATTGGCGATAACCAAGAAGAAACCCAAGCCCAAACCTATACCCAAGGCGCTCATCCCCCAATCGTTTTCATGCGACGTGGACAACCAGCGGATCAACGATGTCTTCAACGAGCTTAAGAAGCTTCACGTGGCTCAATACCCCAACGCGGTTGCACTCATGTTCCGCAGCCTGCTTGAAATGAGTCTCGGTTACTACCTCGACCGCACAGGCCATCTTGTTAAGATAACGGAGCTAGAGCGGGCGAAGCGGCAGGGAAAGAAAAGCTATCTCCCTGATGAATGGCATCCCACCTTAATCCAGATGCTTCAGTATACACTCGATAACACCAATATCATCAATAACGCGAATCTTCGAAAAGCGCTCCACAAACTGATCGCTCAAAAACAAGATCTTCTTTCCATTGACACGTTAAATCTTTTTGTTCACAACCAGCATTTCTATCCAAACGAGGATACCTTACGGAACTTTTGGCTGCAGCTTCAGGGGCTCTTTGAGATCATCCTTATTGAACCGGATGCAGATAGCGACTCGGGGTAAAGTGGGCTTCCTATATGCCAGTTGCCAACAGTCCATTGCGCTATCCAGGGGGGAAAGCGGTACTCTCCGACTTTCTGGCGAATGTTGTGGCCGCCAATGGTCTACAGGATGGAACCTATGTTGAACCCTACGCCGGTGGAGCAGGCGCTGCCCTTAATTTACTTTTTGGTGAGCATGTTCATCGTGTCATGCTCAATGATATTGATCCCTGCATTTTTGCGTTTTGGAATGCAATCCTAAAATACAAAAAAGCCTTTGTCGACCTGATTCGGACAACACCTGTCACTATTCATGAATGGAAACGCCAACGAGAGATCTATCGACACCAAACACGTCATTCTCGCATTAAGGTTGCATTCGCAGGTTTCTTTCTAAATCGTTGCAACCGCTCTGGAATCATTGTCAATGGTGGACCGATCGGCGGGTGCAATCAAAGCGGAAAATGGAAACTTGATGCCCGATACAATAAAGATGAACTTATCCGTCGGATTGAAAAAATTTCCCTTTATAAGGATCGGGTATCTATTTTTAATATGGACGCGATCGATTTCCTGAATCAGATAGTCAAAAAAGGTAAATCTCTTGAAAGAACTTTGGTATACCTTGATCCTCCATATTACGTTAGAGGGAGTCAACTCTATCTCAATCATTACCAGCCTGAAGACCATGCCGAGCTTGCACGGTTCATTATAAAGCAAACTTCGTTCAAATGGATCCTTTCCTATAATAATGTCCCCGAAATCCATGAACTCTATCGCGAGTGTGAACGAATTGATTTCGATTTGGATTATACTGCCCATACCAGAAAAATTGGAACCGAGTTGCTCATTTTTAGTAAGAACCTTTTTCTACCCTATAACCTTATCCCAGCCAGGCAAGTGTGTTAGTCTTTCCGATTCTTATTTTAATCAGGGTCCAAAATTTTTCACAAACTCCTTTTTTGATTGGGGACACAAGGACATTTCTACTTAATTTCTTCCTGAAAGAGTGATTTTTAAATTCCATCCCACAATGCAACATTTCAAATGTAAATCAATAAGAAGATTAAAAAAATATTATTACCTTCAAAATTTGGGACAAAAAGAAGGAATTGAAAAATTCTTCAAAAAGAAATAATGTAAAACTACAATACGCAAAAACAAGTAATGAAAACATAAATGACTCAGAAAATATTAACCCGAGATTTTATTCTCAGTTTCTTTGCTCAATTTGCTTTTTCCTCCGTTTTCTTCACCCTCATCCCCACCATTCCGATCTATCTCTCAAGATTGGGATCCACGGAGGCAGGGATTGGTGTTCTGGTCGGAGCACTCAGTGTCTCCTCTTTAATCCTCAGGCCTTTTGTCGGAAGAGCCCTTCTAAAAATTCCTGAAAGAAACTTCATGATTGCAGGAACCCTGCTCTATGTCTTCTCCTCTATCACCTATCTCATTGCAAAACCCTTTTGGCCCTTTTTGATCGTCAGAATCGTTCAAGGGATTGGAATGGCCCTCTTTGCCACCGCCTCTTTCACATTGGTCATCCGGATCAGTCCCGAAGCCCATCGGGGTCAGAGTATCAGTTACTTTCAGCTCGCCATCTCTATCGCTTTTGCTCTGGCCCCTTCCTTCGGGATGGCCCTCATCAATCTCTTCAACTTTCCTATCCTCTTCATTGTCTGTACTGGTTTATCATTATGTTCCCTACTCATTACACTTAAATTGGAGAAGAGTAAAATCGATCCATCGGAAGGCCAATCCATTCGGAATCAACCCTTCTTGAGTCGCGAAGCGCTTCCATCAGCCATCATGGCCTTTATGGGCAGCCTCAGCTGGGGTGCTGTGACCGCCTTTTTCCCTCTTTATTCCCTCCATCATGGGGTAACCAATCCCGGTCTCTTCTTTGCTGCGATGGCCGTCACCCTCGTTTTGGCACGTGCTTTGGGTGGAAGGATATTGGATATCTATGGTAGAGAAAAGGTGCTTCTTCCTTGTTTCATAACCCAAATCACTGCCATGACCATCCTTGCCTTCTCCACCACCCTCCCAATGTTCATTCTCGTTGCAGTAATCTGGGGATTGGGGAATGCCTTTTTCTATCCCACCTTGGGGTCTTATGCCGTTGAGCGTGCCGGGCCTTCCCGGGGGCCAGCCATA
>CAYGWQ010000411.1:0-3892 GCA_964353465.1 uncultured Acidobacteriota bacterium | reverse complement strand
CTCGCCACCATAACATCGCGAAGCTCCCCCAGCGTGGCGTCTTCCCTGCAGGCGGCGATCTTGGTGCGCGTCGTCATGACCTCGCGCACCAGGGTGTCGCCGAACTCAACGACCGACTGGATCAGCTGGGTGTCTTCTTTTTCCAGGATGCCCTCATCCTCTCCGATCTCCAGATACGCCTGGATCTCCTCTTCCGTGGTTTCCTCTCCGGCCGGACTTGAGGGCGTCTCATGTTCCTGGTAGAGGCGCTTGAACAGGTTTAACAGGCCCGAGAGAGGCATGGCGAGAATCCGCAACAGTGAGATGAGGGGATGCAGGCAGCGCAGCAGAAGGATCAGTTTCCTTTCCGCTTCGTTTTGGGTCAGCAGTCGCGGGAGCAGTTGCCGAAAGAGAATCGAGACGGCAAGCACCAGCAAGAGGGCGTAGGCTGCGCCCCAGTCCGGCCAGGCCCTCAGGCACACCCAGGAGATCAGAATGGCGCTGACGAGGAGGGCGACCTGAATTCCCAAGTGCAGGGGAACAAACAGGAAGGTCTCATTCTCGAGCACAAGAGACAAAAGCGGCGAAGCCTTCTCATTCTTACGCTCCAGGCACATCCGCAAGGTCATGGGACTCACCTCGATCAGCGCACCTTCCACAAGAGATAATAGGAACAGGATGGCCACACTGAAAATGATTGCGGCGAATTCAAAATAGGGATAGCTCATGCCGAGTTCTTCATCTCCGTCAACGGCCTCCCCTGTTGGAAGGCTCGCCTGCGCAGCAGTCGGCTTTGCAGTTGCCGCATTGCGCCCGCATCAGTCTCGTGATCATAGCCCAACAGGTGCAAAAGCCCATGCACCAGGAGTTTGCGCATCTCCCGTTCGGGGGAAACCCGCCAGTGCCGGGCCTGGCTCCAGGCAACCTCGGGAGCGATGACAATCTCCCCCAGCATGAGAAGCCCTTCCGCCACCTCGCCCTGATAGCTGAAACTCAGGACGTCGGTAGCATAATCCCGGCCCAGAAACTTCCGGTTCAATATCCACATCCTGCGTGGATTCACGAAAACCACCGTGAGCGTGCCCTTCGGAACGCCCAGCGCCAGGAGCACTCCGTCGCAGAACGCCGAGACGGCCGGACCGTGGATCTTACATCGCCTTTGCGTGTTTAGAACCTGAGTTTGGCACAGGGATCTTATCTGGTTTCTCTTGCACTGTTTTGAAGTCATAACCCGGGTAGTCGATGCGGCGGTGATATCGACCCGTCAGGATCTTGAAGATCGCTTCCTTGATCAGGCCTATTTCACGCAGCGTGATGTCGCACTCATCGAACTGATTATCCGCAAGAATGGCATCCGCCAGACGGTCAATCATCCCTTGGATCTGGGCAGGAGAAGGCTGCTGGGGCAGCGTCCTGGAGGCGCCATCGACGGCGTCTGCTATCATAAGGATGGCAGCCTCTTTAGTCCGGGGTTTCGGGCCAGGATAGCGGTAATCCTCCTCGTTGATGTCCTGGCTTTTGCCATTCATCGAATCGAGCGCCTTCCGGTAAAAAAAGGACAGGATCCGGGTGCCGTGGTGCTGGGGAATGAGGTCGCTGATGTCTTGAGGCAGCCCGATTTCATTGGCCACCTCGAGCCCATCCTTCACGTGGCTGGCAATGATCAGGCAACTCATGTTCGGAGACAGAGTATCGTGCTTGTTGACGTAGGTATCCTGGTTTTCCACGAAGTATTCAGGCTTCCGGATCTTGCCGATATCGTGATAATAGGCTCCGACTCGAACCAGCAGAGAATTGGCTCCGATAGCCTCCGCGGCAGCCTCGGCGAGTGTCCCGACTTCCAGGCTATGGTGATAGGTGCCGGGAGCCTTATCCTGGAGATCACGCAACACCTTCGTATTCAGATTAGAAAGCTCGAGCAGCCGGATATCGGTGGTGATTTTAAAAAGCGACTCCAGGGTCGGCAGCAGCAGAGAAGTCATCGCCGAGGCCAGAATGCCCCCAGCAAAGCCGAACCCTGCCCTGGGGATTATGCTGGAGAACGACAGCGGAGATTCGCGCAGAAAGTCGATTCCCAGAATAGCTACCGTGTTCACGAGACCGATCGTAATTCCGGCCTTCAGGATGGTAGCCCGATCCTTGTATTGGCGTACCGCGGAGATTCCCGCAAGGCTTCCCAGGACGGCATAGGCGGCCATATAGGGATCTCCATAAAAAAGCCCGGTGAGGGCAGCCACCAGCATAGAAGTGATGATTCCCAGGTTGACATCCGCCAGCAGCGCAACGAGGACCGCACCGAATGCGAATGGAATCACATAGTGCAGGTTGAAAGGCCCGCGAAATGCCTCGATGGAGACGCGTTCCCCGAGGATTGTGGCCAGCGCCGTCAGGAGGCGGACGACGGCAAATTGGGCAATGAGCACAAGTAGGATCAGCAGGATCTGACGTCGCAGGTCGCGGTGGCGTTTCTGGTAAAAAACGAAGTATCGCCAGAGGCCGAAGAGGAAAATTGCGATAATGCAGCAGAATCCGAAGAATTGGCCCGGCAGCGACCTCGGCTTCTGCAGATTGCGGAGTGCATCCAGCTGTGCCAACACGGCCGGACTGACCTCCTCGCCGCTGCGCACGATGGTCTTGCCCTGCTTGATGTGGATTTCAACGGGCAGAACGCGGGAGGCGGCCGCATTCCGGCGCGCATCTGTTTCGGCTTGATTGTAAAAGAGGTTGGGAACCAGGAGGTTGTCCATGAAGTTGAGCAACCGGGAACGTGCGCTGCCGGAGAGGTCGGCAAATTCAAGATGGAACTGCCGCAGATATTCGCGGGCGGCGGTACGGTTTCGCGCCATGTAGGCTTCCGCCAGCGGCCGCTCAGCCAAGGTGGAATTATCCCGCACGACGATACCCTTCCGCTGGTCCCTGAGAAACTGCGGCCAGGTTTGATCATCGACGATGCATCCACGCAGCACCCTGTCGAGCACCCGGATGATCCTTCCTTCAAGGGATGCGCTGAATCGCTGCTCCAACAGGAGTGGCATGACGCTCGGGGATACTGACTGCCCCAGACTCCCCTCCAACTCCGCCAGGACTTCCGCCTTCTGCTTCTGCGTCAGCGATCCCCTGGGCGGAACTCGTTTCTCCGCCAGGATATTTCGAGCGGCTGCAAATGCCTGTATCACGTCGCGCTCAATACGGGCGATGAGCGCTCCATCGAAGTCGTAGAGTACGGCGGTGTGCTCGCGGGCCATCTCCCGCTCAGCCGCTGTCCCTGCCTTGTCTTCATAGGTTATGTCCTGAGGGGCACGTACCTCCTGGGCGGCAATATCCCCGACCTGGTATTCGGGAACCGAATGGAGGTGGAAACCGACGAGGAGTCCGGACAGAAGCAGGGTCGCGAGGAGTCCGACCAGGAGATCCGGCCAGGAGAGCTGACTGCGCAAATTCTCGTAGATCTCGCGGAACGGGCTGTGGCCGGGCCGGTCCCTTTTCCCGAACTTGGTTACTGCAGGCATATCTCACCCGCCCAAAGCCATACATTATAGCACATTTGCGCCGGGCTGTAGTGCCGGGAAGGGTTGCATCCGGAATTGTGGATAGTCACATTTCACCCTTTTTCGCCGCTCCTCAGACTTTGGCGCATGCTCGTTTTCACAAATGCGCCGACTTATTTCCATGTGGCTCGCTGAATAAACTCCCTTTTGGGGCTGAATCGTCGGTCAAGCAGCGCAATCATGTGGGGGCGGGCTTTAGCCTGTGCCCTGATCACAAGAATGAGAGATCGATGCCTGAATGCAATCATCCCCTTGACATCAAACGAATTACAGTCATGCACTCGGCTTTGTCGTGGTCGTTGAATCGTGAGCACGGGCTAAAGCCCTTAAGCGCTAAGTTAAGTCATTTCGGCATCGCTGACCTG
>CAYGWQ010000410.1:0-3894 GCA_964353465.1 uncultured Acidobacteriota bacterium | reverse complement strand
GGTTCGCCTGCACCACTCCCTGGCCGAGCTGCCGGACCAGCAATACAAGCCGCGCCGCTATGACCCGCGTTCAGGCGTCAATGGCGTGAATTTCAGAGACTACGCATCGCCTTTCAAGGAGCCGGTCCGCAGAGAGTTCAGCTCGCGGTTCCGGCTGGTAAAAAACAACCCCAACGCGCCGGTCAGCGAGCCAGTGAAGCCGATCGTCTATTACGTGGATCCGGGAGTGCCCGAGCCAATCCGCTCCGCGCTGGTCGAAGGGGCTTCCTGGTGGAACCAGGCATTCGAGGCCGCCGGCTTCCGGAATGGGTTCCAGGCCAGAGTGCTTCCAGCCGATGCCGATCCGATGGATCTGCGTTACAACATGATCCTGTGGATTCACAGCCCCGGACGCAGCTGGTCCTCGGGCGCATCTCTCCGTGATCCGCGCACCGGCGAGATCATCACCGGCCGCGTCTACCTGGGATCCGATCGCATCCGCCAGGATTTCCTGATCGGGTCCGGCTTGAAAGCACTCTACTCGGGGAAGGAGCCGGACACGAAAGAAATCGAAGCCATGGCGCTGGCGCGCATCCGGCAGCTTTCCGCTCACGAGGTTGGTCACACGCTCGGCTTCGGACACAACTATGTTTCCAGCATCGCCAACCGGGCATCGGTTATGGACTACCCCCATCCTTACATCAAGATTCGGGAGAACGGCACTCTCGATTTCTCGGAAGCCTACACGGTGGGCATTGGAGAGTGGGACAAGGTTTTTGTGGCGTATGCGTACTCGCACTTTCCGGATGGCACCAATGAGGATGAGGCTCTCGACAAGATCCTGAATGACGCGCATGCGCGCGGGCTCTACTGCCTGAGCGAGTCCGGTGATGACAGCGCCCACCCCTTCTCGAACGATTGGGACAATGGCGCCGACCCGCTGGCCGAGCTGGAGCGTGTGTTGCGCATCCGCCAGATCGCTTTGAAGAACTTCTCGGAAAGCAACATCCCGCAGCGCACGCCCATGGCCCGGCTCGAGGAGGTACTCGTGCCAGTCTATCTGTTCCACCGTTATCAGACGCAGGCTGCCGCCAAGTCACTGGGAGGTGTCGACTACCGGCCCGCGGTGCGCGGCGACGGCCAGAAGATCGTCGAAGTGGTGCCGCCGGAGACCCAGCGCCGGGCACTGAAGCTGCTCCTTACCACGATCGCTCCGGAAATCCTGGCGCTGCCGAAGAGCATTCTGAAACTCATCCCGCCCCGAGCGGGCGTGAGCGGGGGTGAAGTTTTTCCGCGCCGCACTTCCTCCACGTTCGATCCGCTCGCGGCGGCACAAACCGCTGCAAATCTCACGGCGTCTTTGATTCTCAATCCTGCGCGCGCCGCACGCCTCCTGTCCAATCGCGCGCTCGAAGGCAACGCGCCCACGCTGGGCGAGGTGATCGGAACCCTGCTGAGCAGCACATGGAAAGGGGAAGCGCCCGCGGATCCCTACCTGGCGGAGATCCAGCGCGTGGTGGACGATACCGTCCTTTATAATTTGATGGGGCTCGCCGCCAGCGGATCCCCTGAAGTGCGCGCGGTGGCAGCCCTGAAGATTACCCAGTTGAAATCCCGGCTCGCCGCCGGAGCTCCGGCTCTGAAGGATGAGTCGCAGCTCGCGCACTTCAGGTTCGGGATCAGCGAGATCGAGCGGTACCAGGCGGATCCGCTGAAGTTCGTACTTCCTGAGCCCGTCGCGGCACCGCCGGGCGCACCGATCGGCATGGGAGAAACGCCGGCACCCTGGATATTCTGGTATTGGGAGGATCCGGAGGATGCACCCCGGCTCGAGAGCCTGATTCGGCGTTGAACAGCCGTTTGCGGAGGAAGGTATGGCTCGAAAAATCACACGCAGGCAGGCCGTAAGCCTGCTCACATCAGTGCCCCTGGGAGCTGCGGCCTGGCCGTTGGCATCTCTGATGCAGGCCGGCGAAGCACGCCGCCCCAATATCCTTTACATCATGTCGGACGATCATGCCAGCCACGCCTTGAGTTGCTACGGCAGCCGGATCAACAAGACCCCCAACCTCGATCGCATCGCCGCCCAGGGGATGCGATTTGACAATTGCTTCGTCACCAATTCCCTCTGCGGGCCGAGCCGCGCCGCGCTGCTGACGGGACAATACAGTCACATCAACGGCTACAAGCAGAACGAGGGGCGGTTCGACGGCAGCCAGGCGACATTCCCGAAAATGCTTCAGCAGGCCGGCTATCAGACGGCGATCGTCGGCAAATGGCATCTGGGAAGCGACCCGACCGGATTCGATTACTGGAATATTCTCCCGGGACAGGGAGTCTACATCGATCCGCAATTTCTCGAGATGGGGGTGAAGAAGCAGATCCGAGGGTATGTCACCGACATCATCACGGATATGGCGATGGAGTACATCAAGAGCTACGATAAAAGCAAGCCATTCTGCCTGCTCTACCACCATAAGGCGCCGCATCGCAGCTGGGTGCCGGATGCCAGGCACGCCGATCTGTATGAGAATGACAAACTGCCCATCCCCGCGACCTTTGACGATGACTACGCCACCAGGGCACGACCGGCGCGGGAACAGCAAATGACCATCGAGAGGGATCTGAACCGGACCGATCTAAAGCAGGATCCGCCCCCCGGGCTGAGCGGCCATGAGCTCAAGGAATGGAAATACCAGCGGTTCATCAAGGATTATGTGCGCGTGATCGCCTCCATCGACGACAATGTCGGCCGGTTGCTGGATTGCCTCGATGAATCCGGACTTGCCAGAAACACGATCGTCATTTACACATCCGACAACGGTTTCTTCCTGGGCGACCATGGCTGGTTCGACAAGCGTTTCATGTATGAAGAATCACTGCGGGTGCCCCTGCTGGTGCGCTTTCCGGGTAGGATCAAACCCGGCTCTGTGTCCGACGCTTTCGTCATCAACACCGATTTTGCCCCTACCTTCTTAAACTACGCGGGCGTGCGGATCTCCCCCGAAATACAGGGGAAGAGCATCCGACCGATCCTGGAGGGCAGTGAGCCGCGCAACTGGCGCAAGTCCGTCTATTATCATTACTACGAGTTCCCTGCACCGCATCACGTCTATCCCCACGTCGGGGTGCGGACCGAAAGGTACAAACTCGTGCACTACTACACTATCAAGGAGTGGGAGCTTTTCGATCTGAAGCAGGATCCCCAGGAGTTAAAGAATCTTTATGGCAACCCGGCTTTCGCACCCATACGTGAGAAGCTGACGGCCGAACTGCGACGTCTGCAGCGCGAACTGAGGGATCCCGAGCCGGCTTCCGCGTGACCCGTGCTGGCGGAACTCCGCCATTGATGTGAGGAAGGCAGCTCGATAAGCGTGAACGGAATTCGGTTAATCTGCGAAGGCCGTGATCCTGAAAGCGGCAAGAATTACCGGCCGGCGCTCGAACTGGTCCGGCTGACCATCCCGCGGCGGGTGTATTCCAACGACCACATGCGCGCCGTTGCCGAAGGGGTCATACGGCTCTACCAGCGCAGACATGAAATCAAAGGACTCAAATTCGTGTATGCGCCGGCGAAGTTGCGCTTTCTTCAGGGCCGCTTCGAGTCCCTGTAGCCAGTATCTGTTGCGAAACTCGGTTGCAGCATGTGCCAGCCGAGCCCCGGCGGGGCGGAAAGATAGTATCCGGGGGCGTAAGCCCCCGGATAGGATGTAGCATCGAAGGAGCCCCGGCAGGGGCGAGAGATCTTTGTCCTCAACCTATTTCTGTCGCCCCTCCGGGGCTCTGCGTTGATTTCCGGCCTGTCCCCGGGCTTACGCCCGGGGCTATTCTCTCTCCGCCCCTCCGGGGCTGGACTCAGGAGCGGAGCCAGTTGCGCGACAGAATCCAGCCGGGAATATTCACGACGATCCGCGT
>CAYGWQ010000409.1:0-3915 GCA_964353465.1 uncultured Acidobacteriota bacterium | reverse complement strand
ATCTCATTTCCATGGATGGCGCCATCGACCCACATGGCACTCTTCTCTTCCGGCTTGCCGGTCGACTTGGCCGTAATCGTCAGCAGGTACTGGTCACGCCCCATCCGGCTCTTGCCGATGCTGCTGATCTCTGCCAGTTGCGGATACTGCTTCTGCAGGTCGTGCATGATCTTCGTCCACTCGGCGTAGGAGTAATAGCGCTTCCAGCTGATAGCGAAATCCTGCTCGCCGTGATAGCCGCCCGGACTGGTCTGCAATTTTTTCTGCGCCCCCGCCGGCTGAAAACCGATTACGGTCAGCAGGGCGACCAGGACGAGCACCGTCGCGGTTCTTGAGTACTTTTTCGTATGCATGATGGCCCCCGTTTCAATTAGCTTTAAGTTCCCTGACTACGGTGCCGCCCTTCTGTGATGTCAATACCAGTTTGAGCGGAGTGTCACCTTCGACGGTAATCAGCCACGAGATCTCGCGGGTATTGCCGGTCCCTGTGACTTGCGGCGTTTCCGGGGCCTGCCGTCTCGCCTGCGGCGGTCCGCCGGGCGAAGGAGGTGCGCCGCCGCGGCCACGGGCGCCGGCCGGAGCCGCAGAGGCAGCGGGCGGGGTGTAGCCCGGAATGGGAAGAATCCCCTCGAGCATACCCAGCCGCGCCCAGGGACTCCCTTGCAGGAAATGGACCTTGTCACGGTCGCCGATCAACCAGATGACATCCTCACGGTTGCCGGCCAGCTGGGCGCCTCTGGCAACATGGGTTGCCAGGTCTCCGTTGTTCTTTACGGTTGCAGTCACCTGTATGACCTTGTACTTCCCCACCGGTTTTCCCTTTCGGACCGTGAACGTGTCACCCTGCTGCTCCACCTTGGCGTCCGTGGCGGCATCGGTGGTGTACAGGACGACCGCCTTGGCATCGCTGATCTCGAGCCGGGGCAGCATCTTCGCTCTGAAAAGCTCAAACTGATAGTGCGTGTCGCACAGGGTGACGAGCGACTCTCCGGGGATGGCATTGCCGGCGCTGTACTTGGCAACCCATCCGCCGAGCTCGCCGTCACCGATCCCGGGGTATTTAAAACTCTTCCACGGCACGAACACCTTGCCGCCGAGTTGCGTCTCCTGGTACTTGATGTAAGCGCTTTCCCAGAGCGCGCGTTCGTTCTCCCCCGCATATCCCGGGAGGCCCTTGGAATCCTTCTGCCAGTTCCACAGCTCCGTGCTCAGGGCATAGGAGCCGAATTCGCCATAAGCCCAATCGAGGAAGACGCCATATCCATAAGGGGTCCGCTGCTCTTCGTTGTACGGATGCCTCCATCCCTGGGGGCCACGGGCGGCAGGTGTGGAAGGTCGCGTGGCCGGCCGGGATGGCGGCTCCTGACCTCCGGCGGCTCCCTTTCCCCGTGCGCCCTGCGCTGCGGCACCTCTCGCCTGGGCAGCCGGAGCACCGGCGGACGGCTGGCCTGCGGCGGCAGCCGGAGTTTTCCAGGCCTCGGGGATCTCCTCGCCGATCAGCTCCAGGTATTTCTTACCCATGATCCGGTCATAGATGGCCACGTCTTTCGGGTCCAGCCGGCTGTCGGGCCAACGAGCGAAAGGCCGGTAGGTGAATCCCCCGGAGGTGTGGAAGGATTGAACCATCAGGATGTTTGTGTGATTGGTGAAGAACTCGAGAACCGCATGCGCCTCGGGTGAAGAAGATGGATAGTAGCCGCTGCCTCCCTGGAAGCCGTCATCCCTGAACCATCCTTCCGGAAAGTTGCGGTTTACGTCGATGCCGCGCGCCGCAGGCGGGCCTTGGGGGGCCGGCTTCGCCTTGGGAGCCGGAGTCGCCCCGGAATCCGGGGCCGCCGCCGGCCTGGTCTGTCCTTCCACAATGACCGAATATCGTTCCTTGGTCGTGGTCTCGTTAGCGGGCACGGTCACCATGACGCGGGGATCGGCGTCGTATTGCACATAGCGGCCCTTTGGATCTTTGTACCGGAACTGCGAAACAATTCCGTCCCCGTTGATATCCCGGGAAGCGCTGGCGGCGGGCTGAGCCGCCGCGCCGGCGTCGGGAGCCGGCGAGTTCTGGCGTTGAGAGATGCCTGCTTCCACGCTGTTGAATACGCCATCGGGATTGACGATCGGGCAAATATAGAAAACATTGTCATCGATCAGCCGGGTGATTTCCGCATCCGCGCCATAGTTGGAGACCAGCTTGTCGATGGTGTACAGACAAACCTCGGTGCCGGTAAACTCATTCCCGTGGGTGCCGCCGTCGATCCAGATCCCGGGCTTCCCCTGGTACGCTTTCATCGGCTGCACGTTTTGTATGTTCGGTTCGTCGCGCATATTGCGCAGCGCGATGTGCTTGTCGATGGTCGACCCGGTCTTCATGTTGGATATCACCAGGACGGTGATGGGCCGGTCCTGGAACGACCTGCCGATTTCGACTACCTCCGTGATGTTGGGATAGGCTGCGGCAACCTTCTTGACATAATCAACGGTTCCGGCGTAGCCGTGATAGTCGTTGAAGGAGATGGGGACCTGTTGTGCCGGGGATGCCGGGGCTCCCCCGACGATGAGACAGATTCCCAGAATGAGTCCGATTCCGCCCCACTTGCATGGTGATCGTTTCATATTCATGTTCCTCCCAGCGAGCAAGATCTCACTGCCGTTATGGGTGGTTTCCTTTTCAGCGGATGCTAGTGTGCGATAGCATGGGCCGAAATCTCCAGTGAATTCTTTGGCGTAGGCAAAGAACAGCCCATCCCTTAAAATGATCCTGATCTTCCTGTCGATCGAGGATGAGCGATGTCCGAATTATTTGCAGTGATCATGGCCGGCGGCCGCGGCGAGCGATTCTGGCCACTCAGCACGGATTCCATCCCGAAGCCCTTCATTCCGCTCCTTGGGCCGACGACGCTTATCCAGCAGACTGTCGAGCGACTCCTCCCTTTGCTTCCTCCCGGCCGGATGTTCATCTCCATCGGTGAAGCCCACAGAGAGATCGCCGGCAGGCAGCTCCCGCAGATCCCGCCCGAAAATTTCATCGTCGAGCCGGTGGGGCGGGACACGGCCGCCTGTCTGGGCTTTTGCGCGCTCCACATCGAAAGACGCGACCCGGACGGCAGTATGGTGGCCGTTCCTGCCGACCATTACATTGCGGATGCCAAAACCTACTGTCGGACGCTGGAAAAAGGAATCGACGCCCTCCCCAGAGCCACGGGTGTTGTTTTCGGCATCCGCCCAAGCCGGCCCGAAACGGGCTACGGCTATATCCAGGTAGAACCGTCCGGATCTGCCGGTGCGGATCTGTCCGTCCTGCGCTTCGTTGAAAAACCGGATGCGGCCCGTGCCCGCGAGTACGTGTCGGCGGGCAGCTATTATTGGAACAGCGGCATATTCCTGTGGCGCAACCGCACGCTGCTTGCCCTCCTGCACGAGCACATGCCGGAGCTGTACCGCGGCTTGGATGCCTTGCGTTCCCTGATCGGCCGGGAGGTGGCACATGCGGAATTGAACCGGATTTTCGCTGCGCTGCCGCGCATCTCCATTGATTTTGGCGTCGCAGAAAAAGCGTCCGGCCTGCGCCTCGTGCCGGCGGAATTTGCCTGGGATGACATAGGCAACTGGGGGGCCCTGGACCGGGCCCTGCCCCACGATGATGCGGGAAATGTCGCGTTGGGCCGGCACGTCGCCCTGGACTCGAGCGGCTGCATTACCTATTCGGATGCCGGTGTGATCGCGACCTTCGGTGTCTCCGACCTGATCGTAATCCAGGCTCTCGGCAAGGTTCTGGTTTGTCCCAAAGACCGTGCTGCGGATCTGAAGCGCCTGATCGCCGCCCTCGGCCCTGAATGCTAACTAGTTTCTGTCGCGAAACTTGCTCGGCCAGCGGGCTAGCCCCAGAGGGGCGGAAAGATAATAGCCCCGGGCGCGAGC
>CAYGWQ010000408.1:0-3938 GCA_964353465.1 uncultured Acidobacteriota bacterium | reverse complement strand
TCGTGGTTAAATAGGGATGGGAATCGCTATGAACGTCGCACGGCCTGACCTGGAATCTGTTCCAATCTGCAATCTTTGCGGATCGTCCGAGTGCAGCAGGAGTTTCAGCCGCGCCGGATGGCAGATTCGCATCTGTGCGAAGTGCAGCCTGGGCCGGACGGACCCGCGCCCGGCGGTACAATCCCTCCAAGAATGCTATGGCGCAGACTACTGGCGGAGGGGGTTTCAGGGCGAGCAATACACTCCGAAGGAGGTCCGGCATCTGCTCCGCCGGTACGGGCGTCGGGCGGGCTATTTGAAGCGATTTAAGCGCAGGGGCCGCTTGCTGGAAATCGGCACCGGATTCGGTTTTTTTCTCGAATCGGCCCGGCGACGGGGTTACGAGGTCCAAGGGCTTGAATACTCGTCGTGGGTGGCTGAGAGAGCTCGCTCGATGTTCGACCTTCCGATCGAAAATGCCGGCGTGGCCGATTTCAATCCGGGGCCGGTGAAATACGATCTGGTTGTAGCGTGGCACGTGCTTGAGCACCTCACGAATCCGCTGGAAACCATGCAACGGATCAGGAATTGGCTCAAGAATGACGGAATCTTCGCCGTAGAGGTGCCCAATTGCGGCTGCGTGGATGCGGACCGGATGGGAGACGCCTGGGAGGGCTGGACGGCACCGCACCACTTGTGGCATTTCACCCCCAAGGCTTTGCAGCGAATGCTCGAAAAAGCAGGATTCCGAGTTATGGGGACGAAATACGGCCGTTCCACCTATATTCGCCACCGGTTGAAGCGTTACCCGGTTGTTGGATGGTTCCGCTGCCTGATCGACTGCTGGTATAAGGGAACATGGGTGCGCATGGTGGCAACACCCAAATAGTTTCTGTCGCGAAACTCCAAAGTGATCCGTCCTGGCCCTGGACTTAGGCCGGGACTTGGACGTCGATGCGGCAAGAGCGGAGGGCGATCTGTTCAATGTCACGCTTGCGATAGTTTATCTCGAAGGAGATTGCCCAAGTCCACGTCGAGGTCCAGGTCGAAGTCCAAGCCGCTACATCGGTGCTTCGACTGAAATACCGAGTTTTGCGACGGAAACTAAATGGGGAAACATGGGGGACGTCCCCGGTTTCAATGGAGGATTTCCGGATCCATCAAACGGAGGACTACCGCGTGCGGGCCCGGCCCGAGGAGATCCTCCGCATCCTCAACCTGCGATTCGGACAGTAGGAGTAACAAGGGGGGAAGGGGCAGAAAGGAAAAAACAAACCTCGAAGATCTCGAAGACCTCAAAGGGGCAAGCACTTTTGCCTCCTCCGCATGCGCGGCCTCCGGCCAGCATCTTTGCGCGAGTCGTGCGGGAAAGCATAACGCTCAGACATCAAGCCAGCCGGCGTTGCTTCCCCACGCGACTCGCGCAAAGATGCTGCACCGCGCGGCGCTGCACCCCCGCAGAGGAGGCAAAAGCGCTTGCTCTCCATTCATCCGCGAAAGCTCTCCTTGGAGGTCTTTGAGGCCCTCGTGGTTCGTTTCTATTGCCAGTGCCCGAATCGCAGATGACGCGAGTCGGCGCTGGTTTTTGGCCGTAAAGTGCAATAGACTGTGGGTAGGTGACGATACCCTGAGGAACAGGCCCCTATGTCCTGGACAGAGCAATTTCAGAAGATCCTGCAGGCTCTGTTTGAAGAATCGACTTCGTTTTACGGCGACCGGCTGATTTCCTTGGTTGTCTTCGGCTCCGTCGGACGCGGTGCAATGCGCCCGGATTCCGATATTGATGTTTTGTTCGTCATCGATCCGCTTCCCAAAGGAAGATTGCGGCGCGTTGAGGAATTCCGCGGCCTGGAGAGCCAAATCGACGGAGCACTGAAAGCGGCTCGAGACCTGGGAGTGCAGACGACCCTGTCTCCCGTCTTCAAGACGCCGGCGGAGGTGCTGCGGGGCAGTGCTTTGTTCCTGGACATGGTTGACGATGCCCGGGTCCTCTTTGATCGTGACGATTTCTTCCGCCAGGAGATGAGCCGCTTGCGTCAGCGCCTGGCCAAGCTGGGTGCGAGAAGAATCTGGAAGGGCAACGCGTGGTACTGGGACCTGAAACCGGATTTTAAGTGTGGAGAGGAGTTTCAGATTTAGGGATGCCGATTCGCCAGGCCGGCCTGATATGACGAACAAGACCCTCGCCCAGAGTTACCGTATCAAGGCGCTGAAACGTCTGAAGATCCTGGACGTTCTTCTGAAGGAAGATGCTTTCTCAGACGTTATCCGCGAGGCGCAGGAGATCGTCGAGCTGGCATTGAAGGGTATGCTGCGCCAAATGGGGATCGAACCCCCGAAGTGGCACGATGTAAGCGATGCGCTGCTCGAATTTGCGGAGCGCCTGCCGGAGGGAGTCCGGAGCCAAGCGCAGCAACTCGCGGAGATCTCCAAATGGCTCAGGAAGGAGCGCGAGTTTTCGTTTTATGGAGACATCGATTTCATCCCTACCGAAGAATACGACCGCAACGATGCGATCCGGGCGATTCGAGATGCCGAGTTTGTATGCAGCATAGTGGTTCAAGTGATCCCAGCCCCTTAGGTGGCGCTGTTCGTCCAAGATGCCGCCGATTTCAATTGCCGCCCGGCAAGAACTTTTCACCGCGGAGACGCGAAGGCGCCAAGACTCAAAGTAAACATTTGGATGGCCGTATGTTTCGCGGCTTGGCGGCTTCGCGGTGTCATACTCTGCTAGCGGCTATGCCGCGCCGTGTGTTTCGTGGTTAATTAAGCGTTCGAATGCCGCCTGCCACGGAAACTGCCTAAATTATAGAATCAAGGTGTGGAGGTCGCCGGGGCCGTGGACGCGGCGGATCAGGATCTGTTCGATGTCCGCCGTGCGGCTTGGACCGGTGATCAGAACCATCGACGAAGTCTTTTGGTCGGGGCGCGGCAGGATGCTGAACAGCTCGTCGAGATTTGTCAGGATCCGGTCGCGGGATAGCACTGCAAGATGTACCGGCGGGAGGAGCGAAATCATACGGGCTTCTTCGGCAGAGGACAGCAGGACCAGCGTGCCTGTGTCGGCCAGCGCATAATCGGCTCCCGTAATCCCCAGATCGGCTGCGGCGCAGAGGCTGCGCAGCGGCTCCTCCGCCTTCAATCCCGTGCGAACGCCGGGCAAGGCGGTAATCCCGCATGCACTCAGAATGGGAGCATTGGACGCGACCGCGGTCCCGCCGCCAAGAATCGCCGTCACATAGGCGCAGGCATCTGCCCCTGAAGCCGCACGATGGGCCTTGCCCGCCAGTTTCTCCACAGCCTCGCAGAAACGGCGGATGCGATCCTCCTGCTCCACGCGGGGCACATCCGAACGCACCGAAGGAGCCTCGCAGGGCGGCGTGCCGGCGGTGCGATGCAAGGCGGTTCGTACTTCCCGGAGGATGTCATCGCGCTGCATGATCGTGCCTCCCTGCCGCGCGTTCGCGCCACAGCTGTCGGAAACTCCGTTTTGGCAAGGCGGGCAGGTCCCTCTCGCTCGTCCAGGCCCGCACCGGACCGATGTTCATCAAGGCCGGGACGCGGCGCAGCCAGCGGCCCGAGCCCGGCGCGCGCATCAGGATCGCTGCCATCTTCCCCAGTATTCCGTAAATGCGCGGGTGGCTCATCACCCACGCCCACAAGCGAAAACCGGAGCGCTCCTGCCACCCTTGGCCTTGCCGGGTTTTCAGCTCGTTGATTTCGCTCCGCAGATCGAGGAGCAGTTTCGGCAGGTCGATCTTTACCGGGCATATCTCCGCGCAGGCGCCGCACAAGCTCGAGGCGAAGGGGAGCCAGGAATCTCGCTCGAGCCCGCGATACAGGGGGCCGATCACCGAGCCGATCGGTCCCGAGTACACCCACGGGTAGTTATGCCCGCCGATCTTGCGATATACGGGGCAGTGGTTCAGGCACGCTCCGCAGCGCAGGCAGCAGAGCGT
>CAYGWQ010000407.1:0-3941 GCA_964353465.1 uncultured Acidobacteriota bacterium | reverse complement strand
TAGAATGTTGCATTAAATGAGCCCCGGCAGGGGCGAAAGATCTTTATCCGCAACCGTTTTCTGTCGCCCCTCCAGGGCTCCGCGCTGGTTTCCGGCCTAATCCCGGGCTCGCGCCCGGGGCTATTGTCTTCCCGCCCCTGGGGCTTGCTTGCTGAAAGAGTCTCGCAACAAATCCTAAATTGCTTTGGCTCATCCCAGTAATGAATCCACAAAATTCTGAAAGCTCAGCAGGGGAGAAGGCTCTTGATACTGGCCTTGGGCACCGGTTTGGGCATTGGAGAGTAAGAAACAAGCCGCATCGTAGAGCCCTTCTCGTACCAGCTTCGTGAGAAGGATTTCGTAACGTTTCCTGTATGAGGAGTCAGTAAATTCAGGGAAAACACGAAAGAATGGTTCTTGGGAACGAACAGGTCTTGTGGAAGCGCGGCAATCTTCCAGCATCATCAGGTATCCGAGCCAGGGCTGGGGAGAAGGCTTGAACGCACCTTTGTCGTACGCTGTCCTCAAGTCAGCAGCACTGCCGATCGCTTCTTCGGTTCGGTTATTGAAGTTGTTGCCGAACGACGGGCCGATCTGCGACTTGAACTCGATAGCCGCGACCAGCTTACCCTCTAAAATCACCAGCAAATCCCATTTTTTCTCGGACCGATACCAACCGGGGATCTCGATTCGTCCCTCATGATGGATTGTTCCCAACGGCAGGCCACTCTCATGCAGAAGGTCTCTGACAAAGCGTACGAAACCGTCCATCTGCGCGCCGCCAGTTACTGCGGCACGGGCTCCGGCGTCTCTAGTTCCCGATCCCAAGCCCTGGCGCTGCGCCTGTTCAGCTCTTGTCGACCAGAAGAATTTGACCGCATCGCGCACTCGCTGATCGAGCTGCGAAGTAGCCATCCTCACTGCTCCGTATGCATCCGAATCGTGGTATTGCTGAAAAGTGTCGAGGTCTCTCGTTTTACCCGCTTCAATGCCATTTCGTAATAGTGGCTGTCAATCTCAAATCCGATGCTGTTCCGTCCCCATTTCGCCGCGGCAACCGTCGTTGTGCCCGTGCCGAGGAAAGGGTCGAGCACGGTGTCTCCCACGAAACTAAACATGCGGACCAACCGCTCGGCGAGCTCAAGTGGGAACGGCGCCGGATGCTCCTTTGTTGAAGCCCCAGCCAAGCCGCTCCAAACTTGCCGGAACCACTCCTGGTGATTATCAGTTGAAATGACACTCAGTATCCGTGTTGCCACGCTCGGCGTTCGGTATCCGCCCGGTTTTCGCTCCATGAGTATGAACTCGATGTCGTTTTTGATTACCGCATTGGGCTCGTAGGGTTTGCCCAAAAAACCAGATCCGTTTTCCACTTCGTAAACCGCATTGGCGATCTTGTACCAGATGATTGGAGCGAGGTTGTCGAACCCGATTTTCCGGCAGTGTTCCTGAATTGAGGCGTGCAGGGGAACCACGGTGTGGCGTCCGGCATTCTTCCGCCGGGAGAGGCACACGTCACCGACGACGCAAATCAACCTTCCACCCTGAACCAACGCTTTGTAGCAACGTTCCCATACCTTGTCGAGCTCAACCAGGAATACCTCGTATTCGCCGATATGCCCCATTTGCCCTGGCGTGTCGCGGTACTGCTTTAGAGTCCAGTAGGGTGGAGACGTGACAACGAGATGCACGCTTTCGGGCTCTAGGGTAGAGAATCGCCGGGCATCTCCAAGATGGAGGTTGTGTATCGTGGGAATTCGCTGAACCGCCGCATCAATGATCTTCGCGAGGTTTACATCTTTCGCGATACGCGGGATCGCTGTCTGAGGGTTTTTAAGTTCTCCTACTTCCTGTGGGACGTATTGCCAAAAGTTCTCCTGCGGTTCCAACCCGGCCAAAGCCACCGCATTTTTCTGCTGCATTATTCTTTCTCCATCTTGCTTCCCATCTTGAGCGATAACTTATCACAAATCAGCCGCAGAATTCAGTCTGTGATGCGCAGGTGCAGCTCAGCCAGGTGCCTGGCTTCGAGCTCAGATGGGGCATCGAACATCAAGTCGCTGGCGCTCGCGGTCTTCGGGAAAGCGATAACCTCGCGAATGTTCGGCTCGTCGGCCAGGAGCATCACCAGACGATCAATCCCCGGCGCCATTCCTCCGTGCGGGGGAGCGCCATACTCGAGAGCCTCCAGCATATGGCCGAAACGCCGCTGCGCTTCCTCTTCGCTGTAGCCCAGGCGCTTGAAGATCCGTGACTGTACATCGCGGCGGTGGATACGGATACTGCCGCTCGAAAGCTCATAGCCGTTGCAGACCAGATCGTAGGCCTTGCTCATCACCGAGCCCGGATCGCTCTCGAGCCTGTCGAGGTGTTCCTCTTTGGGCATGGTGAAAGGGTGATGGGTGAAGCTCCACGTCTTCGTTTCTTCGTCCCACTCGAACATGGGGAAATCCACGATCCACGCAAAAGCCAGCAGGTCCGGCGGCGCCAGCTTCAAGCGATCCCGAAACTCGAGCCGCAGGCTGCCGAGCGCTTTGTTTGCCTGGGCCGGTTTTTCCGCAATCAGGCAGACCAGGTCGCCTTCCCCGGCGCCCATCCTGCGTGCGAGTTCGGCGGCATCCCCCGCACCGAGTGATTTGGTAATGCTCCCCTTCAAACCCGCGGATGTCCATGCAATCGTGGCCAGGCCTTTCGCTCCCCAGGATTTCACCAGGCCGGTCAGGACATCCATATCTTTGCGCGAATACGAAGCGCAGCCGGGCGCCCGGATCGCCTTGACAGCCTGTCCGGTCCGCGCAGCCTCGGCGAAGAGCTTGAACTCCGAATCGCGGAACATGCCGGTGACGTCGACCAGCTCCATGCCGAACCGCAGGTCCGGCTTATCCGTGCCAAACCGTGTCATCGCCTCTTCATAGGTGAGCTTCGGAAAGGGGTCGAAAAGACGCTTGTGCGGAGTGACCGCGGGCACCAGCCCTTTGATCAGTCCCTCGACGACCGCAAGCACATCCTCGCGATCGACGAATGACATCTCGAGATCGAGCTGCGTGAATTCGGGTTGGCGGTCGCCCCGCAGGTCCTCGTCGCGCATGCAGCGCGCGATCTGGAAGTAGCGTTCATATCCTGCCACCATCAGGAGCTGCTTGAGCTGCTGCGGGCTCTGCGGGAGCGCGTAGAATTTGCCGGGCTGTACGCGGCTGGGCACCACATAGTCGCGCGCACCCTCAGGGGTAGCCTTGATCATGATGGGCGTCTCGATTTCGAAAAAACCCTGCTCATCCAGGTAGTCGCGGATGAACTTGATCGTCTTGTGCCGCAGGGCGATATTCTTCTGCAGGCGCGCCCGCCTGAGGTCGAGATACCGGTACTTCAAGCGCAGGCTCTCCTCGGTCCGGTAGCCGTCGTCATCCACTGCTATGGGCATCGGCTTGGAAGTGTTTAGAATCTCCACGGAACTTGCCAGCACCTCGATGGCACCGGTATGCATGTTGGGATTGGTCATCCCTTCAGGCCGGGCTCTCACTCGGCCTTTCACCCGGACCACGAATTCATTGCGCAGCCTCTCGGCTACCCCGTAACACTCTTCGGTCCCCTGGTCAATCGTCACCTGGACCAGACCCGACCGGTCGCGCAGATCGATAAAAATCAAGCTGCCGTGGTCGCGGCGGCGGTGTACCCAGCCGGCCAGCGTTACTTCCCGGCCGATGTCCGTTCCCCCCAGTTCTCCGCAATTGTGTGTCTTGAGCATATTTTTTTCTGTTTCCAGAGATGGCGGTTAATGTGAGTAGCGGGAATCCAAGTATTGGTTCAGGATGCTGATGAACTCGGCGACGATGCGGTCACCGCGCAAAGTCGTCACCAGGCGGCCGTCAACATAGACGGGCGCTTTCGGATCTTCCCCGGTCCCGGGAAGGGAGATCCCGATGTTGGCGTGCCTGGATTCGCCGGGACCATTCACGACGCAT
>CAYGWQ010000406.1:0-3964 GCA_964353465.1 uncultured Acidobacteriota bacterium | reverse complement strand
CCGCCGCGTCGCGGCTGATTCAGCAATTATCGATTGCCGTGGAGCGGCCGCGAGCGAGTTTTGAGACAGTCTCGGCGTCCGGGGCCTACCTGCGGTGCCTCACGTCATGAGCTGTAGAGCGCGCTCCTCGACCGCGCGACGAATCTCTTCCAGATGTTGTTCACTGTCGGCTTCGAAACGCAGCACCAGGACCGGCTGTGTGTTGGAGGCTCGCACCAGGCCCCAGCCGTGGGGAAAGAGGACGCGCGCGCCGTCCACGTCGATGACTTGATGGGTGCGGCGGAAATCCTCGGTCAGCGCCCGTACGACATCGAACTTTTTCGCGTCGGGGCAATCGAGCCGGATTTCAGGGGTATATACAGTTTCCGGCAGGGATGCCAGCAGGCCGGAGAGAGGTTCCGCGGTCCCGGACAGGACCTCCAGCAGGCGCGCGCCGGCATAAATGGCGTCGTCGTAACCGAAATAACGATCGGCAAAAAACAGGTGGCCGCTCATTTCACCCGCAAGCAACGCGCCTTCCTCCTTCATCTTGGCCTTGATCAGAGAATGGCCTACTTTCCACATGATGGGACGGCCGCCGTGTTGCCGGATATCGTCAAACAGCGTTTGCGAGCATTTGACCTCGGCAATCAACGTGGCGCCCGGTTTCTCCCGCAGGATCGCGCGCCCGAAGATGACCATCAACTGGTCCCCCCAGATGATACGGCCCCGCTCATCGACGACGCCGATACGGTCGCCGTCGCCGTCGAAGGCGATGGCCAGATCGGCGCCGCGCTCCTGCAGAGTGCGGACGGCGAAGCGCATGTTTTCGACCACAGTCGGATCCGGGTGATGGTTCGGAAAAGTGCTGTCGGGCTCGCAGAAAAGCTCGATCACCTCGCAACCCAGGTCGCGGTAAAGCGGCACGCCCACAAAGCCGCCGACACCATTACCGGCATCCACGATAACCTTCAAACGGCGCGATCCCATGCGGATTCCCGAGACGATATGCTTGTGGTACCGAGGCAGCACGGAAGCTACCTCTAATCCGCCGCTGCCGGATGTGAACGCGCGCGCGAGCGCGATGTCCCTGATCTGGAGTATCTGTGCGCCGTAGATCGTAGTCTTTCCGAGACACACCTTAAAGCCGTTGTTGTCGCTGGGATTGTGGCTCCCTGTGATCATCACGCCGGCATCCACGGGCTCGGTGAATTGGGTGAAATAAAGAACCGGAGTGGGGACCAGCCCGATGTCGAGCACATCGCATCCGGTTTCATTGAGGCCCTGCACCATCAGGTCGCGAAATCGAGGAGAGCTGTCCCGGGCGTCGCGCCCCAGGCTTACACGTTGGGCGCCGTTCCGTCCGAGGAAGGTGCCGAAAGCGCGCGCCAGATCCAGCACGGTTGCATCGGTCAGATCCTGGTCCACCACTCCCCGTATGTCGTATTCGCGAAAAATGTGGGTGTTCATGCACATCCTTTCCCGCCGGCGCTGATACAGACCGGCTCTGCTCAGTCTCAGACGTCACCCATAAGCTCACGCATGCAGGGCATCCCGGCGCACACGGGACCATCCCTTTCCCTCCCGACTTTGCTTATCGGCTGGCGAGCCCGCCGGCAATTTCCCCTCCATCGAGCGTATAGACATGGCCGGTGATATAGGCGGCGTCGTCCGATGCAAGGAATGCGAACAGGGCGGCCACTTCTTCCGGCCGGGCGTGCCTCTTCAGGGGAATCTTACGGTTCACGGCCTCGAGCATTTCATCCGTATATTCGGCGCGCTGCATCGGAGTGAGAACATAGCCGGGCGCCACCGCGTTGACCCTCACTGCCGGAGCGAGCTCCAGCGCCATGGAGCGGGTCAATTCGATAACGCCCGCTTTGGCCGCGTTGTAGCCCGCATAGAAGGGATATCCCATGATGCCGTTGGTGGATGCTGTGTTGAGGATTACGCCGCCGCCGCGCTGGACCATGTGACGGGCCGCGGTTTGAGCCACATAGAAATTGCCGGTCAGATTGACTGCTATCACCCGCGCCCATTCGTCAGGCGGGATCTCCAGGAACGACTGCCGGATGCTGATGCCGGCGTTGTTGATCAGGACATCCACCGCACCCATGAGCTTCAGCGCTTCAGCAAAAGCTCCCTGCACCTGATCGAGGTGCGCCACATCGCACAGAAGGGCGCCGGACAAATGCGGTAATTCCTTGTGGATCAGAGAGGTTCCATGTGCGTCACAATCGAGCACGCAGACGCGTGCTCCTTCTTCCAGGAAGCGGGCAGCCGTTGCCGCCCCGATCCCGCTCGCTCCGCCCGTAATCACCACCGTTTTGCCGTTCAGTCCGCGCATGATTCCAGTCCTCCTGCGATCTTCGAAGATAGGATTATTGAGTGCGGTATGCAATCGTTTTCGGACCGGACATGGCCGCTCCCGGCTTTGAATTGTGCTACAGTTACCTGTCAGTTCGTTCATGATAGCTACCACGAAACACACGAAATCGGTTTCGTGCATTTCCCGTTTTTCGTGGTTGCCTCATTGGTGCATGCAGATGAAACGAGCCTGCCTCAGATTTTACGAAGAGCTCAGCGGTTACTTGCCCGAGGACAAGCAAAAACGCTCCTTCATCTGCTGCTATGAGGGCGAGGTAACGGCGGCTGCGCTGCTCGCCGCCGTCGGTGTGCCGCTCTCAGACATCGACCTCATATTGATCAACGATGAATCTGTCGACCCGGCACATGTCGTGCGCAACGACGACCGGATGAGCTGCTACCCGGTTTTTGAGTGCTTCGACATTCAGGGCACTGCCAGGGTCAGGCGGGAGCCGTTGCGGCGGCCGACCTTTCTGGCCGGCCAGGGCTTGGAGCGGTTGGTTGCTTATCTGAGGCTGCTGGGTTTTGATGCGCGGTCCGTCGCCGGTTCCGGCTCCGACGATGTGGCCCGCATCGCGGAGGCCGGGCGGCACATCTATCTCTGCCGTCCAGAAGCCGCCGCGATCGGGATCGCGCGCGTCCACCGGGTGTTTGCCGCCAAACCGCGCAGCCAGGTCGCCGAAGTGCTGGCACGGCTCCACCTGCACCGCCTGATTGCGCCCTTAAGCCGCTGCCTCGAATGCAACGAGGAGTTGCAGCGGCAAGGCGGCCCTGTGGTGTGCGGTCATTGCGGCAGAACTTACTGCGATGGGATTCACCTGCGACGCATGCTGTGGCTGATAGAGCATTTGTCCGGTGAAAGCCCTAAAAAAATGCGCAGGAAAAGTCCAGGGCCCCTGATGTAGGATATCGGTCTGTTTGAGACAAACCATGATCCAGGCGCAGCTGGTTTTGGCAGAACTGAAACGCAATCACGCAACCCATGTGGTTGGCCTGCCTGACAACTCAACCGTGAAGCTGTTTGCACTCCTTGGGGAAGAGCGTGAGATCCAGCTGGTTTCGGCGACACGTGAGGGCGAAGCCTTCGCGATTGCCTCGGGATTATGGATCGGCGGTAAGGTCCCGGTGGTGCTGGTTCAAAATACCGGGTTTTTCGAGAGCGGCGACAGCTTCCGGGGGACGGCCATGCGCATGCGGGTGCCGCTGGTTTGCCTGATCACTTACCGGGGTTACAGGACATTGTCCGGCTCCGGGAGTGTGATCCTGGATGCTGAGGCTCTCAGCACTGCGCGGTTGGATTCGGCTGCGCTCATCACCGAGCCCACCCTGCGGGCATGGGGAGTGCCTTTCGCACTCCTCCATTCCGATGCGGATATGCCCAGGATCTCCGAAGCATTCCGGAAGTCGATAGCATGCACCCAACCCGTGGGGATTCTGATTACGTGCGACCTGGTTTGAAGGGGAAGCAGGACTCGTTGCCTTTCACTGCGATGCATGGGAACCGACGATGCTGACAAAGGATGAGCTGCTCGGGCCGCTGGCCGCGATTCGTGGCAACGCGGCGGTGATCACATGCATGGGAGTTGCGCGCCCGTGGGGCCGGTTCTCGCAGAGTGAG
>CAYGWQ010000405.1:0-3970 GCA_964353465.1 uncultured Acidobacteriota bacterium | reverse complement strand
CATCCCGGGGCGCGCCTCTGGGATGATGCCCTTTCCCATGCGCGCTTCGAATTCCGCTGGGAAGACCAGTTCAATCTTTCACTCGATCCGGAAACGGCGCGGCAGTTCCATGATCAAACCATGCCGGAAGAAAGAGCCAAAGTGGCCCACTTCTGCAGCATGTGCGGCCCGCACTTCTGCTCGATGAAAATCACGCAGGACGTGCGCGATTACGCGAAGCGCATTGGAATGACCGAGGAAGAGGCGCTCAAGGCGGGAATGGAAGAGAGGAAGCGTGAGTTTCTTAAGCAGGGTGGGGAGATCTATCAGCGGGTCTAGCCGTGACTACGAAACCGGCCGGGTTTCGGGAGAAAAATTCATGCCTGATTTTGTCTGGGTAATCATTATCTTTGTCGCCTACATTGTCCTGGTACGCTGGGTGCTCCCCGCATTCGGCGTTCAGACTTGAATGTCGAGGTCTTCCTGCCAGGTCGAGTCTCGACCTGATTCCATGCCCGGGACCGAAAAGGACAGCCGGCAATAGCCGTCCCCCGTTGAGGCTAGCGCCGGATGCTGCATCCGAAAACCTGGGTCTCCGACTGTGGTGCAGGCTTGCCCCCAAGAAGTGCGTCGAGCACCTCCTCCGCGTAGGGGATCCGCCCCTTCTCACCGGTGCGCCTGTTGTTGTCGATTGCGCCGCGGTACCGGAGCATGCCCGCGCCGTCCAGGATGACGATGCTGGGCGTGTGCGTGGCACCCAACCTGTCGGCCATCGTTCCGTCCCGGTCCAGGAGCACCGGAAACGGCAGTTTCAGGTTCTCCCGGTTGCGCCGGACTTCAGCAGGCGATTCGTTCTTATTGGATGCTACGGCGAGAAATGTGACACCGCGGTTCCGGTACTTGGACTGCAACTCCGCCAGGCGCTCGTTATATGCCAACGCAACCGGGCATTTGAAGGACCAGAATTCCAGGACCAGGATTTTCCCCGAGTACTCCTCCAAAGTGTGGATCCTGTTATCGGTATCTGCAATGATGAAGCCGGCTACCTTTTCGCCGATCTGTGCGCTCGCAGGAAGGGTCATCGGCGCCAGGGAGGCGACCATCAGCCAGACTGCCGTGAGCCGGTGAACCGCAGAAATCTTGACCATGCCTATACAGATGCGAAAATCCGGGGCCTGTTGCGCTCCGGATGCATAAAAAAACCCACAGCAGCCTGTGGGTGTTTGTTTTCCAACCTCAATGGCGCATATATGGGCGAGGCCGCCAAGGGTGAAAGTTACAGGTGCCGGCATTGAATTGGGATGACGAACCGGAGCAAAAGAGCGCAACCTCAGTAGCAGGGATAGCCGGCACCGCGGCGTTTATTGCATAGGGATGCAGCGCATGTCAAGCCGAATCCCGCATCCCCGATGCGGAAGTCGATAGCCGGCCTTCTGAGGACCGCGCGTCCGGCTGGGGGTGCTGCAACAGCTCGATGAGTTTCTGGGCTGCCGGCTTCAAAGCGCGGCCGCGTTTCACGATGACACCTAATGGACGCCAGAAGGTTTTGCGCGTGAACTGAAGCTGTACCAGGGCTCCCGACTGGACTTCCCGCTGAACGCTCAAGAGCGGAACGATGGAGATCCCGGCCCCGATTTCCACGCTGCGTTTGATCGTGTCGATGTTGTCGAGCTCCATGACCACCCGGACCTGGACCCGGTTTGCACGTAATATCTGATCAATAGCCCGCCGGCTCGGAATGTCGCGCTCGAAGGCCACGAAATTCTGGGCGTTGAGCCTTTTCAGGTCGATTCTCTGCCGGCCGGCCCACGGATGATTGGGCGAGCAGATCAGGATCAGCTTGTCAGCCGGCAAGGGTATGACCTCGATTCCCTTCCGCGGCTTCGGATAGGTGACAATGCCGATATCGGCGTGCCCCTTCTGACACTCCTCGTACACACGGTTGGCCCGGCTGTACTCCACTTGGAGGTTCACCTTGGGATGGGCCTTGAGAAATGTCTTGATGGCAGCGGACATCTCATAGAGCCCCACGCTGTATATGGTCACGATCCGCACCGTCCCGGTCACCTCTTCGTCCATCAATCTGAGTTCCAGGTCCAGGCGTTCAAACCTGTCCAGGATTTCGCGCGCCCCCTCGTACAGGATCCGCCCCGCTTCCGTGGGATAGGCGGCTCTGCCCTGCCGCACCAGCAGGGACGTGTGAAAGCGGGATTCCAGGACCCGGATCTGCTGGCTTACCGCCGATTGCGTGATGAAATTCCGAACCGCTGACTGCGAGAAGCTTCCGCTCTCGACCAGATCGCAAAATACCTTGAGAGTCTCCACCTGCATACGCGCTCCGCCTCAATGTCTTGTGCTGCGCTTCGAATCCGAGGAAAGATGGGCCGTTCCCGCTTGCCCGCTTTCGCGGGCAGCCTGCCCGCCCTGCGTTGCGCGGATCGTATCCTCCCTCGTTTCCTGGTGAATTAGATATGCTAATACCAAATATCACTCTTATTCATTTCACTTATTTCCGCGAGAATCCTATAGTTTTTCACGATCGCAATGCAAGATTTCATGAAGGCGATCTGCATCCGTTCCGGCGGAAGAATTATAGGCCTCGATTCATACCTTATTATACCGAGAGGCAATGCGAGACCTGAACCGGATGAAGCAGGTCTCGAGAATTTGAAGCGGGAAGGCCGCGTTTATCTGGGAGGAACGGGCCTTCCCTCACGAGGGCGCCCCGGCGGGGGCGCCCTCTTTCTTTCTACGCGCCCTCTGCCGGACTCACCTCGTTCCGGGGGATTCTTCATCCCCTTCCCCCGGATTCGGTCTGTACAAACCGCCCCGGAACTGCGTACTCTATAGGCGCATGTTCAGGGGGCCGGTGATGAGATGGACCATGGGGATTGCGCTCATGCTCCTGATCCTGGGGGTCCCGGGTGAACCCCGGGCTCAATCGGGATCCGACCTGTCGAACCCCGCTGCCTCGAGGGGCCTTTCCTTGCAGCAGGTCGCTGGGCCGTTGCGCAATGCCTGGCTCCGCTTCCACGAAAACGATCTGTGCCTGGGCGTCGATGCTGTCTTCGTGTTCCAGCCCAAGGGCATGGAGATATGGTGCCGCGCCAAAGACGAGAGGAGCCTCCAGGAACTCAACGCATTGCTGGCGCCGCTGCAAAGATCCTACCGCATCGATCTGTATGCCGCCTATTCCGATCGCGAAAAAAAGCCCTGGGTGCGCGAGGATGACGACCCTCCGCCCAGCCTTTGGAATAACGCCGAGCTGCGCGGCTATTTCCGGGATCCCGGCGACACTCGTTGGGGTGTGGTGGACGACTCGGCGTCGAACCTGATTCCGGACCCCGGCCTGGACCTGGTGATGAAGCGGCGCATAAAGCTTTACAGCGATCAAATCCTCGAGTGGCTAAAAAAAATGGATCGGTTTGCCAGGGACCTGCCCTCATTGGCTGGGGCTGGCTACGGTAAGGATCCGGTGCCCGAAATCCAGGCGCGCGCGCGCACCGTGAGCCTGGATCATGTCCGCGAAATCGGGCGATACGCGGGGAGGCTCTTCGAGAGTCTGCGCCACGCCTTTCCGCGCGGCTCCGGCGATGGTCTGCTCCCCCAGGGCCCGAAACCAATACCCGATACGTCCGATTCACCCTACGACAGCGCGCTCCGGGTTTCCGCCCAGGCTCAGGATCTCAACCAGAAAATCCTGCGGTTTTTATATCCGCAAAATTACACGGTGACCCTTACCGACTTGCGAGATCCCGGGCTGCTCGACCTGGTGAAAGTGGTGCAGCAAAGTGCAGCCGAATTCGAGCGCAATGCCCGAAACGCCCGCTGAATCCCGGTTGCGTGCAGACTCCGCGGATCGGTCCCGATCGGAACTCCCACCACCGCCCTATCTTCGCCGACCTGCGCCTCCCCGGCTAGTTAGTATCTGTCGCGAAACTCGTTTTTATGTCGAATCACCGGCTCAGCAACTTGGACCTGGACCTGGACG
>CAYGWQ010000404.1:0-3989 GCA_964353465.1 uncultured Acidobacteriota bacterium | reverse complement strand
ATCAACCGACCGTCGACATACACAGGAGCTTTCGGTTCTTCCCCATTCCCGGGCAGGGAGATCCCGATGTTGGCGTGCCTGGATTCGCCGGGACCATTCACGACGCATCCCATGACAGCGACCTTGAGTTCTTCAATCCCACGATACCGTTTCCGCCACGCCGGCATCTGCTCCCGAATGTAAACATCAATTTGACCGGCCATCTCCTGGAAGAAGCTGGAGGTTGTCCGGCCACACCCCGGACAGGCGGAAACCTGGGGCGTGAAGCTCCGGATCTCAAGCGACTGGAGGATCTGCTGCGCCACCCGCACCTCCTCCGCCCGGTCCCCGCCGGGAGCAGGGGTGAGCGACACGCGTATCGTGTCGCCGATTCCTGCCTGCAGGAGAATCGCGAGAGCCGAGGCAGAGGCCACGATTCCCCTGGCGCCCATGCCGGCTTCGGTGAGACCGAGATGCAGAGCGTAGTCGCACTGCTCCGCAAGGAATTGATAAACCCGGACGAGATCCTGAACTCCGGAAACTTTGGCGCTCAGGATAATGTGATCGCGGGGCAACCCGTAATCTTCCGCCATGCGCGCCGACTCGAGAGCGCTCGATGTCATCGCGTCCATCATGATATCCCTTGCCGGACGCGGTGCGTCGAGCAGGCAGTTCTGATCCATGAGCTTTGCCAGCAAAGTCTGATCGAGGGAGCCCCAGTTCACGCCGATGCGCACGGGTTTGTCGTTTTCTATGGCTACTTCGATCATCCGGCGGAAGTTTTCATCATGGTGCCTGCCGACACCGACATTCCCCGGATTGATGCGATATTTGGCCAGCGCCCGCGCGCACTCCGGGTATTGCGAGAGAAGCATGTGCCCGTTGTAGTGAAAGTCGCCGATGATGGGGACCTCGACTCCCATGTCCGATACGCGCTGCAAAATCTCCGGGACTGCACGCGCTGCCTTGACCGAGTTGACGGTGATCCTTACAAGCTCGGACCCGGCGGTCGCCAACGCAGCCACTTGCCCGGCTGTGGCCTGGACATCCTCGCTGCTGGTATTGGTCATGGATTGTACGATGATGGGCGCATCCCCGCCGACCACGATCTTGCCAACCCGCACCGGCACACTCATTCTTCTCGTTACCATGACCAGGTCACCTGACGCGCTTTTCCTTCTCTTGATCCCGCGGAAGCAAAATGTAGTCCATCGCGCCCCCCTCATCAAGCGCTATAGATAATATCTGTCGCGAAACTCCCCCAGCCCTCTGGCCCAGCCCCAAAGGGGCGGCAAGATAATAGCCCCGGGCGCAAGCCCGGGGTCAGGCCGGAAATCAGAGCGAAGCCCTGGAAGGGCGACAGAAAATGGGTGCGGACAATGATCTTTCGCCCCTGCCGGGGCCAATTAAATGCAACATCCTATCCGGGGGCTTGCGCCCCCGGCTATTGTCTTTCCACCCCTACGGGGTTAGGCCGCCACATCCTGCAACCGCCTTCCGCAACAAAGACTAGATTACTTCTGTCGCAAAACCTATTGTCCGATCCGCAACGGCGGCGGGATTGAAGTCAAATGTGGTGGCGGGCTTTAGCCCGCGCATTAAAGATAACAACCACGATGCGGTCGATTTCATGAGCGCAACTCGTTTGTTTTTAAAGCGATGTGTGGATGGAAGCACCGATCCCTCATCAGGCATACCGGGCACGAGCTAAAGCCTGCCCGCACATGATCGGTCTGCAAGAGAATTTCTCTACGTTCCCATCGGAGGTTCTTTGTGATAAACATAAATGCGGCTTGCGTGATATGACGTCACGCCCGGATGTTGTAGCGGCCCAGGGCGCTGCGTTCCCACATAACTGGCAACGGCCGCCTGAATTCGCTCCGCCTGATGGTTACTCCGCGAAGGGAGGGCGTGTGGCGGTCGATGGAAAGAACAGTTCGAACCAATGGTTGGGTCCAGTCCTCATTGATGCGGATACCATTCGCAACAGGGTGCAGGAGCTCGGCTCTCATATTACTGCGGATTACCGGGGAAGAACTCCTCACCTGATAGGTGTTCTCAAAGGAGCCACGATCTTCCACGCCGACCTGGTGCGTGCCATCGATCTGGGCGTCTCTGTCGATTTCATCGCCGTCGCCAGCTACGGCTCCGGAATCAAAACCAGCGGCGAAGTGCGCATCTTGAAAGACCTTGACGAGAGCGTTGAAGGAAAGGACGTCCTGCTCGTGGAGGACATTCTCGACACGGGGCTGACACTCCATTATCTGCTGGAAAACCTGCAATCACGGAATCCGCGGTCTCTGCGGATCGTGGCGCTGCTCAGCAAGCCCTCACGGCGGCAGATTGATGTGCGTGCGGAATATGTGGGATTCGAAGTCCCCGACAAGTTCGTTGTGGGCTACGGACTGGATTATGACCAGCGCTATCGCAATCTCCCTTACATCTGCGAGCTGAATCTTCCGGCCGGCGCTATCGCAGATCACTAAGGAAAGACTTCCCCGAAGGCAGCCGCAGCCCAAAGTTCTCGGCGATCGTCTGGCCAATATCGGCCAGCGAGGACCGTGTGCCGAGATTCACTCCACCGGCAAGCTTGCGGCTGAAAATGAGAATCGGCACATGCTCGCGGGTATGGTCGGTCCCCGGAGTGGTGGGATCGCAGCCGTGGTCGGCAGTGATCACGAGGCAGTCGTCCGGCCCGAGAGCTTCCCGCAGCTCCGGCAGCCTGCGATCGAACGCCTCCAAGCCTCGAGCGAAGCCTGCGCTATCGTTCCGGTGGCCCCAGAGCGTGTCAAAATCGCCGAGATTGGTGAAGATCAGCCCCTGCAGCACCCGGGTGAGCGCAGTCAGCGTGGCATCCACGCACTCGTTATTGCCATGAACCGGCAGATCCTCGGTAATACCCCGTCCGTCAAAGATTGAGGCAATTTTGCCGACGCCAACCACAGCCAGGCCCTTTCCTTTCATCCGGTCGAGCAGGGTCTCCTCCGGGGGCGGCACAGCGAAATCCATGCGGTTGCCTGTGCGCCGGTAGTTGCCGGAGGATCCGATGAACGGCCGCGCGATCACACGCCCGACTCGATCTGGTCCATCGAGCAGTTTGCGCGCGATCCTGCAAATCAGATAGAGTTCCTCGAGGGGAATCACCTCCTCATGCGCTGCGATCTGAAAGACCGAGTCTGCGGAAGTGTAGACAATCGGGTTCCCGGTCTGCACATGCTCGTCTCCCAGTTCCTTGATGATCTCGGTCCCGGACGCAGGCCGGTTGCCCAGCGCCTGCCTCCCGATTGCCTGCTCGAACGCCGTCAGGATCCGGGCCGGAAATCCGGCGGGGTAGGTAGGAAACGGGGTCAGGCTGACGATGCCCGCCATCTCCCAGTGTCCCGTGGTGGTATCTTTCCCGTTGGAGAGGATCGCCGCTTTGCCGAAGGATCCACGGGGCGGCCCGGCCGGTTGTCCAGCGGCGCAGGGCTTGATCTCTGCCAATCCCAACTCGACGAGATGCGGCAATTGAGGCTTTTCTGCGATGATGACATGGCCGAGGGTATCGGTGCCGGCGTCGCCCCACTGCTGGGCATCGGGCATTTCACCAGCGCCCGCGCCGTCCAGCACAATCAGAACGATGCGGCGGAATCTTTCCTGCATACGCTACCTCGCAGCATTCCCATCACAGATAAAAAAAGCCATCGGTCCGGCCCGGGTTTCCCTGATCCGGGGCCGGTCCCGATAGCTTGAGTGTTCGCGTTTCCCTGCGCACCGGACGACACCAACGTCGCGGCGCTAACCGCGCATGCCGCGCATTTTCTTGCGCAACCGCTTGCGTGCGAGGGCCTGCTTGATCCGCTTCTTTTCGCCAGGCTTCATGTAAAACGAATGTTTCTTGACGTCCTTGATTATGTCTTCCTGCTGAACCTTGCGCTTAAACCGCCGCAATGCGCTCTCGAGGGATTCTCCGTCGTTGACGATGACTTCCGCCAAGCTATACACCTCCTTCCACTGACGAGGGCATAAAT
>CAYGWQ010000403.1:0-4003 GCA_964353465.1 uncultured Acidobacteriota bacterium | reverse complement strand
GCCTGGTAGACAGCGAAGAGAGCGGTCAGCGGCCTGCTGAGGACGAGCTTGAAAGAAAAGGACAGGAACCCGAGGAACAAGCCCATCAACACAGCGCTTTCCGCGATAATGCGAATTTTCTCCCAGTCCGAACGGCGGATGGAAAGGCGATAGAGCCCGAGAGAGGAAGCGACAATCGCCCACCAGCCTATCGCGAGCCCTACCATCCAAAGATAATTTGGAAATGGGTGCAGTACGGGATTGAAGAGCTGCATCAGATGGTCGGGCGTTATCAGGTCGAGATTGGTTCGGGTCCAATAGGCCAAGGTAAAGGCAAGGCAGGTCAGCGCCACATCGCAGACAAACTGCAGGATTGTAAAAAGCCTGGCATGTTCGCGGTACATCGGCCTATTTCATTTCCTCCGTCATTGACTCTTCGCGCTGCGATCGCCCATCGCACGATAATCAACCGCGAAGACGCAAAGACGCTGAGAATCAAAGAAATATGGGGTCTGTAGGATGTGCAGCCGGAATTGTCCAGCTACAATAGCCTCCAGTCCAGGAGGGAGGATTATAGCACAAGTCATTTCAACAGCCGCTGCGGGGGAACAGCCGACAATAAGCGCCCATCGGAGGATCCGAATAATTCAAAGCCGATCAGCGGCTGGTCTGCGGTAACCTTAACGTACCCGCCCATTTGGCCTTCGGTTTCCGGGATAAAACCCTTCAGCAAGGCCGCAAGCCTCTGGCCCCTGGCAAGGGGAAAAATCGCAGGATTCCCCCTCGGGGTACCGTCGCTGGCAAATGCCTCCACCTTTACTTGCTGCGCACCCTCCGGCGCAAGGAACGCGAGGCCCGTGTAATAGCCCAGATTCTGCGCCACATGCGCGAAGAGAAATTGCGTGGCTCCGGAGGCAAAAAGCGGCAGCGCAGCGCCGAAATTCAACTGCCCCGCGGCAGGATCGCCATCCCCAAATATAACATTCCCCAGGAGTTTGCCATTCCCCGGCGTGGAGACTCGGATGTATCCTTGCTCAAGCGTGATTCCAAAAAAGCTCCCGATGTCCAGCGTGATATGAGCCCCGGGCGCAAGGTTCTCTGTCATGGCGCCGGGCGACATCGGCTGCCCATCCTCATCCAGGAGTTCCACCAAGACCGGTGCCTTGCTGTCCCCGGCATTCACCACGTTCAAGCGCGTTTCATAGTGAACACCAAGGTCGCCGACGGCCATCTGCGGAGAATAAAGCACGGGACCGGCCTCTTCCACGGGGAGAGCATTCAAACCGAAAACGGCGTCCGGTTGCCCTCCGGTACCGTGGCTGATGAGTTCAAACCCCGCGAGGATATCATCAGTTGCGATCGCCTTTACGTGAGCTGAGCGCAACTCGCCGGCATACGCGAACAGAGTCACAATGGATTCGCCGATCTTGCCGCCACCCGGAATGGTTCGTTTTACAGGCCCCTTGAGAATATTTCCATGCAGATCGGCCAGGAAAAGGTCTACCGTGGCCGGGAGATCTTTGACATTCAGGAGATGGATCTCGGTCGAGGTTACTTGATTCTGCAGGATATCCACGAAACAGATCTGACGGTACCCTCGCGTAAAAGCCTCGGCGCCATCCAGGAACGTGTTGGCGAAATCGCCTGTGAGGAAGAAGCCCCGGAGATCCGGGCTGTCGGATTCCACGGTCATTGAACCTGAGTGCGTGGCCTCAAACGGCAGGTTGAATATCTGGCGTTCGAGTTGCGCCGACTGGAATCCCCCGGGAAGGGTCCAATCCGAAGGGATTAGTGCATCTTCGCTCCAGAGCATTTCTCCCTCATTGCCACGGGCGGAAATCCGAATCGTTGCCGGTGTGCCGGCAACGGGATTCGCGAGTGCGATCCCGGTATACCGATCCGGTGATGACTTGAGGTAGGGATAGTAAAGTGTCGTTGAGGGAATCGTCCGCGGCGCGACTACAATGCCGCCGGTGCTTGCCACCTGCTGATCTCCGACCTTGAGTACTACGGTGCGGGCACCCGGTGCGGCATCGGGCGCGACCTGCAATAAAGCCGAGATGCCGACTTCCACGCCATTGATGTTTTTCAAGATCTTGATGCCACGTGAAGGATCCAGAGCCAGCCCCGTCCCGAGAATCTGCACATCGACTACGCCCGCGATCTTCCAGGTGTCGCGTCCGCCGATCCACAGGCTCAGCAGTTCACCCGGCGTAACGACGACTGCGCCGGCAGACAGATAGCCAAAGCCATTGGAAGGATCGCCGCGGCCCATACGGTCAATGTTGAGCGTTGCGAGTTCTTTTGAATCAAAATTCACAGTGACTGTTCGCGGGGCGCCTTCTGTTCCCAGCCACTGTTCCCGCGCAAAGACGGTGCGAAACGTCGTATTCAAGCCGCTGTAATATGCCCCTGTTCCCTGCATCACCAACTGGTCCGGCGTCGCAGGCCCATCGAGCGGTTCGGCATAAATTGCATAGCGTCCCGCAGGAGGCCCGTTGATCGTATAGCTTCCGTTCGGTTCGGAAAGGGTGGTATAGATCAGATTGCGATCGAGATTCATTGCCGTAATGGAGGCGCCAAAAATACCGCTGCCTCCGGAGGTGATTCTTCCTGAAATCGTACCCATGGAACCGACACGTGCAGGATTTGGATAGGTGAGTCCGGCAAAGGCGATTGCATCCGCGGAAAGATATCTCTGAAAGAATTCCCCGGGAGCGGTTGCCGGAAACATCGTGTCGTTCTGTGCTGCGGCATGATCGCACCCAAGCGCATGACCCAGCTCATGGGTCACGATGGCCTGCAGGTCGTATGTGCCAAATGCCAGATTGGTCGAAAACCGGTAGGCCGGATTCAGAATGATATCGCTCTCGGTGATTTCACCGGTATTGGCGTTAAAGATCAGACGGGTTAAGGCAATCGCGCCATTGTCTCCGCCCAGGATCGCACGATTTATTGCCGTGTTGGCTCCGGTGATCAGGTTCATCCCATCATCATCCTGAGCGGAATCGACAGGCGTAAGCCTCAGGTCGGTAAAACGGATCTCGGCTGTTTGGACACTCTGCCAGGCAGCCAGCGCGGCGCGCACAGCCGCAGGGGCATTGCTCCCGGCTGCCAGATTCGGAGTCCCCGTGGCGGTTGCCTGGTTCAGGTGAAAGGCGAGCGGAAATCGCGCGGGGGCCCAGGCTGCCCGAACACCATCGGGAGCCCATCGCAAGGGGACATAGGCACGGAGCGATACGGCCGCAAAAGCCAGGATCGCCAACAGAAACACGGTCGTCAGCAGAGTCTTGCCGGTTTTTGGCTTCATCGGTTGGAGGCCTTCTGGCGAATCGTGTAGAGAAAGTGACTCAGGTTCTCCTGGCCCGCTGCCAATCGCTTGACCGTCTGCGCGGCAGGGGATCCTTCTTCGTAGGCGATTTCCGGCTCGGGCACGACCGGTTGCGCTATGCGTTCTCCGGTTGCCCGATCCACAACCACCACATAAACGCCTTGCAGCAATCCAGTAACACGCAGGCGACTGCCGGGCGCACGGTAGAGGAACAACACAACTTCCTGATCCGGCCGGAACTGCGGCGTTCCTGGATAAAGCACTCCGTGACCGTTCATGATGCCGCCGGGCTCGGTTACCGCCACCGTCTTCCCCGGCTGGCCTTTCGGCCCATCGATCACCAGAAATTCCGTTCGCGTCCAGATCGTGGCTGTTCCCGGATCCCATTGGGCGCGACTCTCGATCACGCGGCCATAAATGACATATTCGGAGCTTTGCACGAGCGAGTCGAGGGACATGCGCCGATAGATGGCCCCATGAGCGGTCCACTCCATCAGCGCCAGCGGGACCAGACAGGCAAACAATCCTACCACTCGCTGCCAGCGAGCCATGGATTCTCCTCCATCTTTATGCAAAGACGCCGGTTTGTGGCAAATATAACAAGGTTCTTCACGTCTTCGTGTTTTTCTGGCTTTGAGCTAGCCCGCATTTCTCACCAGCTTTCTACTGCGGCGGCGGATCCGGGCATGTCTA
>CAYGWQ010000402.1:0-4003 GCA_964353465.1 uncultured Acidobacteriota bacterium | reverse complement strand
TGCGCCCGGGGCTACTATCTTACCGCCCCTGCGGGGCTTTATTTAAGACCGGAGCGAGTTTCGCGACAGAAACTAATTAGGCCGGCGGCTCGCCGGACGCATTTCCGGGGAGACGCCGTTTCCGCCGGGCCGCAACTGAAGCGGATATTGGTGATAAAGAACAGGAAACAATGCGGAGTGTGTGGTACCCTGAGTTATCGCCGCGAAGTTTTCTGCGGGGGAATCTGTACGGTGACGTATGGCGAAAAGGGGACATTCCGCTTTTCCCGGCTTGGCACTCAAATGGCTAAAGCAGACTGGAAAAGCGGAATGTCCCCTTTTCACGTGAAACCGAGTACTTAGCGAACCATCCGGTCCAGGGAGTTGATCATTGGGCAAAAGATCGATGGCAGTGCAAACTCGTCCAGTCCGGAATAACCTGGTCATCGATATCCAGGGCCAGGTCGACCTCCATACTTCACCGAGGATGCGGTCGGCGATACTGGAGGGGATCAATCGCAAAGATATTTCTCAAGTTGCCGTCAACCTGGGCGGCGTGAGCTACATCGACAGCTCCGGAGTCGCGACGCTCGTCGAAGGGCTCCAGCTCGCACGCACCCGGAACTGCCGTTTTGTGCTTTTTGGCCTCCGGCAGGGAACGAAAGAAGTGCTCGAGTTGGCCCGTCTCGACAGGATTTTTGTAATCCGCGCCACAGAAGTTGACGCATTGAGCGAATAGAGCATTTCGAGCGCCGGGTCGAAGCGTTATGTATTCCTTCTTCGCACTGATCGGCAGAAGAGCGATCACCCTGATCGAGTTCCTGGGCGGGATCTCGAAGCTGTTGTACAAGTCAACCTACTGGATTGTCATCGGCCCATTGCGCGGCAAGGGGCTCCGCTGGCGCGCAAGCTTGCGGCAGATGGTGATCGTGGGCTTCGATGCCATCCCGATCGTTTCCCTGATCTCCATGTTCATCGGCATCATCATCGCGCTGCAGGGAGCGTACGCCCTGCGGAAGTTCGGGGCTCTGAACTACGTGGTGGACATGGTGGCGGTGACTATTACGCGCGAGCTGGGGCCGCTGCTGACCGCGATCATCGTCATCGGCCGGTCCGGGTCGTCGTTCGCGGCTGAGATCGGGACTATGAAGGTGGGGGAAGAGGTGGATGCGCTGCAGACCATGGGACTCAATCCGGTCCGGTTTCTTGTGGTCCCGCGCTATCTCGCCATGCTCGTCATGCTGCCATGCCTGACGACGGTGGCCGACACCGCCGGAGTCCTGGGAGGCGCCCTGTTTGCCATCGTGAATATGGGCTGGAGCCTGCAGAACTATCTCCTGAGGACCATCGACGCTCTCCTGATGCGAGACATTGTAACGGGACTGATCAAAAGTATGGTGTTTGCGGTGATCATCACGAAAATCGGGTGTTACGAGGGCTTCACCGTGCAAGGAGGTGCTGAAGGAGTAGGGAGATCAACGACCGCATCCGTGGTAAAGTCGATTTTCAGCGTGATCGCGGCCGACATGATATTTACCGCGATATTCTATTACGGGAGCGAGAGCTGAGACCGGGCCGGCACGAGTCCTGCCGAGTGCCCGGATGGTTAAGAGACGCAGCCCTGAAGGGGCGCAGCAGCAAAGCCCAGGGCGCGAGCCCTGGGAGCAAGGGCGGTGCTCGATAGAGCCCTGAAAGGGCGAAGCAGCCTACGCCGCCCCTTCAGGGCTGATTTTTGCGGGCGCACATTCCCAGGGCTTACGCCCTGGGCTTTGCTGTTGCGCCCTTTCAGGGCTCGCAAAGGCATTCAGGGCTCGTGAAGGCCTTGCCTCCCTCCGGGAGGCTTCTTGAGGCACCCGCTCTGCGGGCGGAGACTCACTTCCGGGTGCGCAGTCGCTTTTCGACTCGTCATGCATCATCCGGGCCGGGGTCGTAACGCAAGAGGACTATGCAGGAATCAGGCAAGAACGGCGTTGCCATTGCGATCAGAAATCTTGTGACTCGTTTCGGGTCGCGCGAGATTCTGAAAAATATCAACCTGGACATTCAGCAGGGGGAAACCTTTGTCATCCTGGGAGGCAGCGGATGCGGCAAGTCCACGCTGCTCCGCAACATCGTCGGCCTGGAGCCGCCGACGCAGGGGCAGATCTGGATCCAGGGCAGGGACATCACCGGCCTGAGCGAAGACGAGTTCGATGAGTTGCGCAAGAAGATGGGCATGGCCTTCCAAAGCTCGGCGCTGTTCAATTCCATGACCGTGGGAGACAATGTCGCGCTGCCGCTGCGCGAGCATACCGACCTGGAGGAGTCCACCATCCAGATCATGACGCGCATCAAACTCGAACAGGTTGGGCTGTCGGGTTTCGAGTCCTTCATGCCGTCCCAATTGAGCGGCGGCATGCGCAAGCGCGCGGGGATTGCCCGCGCCCTGGCCATGGACCCCGAAATCCTGGTTTTCGATGAGCCTTCCGCCGGGTTGGACCCGATCGTTGCCGCCGGGATTGACAACCTCATTCTCAAATTGAAGCACGCCTTTCACATGACGATCGTTCTCGTCACCCACGAACTGGCAAGCGCCTTCCTCCTTGCTGACCGCATGGCAATGCTCGATCAGGGGAGCATCCTGTTCGTGGGAACGCCCGAAGAGATGCGCGGCAGCGCCATCCCACGTGTGCGCCAGTTCCTGGACCGGAAGCCCGACCAGGAGCAGCTGGACGTGGAACAGTATCTGAAGATTCTTACCCGGTAGGCCGGATCGGCCGAAGGGAGAAGGCAGGGAGCGCGGTTCAAGGAGGCAAGGAAAACCGGATGGCCCGGGCAGAGCGCAGCCGGTCCGATCCGGCGGTTGCGTCAAAATATCAGTAAACCTATGGGAAAATCTGGCTAGCCATGGCAAAACGGGGCGATGAAGTAAAAGTGGGCGTGATGGTGATGGGGGCCGGGGCGATTCTCATCGTCACGGTCTTCATGATGATACGCTATAACCCATTCCAGCCGACGTACGATGAATACCGCATCCATCTGAAGTTTGCCGGCGGTCTGGAAAGAGACAGTATCGTGCGTTTCGGCGGCATGAGAAGAGGGAAAGTGGTTTCCATGCGCCTGGCGCCGGAAACCGCCCCGGTCATCGAGATCCAGCTCAGCCTGCATAAGGGAACTCCGATAAAAACCGACAGCGTAGCCCGCCTCGCCGCACTGAACGCCCTGGGCGAGAACTATATCGAGATTACCCTGGGCCGCGAAGACTCGCCTCTGCTGCCGCCCGGGCAGACGATCCGGTCGGAGGAAACTCCGGAATTCAGCGAGCTGCTCGCCAAGATCAACGGCCTTTCCGAAGACGCCAGAATACTGGTCGGCGATTTGGGCAAGAAACTCAACCGGATTTCGGACAGTGCCGATACACTGCTCGCAAACCTGAACGATGCCACGGGCCCGGCGAACCGCAAAGCTCTGGCATCGATCCTCGAGCGCACGAACGGGACGGTCGCCAACGCGAACGACCTGATCTCGCGCAGCTCTCCCAAGGTGGATGCCGTTGCGGCCAACCTCCAGTCGGCAAGCGCCAAGCTCCCTCCCCTGATGCAACGCGTTGATCAAGCGGCGGTCAAGATGAACACGATGTTGGAGCGCTTGGACGGCACGGTGGCGGAGAATCGTCTGCAGCTGAAGAAGGACCTCGAAGCGCTGGAATTGACCCTGGCCGACGCGCGCAGGCTGTTGAACGACTTCACCGCGACGCTGGAAGCGAATCGCGATGACATCGACTCCATTATGGAGAACTTCCGGCGCAGCTCCGAAAATCTGCAGGAGTTCACGAATACGATCAAGCAGCAGCCCTTTAGTTTGTTTCGCATCAAAGCAATGCCGGACCGCCGGGCGCCGAAGCAGGAGCAGCGATAAGGGTCCGGCCCCGTCCCGGCTAAGGAGACGTCTCGAAAATTACACAACATCGTGGTTGTTATCTTTAATGCGCGGGCTAAAGCCCTTAAGCGCTAAGTTAAGTCATTTCGGCATCGCTGACCTGGCC
>CAYGWQ010000401.1:0-4045 GCA_964353465.1 uncultured Acidobacteriota bacterium | reverse complement strand
CCATCAACTCCGCAATCCGCTTCTCCTTCTGGAGAATGCTTTCGACCAGTTCTTCGGGCGGGAGGTGCTCAAGGTCCTCTTTGGCGCTGGGGTTCTTGATATCGAGATTCACCGAGACGAGATTCCTGTTCTCGTCGTATTTCAAAACGTCCTGGGCTTTGACCTTCCAGGCCTGGGCGTTCGCCTTGCGCTTTTTCCACCACTCCAGGCATGGGCCGAATTCCTCAAACTGCATGGGCTGGGTCTTGGTGTAATTCTTCCGGCCTTCGGGCAGGGGCTGCTCGTAGTACCAGATGTCCTTGGTCGGGCCGGACCGATCGAAGAAAAGGAGGTTCGTCGGGATCGAGGTATAGGGGGCGAAAACCCCGTTCGGGAGCCGGACGATGGTGTGGAGGTTGAAGTCCTTGAGCAGCTCCTCCTTGATCCGGGCGCAGACGCCGTCGCCGAACAGGACGCCGTTCGGGACGACCATGCCGGACCGCCCGCCTTTGGAGCCTCCGACGGGGCGGCGGAGCTTGCGCATGATGAGCTGCAGAAACAAGAGCGCGGTTTCGGCGGTCTACTTGTCCTCCGGGAAGTTCGAGAGAATCCCGCGCTCCTCTTCGCCGCCGAAAGGAGGGTTCGTCATGATTACGTCCACCCGGTCCTTGTCGCCTATCTCACGTAACGGAAAGCGGAGAGCGTTGCCGGGATCAATCTCGGGATATTCGAGGCCGTGCAATAGGAGGTTCATTTGGCAGAGGAGGTAGGGAAGGGACTTGGCCTCGATGCCGTGGAGCGATCCTTTTTGGAGCCGGGAATAATCCTCCGCCTTCTTGCACTGCTTGTTCAAGTGTTCGAAGGCTTCGACGAGGAATCCGCCGGTGCCCGCAGCTGGATCGAGCACGGTCTCCCCGAGCTTAGGATCGATCACCGAGACGATGAACTTGATTACCGGGCGCGGGGTGTAGAACTCGCCTGAATCGCCGGCGGCGTCGCGCATCTCGCGGAGCATCGTCTCGTAGAGCGCCCCGAGAGTGTGGATCTCGTCTTTTGAGGCGAAATGGATCTCGTTGACCTTGTTCAGCACGTCGCGCAGGAGGTAGCCGTTGATCATGCGGTTGACGGTGCCTTCGAAAACGCGGGCGATCACGTCCCTTCGGTCGCCGTTGGCGCTCTGGAGCGATCTCAAATAGGCGAAAAGGCCGGGGCCGCGCTTGCCGTCGGGGCGCACGGCTTCGTCCTGGTTTATGAAGGCGATGAGTTCCGGGCCGGTAATGCCGTCGGGTTTTGCGGCCCAATCGCGCCAGCGGTAGGGCGCTTCGACCGCGGGCCTGAACTTCTTCCCCGCGAGGGTCGCCTCTTCCTTGCGGTTCTCCTCCATGTCGTCGAGGAATTTCAGGAACATGACCCAGGTGAGCATGGGAAGCCGGTCGAGGTCGCCGTTCAGTCCCTTATCCTTGCGCATGATGTCGCGGCAGGACTTGATGACGCTCCCGAGCTGCTGGGCGGTCGATTGGGGGATTTGGGTTTTCGCTTTTTGTCTGGCCATGGATTACGCTGCGTAAAGAAGGGTTTGGAGTTTGGATACGGCCGCGCGGAGCTTTTCTGCGCCGCCGAAGAACTTGGCTATCTGGGGTACGGTGCCCCGCTCGGATATGGGCGGAACGTGCAGAATGTCGGGAATCTGGAACTGGGCCGTTCCGTACTCGATGTACTTGTCGAGCATGTCATTCAAGACGGCGCGGGCCTCGGGCGCGTATTCGTCGAAGAAGTCCTTTTTGTCTTTGCGGAGCATCTCGGCACGTTCCCTTCTCGTGCGGAGAGGGGCGTTGAAGGCGACGTGGCAGAGAAGGTCGAAGGGATCGGCGTCGGGCTGCTTGGCGGCCTCGGCGAGTTCCTCAAAAGAGATCCCTCTTTCTTCGAGCGACTGGATGATCGCAGCCCGTTCTTCGGCGTCGCTCCACTTGGAGCGGAGCGCGGCGGCGGATGGACACATGCTCTTTACTTTCTCTGCGGTGTAGTCGGTGAATTTGACGACGCGGAGTTGCTTGCCGTCCGGGTCGAGTTCGTAGACGAGGTGGGCGGCGATCTCGACGGAGCCCGAGTCAACGTAGTACTTGCGCCTTTCGCCCTCCGTGCCTTCGGGAGGGGTTTCCCAGGTCTCTTCCCCTTCCGCAACCTCCTCGCCCGGTTCTTCCGTGACGACCTCGGACTCCTTCACCGTTTCGCCCTTCTCGTTCATCTCCTCTTCGGTGATGAGCGCGGGCTCGCCGTCGAATTCCGGGTCGGCGAACATACGGGTGGCGCTTCCGGTATAGTCGAGAATCTTGAAATAGAGCTTGCCGTAGTCGTCGCGGACGCGCGTGCCTCTCCCGATGATCTGCTTGAAATCGGTCATGGAGTTTATGACGCGGGCCAGGACGACGTTCTTGCAGGTCTGAACGTCAACCCCCGTGGTGAGCATCTGGGAAGTGGTGACGATGGCGGGCACGGCGGTCTCCAGTTCCATAAAGCGGTCGAGGTGCCCTCTTCCGATCTTGCCCTCGTCGGAGACGATGCGCGCGGTGTAGTCGGGGTCCTTTTTCACCAGATCCGCGTTCAGGTTGTTCAGGGCTTTTCGCATCTCCTCGGCGTGCTCCTGGTCGACGCAGAAGACGATGGTTTTGCCGTAGCGGTCGGTCTTTTTGAGAAAATCGGTGAGGTTGCGGGCGATGGCCTCGGTTCGGACCTTGAGGGCGATGACCCGTTCGAAATCCTTGGTGCTGTATTCGCCGTCCGGGATCTCCCGGCCGTAGCGGTCGAGTTCCCCTTTGCTCGGCCGCCAGCCCGCGGCGTCCACCGTCGTGATGATCCGGTGGACCTTGTAGGGGGCGAGAAAGCCGTCCTCGATCCCTTGCCGCAAGCTATACGTATAGAGCGGGTTTCCGAAATACTTGTAGGTATCCTTGTTGTCCTGGCGCAAGGGGGTCGCGGTCATGCCAAGCTGGAAGGCGGGTTCAAAGTATTCGAGGATCTCGCGCCAGTTCGATTCGTCGCGGGCGCTGCCCCGGTGGCACTCGTCCACGATCACCAGGTCGAAAAAGTCGCGCGCGTATTCCTTGTAAAGTCCGGGGCGGCGTTCGTCCTTGGCAATGGCCTGGTAGGTGGCGAAGTACATTTCGCGGCTCTTGACCGCTCGGCCCTGTATCTTCCAGCGGGCGTCGCCGAAGGGAGTGAAGGTCTTGTCCTTGGGATCGTCCACCAGGATGTTGCGGTCGGCGAGATAGAGAATCCGCGGGCGGCGATATTTGCCTTCCTTGTTCCACCGCGAGTTCCAGAGCTTCCAACAGACCTGGAAGGCGACGACCGTCTTTCCGGTGCCCGTGGCGAGGGTGAGAAGCACGCGCTTTTTCCCCTGGAGGATCGCCTGCACCGCCCGGTTGATCGCGATCTCCTGGTAGTAGCGCGGGGTCTTGCCCGAGAGAGGGTAGTACGGGGCGAGCACGCGCTCGGCTACTTCCGGCGTGATGTTCTCCGCTTTTTGCAGGCGGTTCCAGAGTTCGTCCGGCGTGGGGAAGATTTCCAGGTCGTTGTCTTTGCCCGTGGTGAAGTCATGCTCGACGATGCCGTGGCCGTTGGTGGAGTAAGCGAATTTCAGTCCCAGGATTTGGGCGTAATCCTTGGCCTGCTGTAATCCGTCGCCGGGTTTCTTATAGGCTGCTTTGGCTTCTACGACCGCAAGGGTGAAGTCGCGGCGGTATTTCAGGAGATAGTCGGCGCGCTTTTGCGGGCGGCGGATCGGCTTCGTCCCGACGACGATGCGGCCGTCGGTGAAGCTCTTCTGCTCGCTGATCTGCTCGTCCGTCCAGTTCGCGGCGTAGAGCTTGGGGAGCACGTATTTACGGCACGTATCGGCTTCGGTAAGCGTGGTCATTTCTTATGGATGCACAGTTATGCCGTCCCGCCGGCCGGGGTTGCGGGATGCCCCGGAATTCATTGCAAGTCGCTCCATGATATCAGAAAAACGGCTGGAGGGATGCGGTAAATATCAGGAAACGCGAACGTTTTGATTGTAAGACTTTGG
>CAYGWQ010000400.1:0-4090 GCA_964353465.1 uncultured Acidobacteriota bacterium | reverse complement strand
CAGACGCTGAAACTGGCCTTCCGCAACCTGGGGCGCAACCGCCGGCGGTCGTTCTTCTCCGCCCTTGCCATGGGCATTGCGCTGACCCTTCTCTTGCTCTTCGCTTCGTTCATCCAGGGGGAGATGGGCAGCGCCATCGACATGTCCATCCGCCTTCAGTCCGGGCACCTGCAGGTCCGAGCCGAGTCGTACGATGAGACCAAGACGAGCCTGAAGTGGGAGGACCTGATCGAGAACCCCGATCAGGTCGCCGCCAAGGTCGCCTCGATCGGGGTGGTGGCCGCCGCCACACCCCGGCTGTACGCCACGGGCTTCGTCACCACGCGCGACGAATCCAACGGCGTCCGCGTCATGGGCATCGATCCCTTGTCGGAGGCCAGCGCTCCCTATCGCGACGGGATACGCGAAGGCAAGTACCTGACGCCGGACGACCGGGAGGGCGTGCTCCTCGGCTGGACTCTGGCCAAGCAGTTGGGCCTCTCTGCCGGGGACCAGGTCAGCCTCTCGGTGAATACTTCCGACGGCAACGTAGACGAACAGCGCTTCACCGTGCGCGGGATCTACAGCACCGGGACCAGCGGCTTCGACCGGCTGACCGTGCTCCTCCCGCTGGCCAAGGCACAGGCCTTCACCGGAGCCGGGGATCGCGCCAGCTCGGTCTTCATCCTGCTGAAGGACACCGCCGCGACCCAGGCGGTGGTCGACGCACTCACGGGCACGGGGTACAAGGTGTTGACCTGGGATGAGCTGAACGTGCTGCTCGTTCAGACGGAAGAACTGTACGTCGGCTACTTGACCTTCTTCTATTTGATCATCCTGGGCATCGGCGCCACGGTCATCGTCAACACCCAGATCATGTCGGTCTACGAGCGGACACGCGAGATCGGCATCCTGTCGGCGATCGGCATGCGCGGGCGCCGCTTGTTGGCCATCTTCCTGGCGGAGTCCGGGATGCTGGCCGTGGGCGGGATCGTGCTCGGCCTGGCCATCGGCGGCATCGTGATCGCCTACTTCACGCGCTATGGGCTCCCCGTCGACTTCGAGGGGTACGGGATCACCGGGCTATTGTTCCCCGACAAGATCTACACCCAACTGACGCTGCAGGACACCGTCCGGCTGACCCTGATGACCTTCATCGTCACCCTGCTGGCCGGTATCTACCCGGCCGTGCTCGCCTCGCGCATGGAGCCCGTGGCGGCCCTGCGCGCCGAGAAGTAAAGGAGCGCCTCCGATGGAAGTCGCCAAGACTGAGAATGTCACGCGGGTGTACAAGATCGGCACGGTCGAGACGCAGGCGCTGCGCGGCGTCAGCCTGTCGATCGAGAAGGGGGAATTCGTGGCGCTGGTCGGGCCCTCGGGCTCGGGCAAGACGACCTTGCTGCAACTGCTGGGCTGCCTCGATCGGCCGACAAGCGGCCGCGTGATCATCAATGGCCAGGATGTCAGCCAGCTCAACCGCAACCAGCGGGCGGACATGCGTCGGGGCACGATCGGGTTCATCTTCCAGTTCTTCGCCTTGATCCCGACCCTCACGGCCTATGAGAACGTCGAGTTGCCCTTGCTGCTCAACGGGAAGTCACCGGCGGAACGGAAGGAACGCGTGACCGCACTGCTCGAGTCCGTCGGGTTGCCCGAACGGGCCAACCACCGCCCGGACCAACTCAGCGGCGGGGAGCAGCAGCGGGTTGCGGTCGCCCGCGCCCTGGCCAGCAACCCTTCCATGATCCTGGCCGACGAGCCGACGGCCAACCTCGATACGGCCAATGGCGAAGCCGTCATGGAGACGATGGTGCGTCTCAACCAGGAGACCGGGGTCACCTTCGTCTTCGCCACGCACGATCCACGCGTGATCAAGTACGCCCGGCGGGTCATTACCCTGCGCGACGGCGTCGTCGTCGGCAACGGCGCGCCGCCCAAGAGCCCGTAGTCCGATGCGCCGCACGCTCCTTCTATTGCCCTGGATTCTGCTGGCTGCCGGCTGCGGGAGCATCGGTGGGGCTCCAACCCCGCTGCCCACGGTGGTCCTCGATGTGGGTGGCTCTCCGTCTACGCCGGGTGCCTCATTTGGGGAGGCCACGGCCTCCGGCGTTGTGGCCTCGGCCCACGAGGCGAATCTGGCCTTCGACCAGGGCGGCCTCGTTGAGGCTGTGCATGTTGTGCTAGGGGATTCGGTGCGGGCCGGAAACGTGCTGGTGGAGCTGGACAGCACGGCCGCTCAACTCGAGCTCGATCGCGCACAGCGGGTCCTGCGAGAGATGACGTCCCCAGCTGCCATTGGCGCAGCCGATCAGACGGTAGCATCGGCGAAGGAGGCTCAGGATAAGGCACAAAAGAAGGTCGTCTCGCTGAGCTATCCTCGGGCGACGGAGGCGTTCATTGACAACCTGAGCGCTCAGATCACCTTGGCCCGCAAAGAACTGGCGGACGCCTCGCGGGAGTTCAACCACTACGAGGATCTGCCGAGCAATGATACGGACAGAGCCCGCGCTCAGTTGCGGATGACCAATGCTCAGATCAACCTCAACAAGCTCGTTGGGAACTACAACTGGTACACGGGCCAGCCATCGGAGATCGACGTGGCGTTGACCCAAGCCAATCTTGATGCGGCGGTCGCAGCCGTCCAAGAGGCCGATTGGTACGCAGCCGCGTTGCGGGGCGAGCCGATACCGGCTGAGGCCTCCGGGGCGAAGTTGGCGGAGCTGCAGGGTGCGAAGGACGCCGTCGTAGCTGCCGAGGTCGGACTGGAGGCGACTCGGATCGTCTCACCGGTCGACGGAGTCATCGGTAGCGTCGACATCCATCCGGGTGAGTACGCCACGCCCGGACAGACGGTGGTCCTCGTGACTGACCTCAGCCACTTGCAGGTCGAAACGACCGACCTGAGCGAACTCGACCTCCCCAAGGTGGCCGTCGGACAGGCGGTGACGGTTGACGTGGAGGCCCTCGGCGCGCAAGCCTCCGGGCATGTCACGGCCGTCGCGCCGACTTCCCAGACGCTTGGGGGGGACGTGGTCTACCAGGTCATTGTCGCTCTGGACGAGCTCCCCGCCGGCCTGCGCCCTGGCATGTCCGTCACGGTTGCGTTTGGCGCCCTTCCCTGAGCAGTCAAACAGCCTTTGCCGGCCCCAATTCCGCCACTTCCGTCGATGATCTGACCACTGGGCCCACATGGCAGGCACACAATACGTGTGCGTCTCCACCACCGAATCGAACTCGGCTGCCCGCCGGTTCAGGGCGGTCAATAGGTGGCTCGGATATCTGATAGATGCGAGGGGCGGGCTTTCAGCTCACTGATTCTGACACGGCTGGCTGGTAACTGCATGCTCCCATACTTGGTCTCTTGCCCTGGAATCGGCCCACCAAGCCTGAACCGCCGAGTGGCTTAGCTCGAGGCCGTTCGGCGACTCTTGCACCAGGCGTGCGTCCGCGCTGAGATCCAAGAACCAAGCTGCCTCCCGATCGGAAGGATCACACCATGACTAGGCCCCCCAGCGTCCGTGACACTCACCCTTGCCCTCGTACTTGTCAATGCCCTCGTGTGGATAGCGTTTGCGGTCATTGTCGCGGCGAGGATGCACCCATCCCTTCCGGCGGACGATCTCGTCAGCGTCATCATGGCCTTGCTCGCTCTGGCGGCTGCCGTTGTCTTGGGGTTTCTCGCCATCATGCTTTGGAGGCGCAGCAGGTGGGGCTACTTCCTCGCTCTTGCTGCTCTTATCCTTCTGGCCGTGCTCACAATTGCCGACGATGTTGGGCTTGCCGATCTCGTCGTACTTGCGGTTGTGGTCATCCCGTTGCTCCTGCTCATCAAGGACCGGGCCTGGTATCTGCGCAGGAGCATATACCCGTCAAGCGGACACGAAGCCGCCGAACAGCTCGCTGCCTGCCCGGGCCGCAGGCCAGGGAAGCCGACTCGGTTGGCGGGCAAAACCGCGGTGGTGCCTAGCCCGTGTTCTTCCTATAGAATGAAGGAGCAAGGGACGAGCCGCCGAGCGGCTCCCTTGCCAAGCCCGCAAGGGCGGGGTAGCTCGAGGCCGTTGGGCAGCACATCACCGTCCCCTTGTGAGCTCGTGGCTCGTAGGGGGACTGG
>CAYGWQ010000399.1:0-4116 GCA_964353465.1 uncultured Acidobacteriota bacterium | reverse complement strand
GCGCGTACGGTTCGGGACCGTAAGGTCGGAGGTTCGAATCCTCTCGCCCCGACCACCTCCTCGCTCTCTTCTTCAAGGCAGCTCCATGGCAAAGCTAGCCCGGCGAATCATTGTCCATGGCATGGTGCAGGGAGTCGGCTTCCGCTTCTTCGTGCGGCGGGTCGGAAGGCGATTGGCTTTGACCGGGAACGTCTGCAACCTGCCCGACGGAACGGTTGAGATCGTAGTGGAAGGGAGTCCGGAGCTGCTGGAGGAGTTTATCGGGGAAGTGAAAAAGGGGCCTCCCTCGGCACAAGTCGAGCGAGTCGACATTCATGACATTGCGGTCAGCGGCAGGTATCCGATGTTTTTGATCGAAGGATGGTGAGGTGATAATGGAACAGCTGAAAGCGGCGATACGCGAAATCCCGGACTGGCCCAAGAAAGGCATCCTGTTCTACGATGTAACCACTCTCCTCAAGAACGGGCAGTGTTTCCACGAGGTGATCAATGCTCTGACGACTCCCTACGAAAACAAGCAGGTGGACCTCGTGATAGGGATCGAAGCCCGCGGATTCATCATGGCCCCCACAGTTGCCTACCGGCTCAAAGCGGGCTTTGTGCCCGTGCGCAAACCCGGCAAGCTGCCGGCTGCAACCCACAAGGTGAGCTATGAGCTCGAATACGGCACCGATACGCTGGAGATCCATCAGGATGCCATTGAACCCGGCAATCGTGTACTCATTGTAGACGACCTTATCGCCACCGGGGGAACCGCGCGCGCCGTTGCCGACATCGTGGAAAAGATGGGCGGGACGGTTGTCGGGCTGGCCTTCATGGTTGAGCTGACCGCCCTCAAAGGACGCCAGAAACTGGGAAACCACAAGATCACCAGCGTTCTGAAGTACTAGCCAGATGAATCATTCCATAGGGGACCTGGATCACTTCGCGGCTGCCGTCGCGGGTCCGCATCTTCGTTACCGGGACCTCACCGGCCGCAATGGCCTGCTTCTCAGCCGCCGCCAGCGCTGCCGGCTGATAATCGAGCACCAGGAAGCCTTGCTTGGATCCCAGTTCCTTCTCGATCCGCCGCTCTGTAGCCTCCGCGTATCGATTCCACGCATCGATGGTTTCAGGCCTGAGTTGCGACGCTTCAAGCGGCATCCCCTGGATCACCCAGAATCCGAGGACCAGGATCGGAATCTGTCTCAGGAGGAAGGGGGTTCTGCCGGCCTGTTTCTTGCCCTCATGTGCGCTGCAGGACCTCTGGAACGGCAGAAGGTGCCCTCTTGCAGGTTTGCCACCGCCCTCCGAGTTCATTTGGCTTTGATCTGTCATGGAATCACCGCGCCTTTCCCGGAACACCCACCGATCACTGGCAAGAAAATTCACCACTGAGCAAATTGTTATGGAGGCAATGTTCGCGATCACAGGTTGCACCTGCAGGATGCCCACAAAGAGCCACATCAAGACCAGATTCCCAAGCAGGGAAACCGCGCCATTGGCCGCATGAAATCGCAGCAGCCGTCTCAGCCTGCCGGCCACGCTGCTGTTTGTTTTGTCAACCCAAGTCCAGCGCTCGTGCCAGAAAAAATTGTGCAGGATTGTGATTTCCACGGCCAGAAAGGTGCTCACGAGATAGTTCCAGCCGAGCCCCAGGGTCAGGGCGGCGAGAATGCCGAGCTGCACGGCAATTCCCAGAAGTCCCACCAGATTGAATGCCAGCCAGCGTTGCCATTGGGAAGTGGACTGCCATGACTGTGTGTGTGTTTGGCGCATGGGTCGGATCCTCGGTCTCATTCAACGGGGCAACGGCTCGGCCCGATATAGCGCGAGCGTATTCCGGATGGAAGAGACCACGAGGGCAACCATCATGCCGGCACTGGCGATGGTTCCTCCTATGTCAAACAGCAGGTAGGGACCCCATGGGCCAATGTGCACCCATGGACTGCGGAGAAGATACAGTGTGCCGATTGCCAGAAGGATTCGCAGTTCTGTGGGCCCGAACCTGGAAAACGCCAGGCGAAATACGCCTTGAGTATGAGTCGCCAGGTATACCTCGGAGGTGACCATCAGGTAGGCTGCAAGCATGCCAAGGGCCACAATCATGTTCATGTAGCCGGAAAGCGCCAAACCGCCCAATAGGAAGAAGGTCCCGAAAATGTCGATCACATGATCGACGTAAAATCCATAGCGGGGTCTTTGCTGATTGCGCACCCGAGCCAGGGTCCCATCAAGGCTGTCGCCAAACCAGTTTGTTGCCAGGAAAACCACCACGAGGACAAGCGCGCCCTTGTGCCAATGGGCAGCCCAGTAAGACATTCCGGCCAGAAACATCGAAATCAGCCCCAGCAATGTGAGGTGGTCCGAGTTCACTCCGGCCGGCATCCTCTCTGCCATCCAGACCAAAGTGCGTTTTTCCACATCCGCCAACAGGCTCTTATGTTCCCGGACATGCAGCTTGTTGATTTCGGTCGCCATGTATCCCCTCCCTTTTGTGCAGTTTGTTGGCAATGCCGCCAGAGCTACTCATCTGGATTCCTGAGCCGTACTCCCCCTTCACCGAATAATGCGAAATTCCCGAGAAAATCGGCTCATAGGTCAGGCCCTGGAGCGTCGATAACGACCGCAGCCTCATCTTGAACTCCCCCGGCTTCTCAGGGACAATGGTGCCGACCATGATTTGTCGGAGAGAACGGCGCATGCAGAAGGCTGTCCTGCTTTTCCTGTTGCTCGGTCTGTATGGCTCGAGTTCCTGCCTTTGGTCTCAATCCGGCGAACATTCCGGTGTCAGCCCGTATGGGCGAATCATACGTGAGATTCGGATTCGAGGATTGCACAATGTCCGCGAGGATGTCGTGCGCGGTCAACTGGACTCGAGAGCGGGACAGATCTACACCGAAGAGACAGCCAGGAATGACACCCGCGGCCTTGACCGGCTCGGTGTTTTCAGTTCTATCCGGATCACGCCATCCCCGACCGATGACGATGTGACGCTGGAGGTCGAAGTCCAGGAGATAGTGCGCATCCTGCCCTATCCTGCCATCAATGTGACCGCCGAAAACGGCGTGTCGGCAGGTTTTGGGGTGAAGGTCCCCAGCCTGCTGCGTCGCGCCGTTGCTTTCTCGGCCTCGGCGCGGTTTGGGCCGCTGACCGAAGTTGAGTTGCTGTTGCAATCCCCGTGGCGGCTGCGGCCCAGAGTCTGGTTCGATGCAAAGTACAACTACCGGGACCGGCCGAATAGTCTGGACCATTTCCAGGAGTATGCCGACGAGATTGAAATCCGGGCCGGCGCGACATTTCGCCGGAACTGGAGGATCGGCGGCCGGTTTGCCTTCCTTTCGTTGGAGAGTGACAAGCCCGGGATCACGCTTTCCCTGGACAATAGGGACCGCACGCCTGCCTTGGGAGCCATTCTGGAATACGACGGCCGGGACCTCCGCTCCAACCCGCACAACGGTTGGCATGTCATCTTTGACATCAACCAGAATGGAGGCTGGCTGGGCGGGGATGGTGATTTCCGGACCGGCCAGTTTGACGTGCGCCGCTATCAGCCTCTGGCGGCTCGTCATGTGCTGGCGTTTTTTTCTTTTGCGGCTTTGCAGAGCGGCACCGTTGGCAAGGACGTCCCACTGTACCGTAACTATCACATCGGCGGCAGCAACTCACTGCGCGGGTGGAAACCGGACGCCCGTCAGGGTAACAACCAGTGGCTCAACACGCTGGAATATCGCTACGAACTGATCCCGCCCAGGTCGTTTAAGGTGTCCCGCTTCGGTTTCTATCTCGGGGTGCAGCTTGCGGTATTCGGCGACCTGGGAACCGCCTGGGATCGCGGTGCGGACTTTTCGCGCAACATGATCGGAGGAGGCGGGTTCGGGACTCGCCTGCTGATGCCCGTAGTGGATATGATCCGTATCGATTTCGGTTTCGGTCAATCAGGAAAGGGAGTCCTGTCTCATTTCGGCCTGCGAGAAAAGGCTGACTATAGCCGTCTCCGTGTCCGCTAAAATCCGGCAGTCTGATTTTTAAACCACGAAATACACGAAATACACGAAAAATGTTCAGGCTCGGCCTGTCGGGCTGTAACTGTTTAGACCCTTCAAAAGCAGCCACGGATTCCACGGATTTCACGAA
>CAYGWQ010000398.1:0-4140 GCA_964353465.1 uncultured Acidobacteriota bacterium | reverse complement strand
GTCTCCCATGTTCACCTCTTTTCGGCGGCGCTGGATTGGGTAGACATGGGGGACGCCCCCTGTTTTTAATCCCCCTCCGCCGCAGTGCACGCGGCGGAGGCGCGCGCCCCCGGAGAATTGAGGATTCTGTTGGGCGATATGGCCCTCTCCGTGCGCATGCGCGCCGTGGAGGCGCTCAGCAAGATCGGGAAGGTTGCCGATGCGCTCGCAATTGTCCGGCGCCTGGAACCTTTCCGGTTGGATGGATCCCCGCAGCCGCATCTGGACAGCGGCTACACCTGTTTCGGCCGCGTGCAGCTTGCCCTGGTTATCGACGCCGTTCAGCCTGAGGCTGCTGGCAAAATAAAGCAGCTATTTCTTCTCGCTGAGGGTCCCCAGCACTGTCACCGCCCAAAGCGCGAGACTTTGCCGCGCGGAGGGAAAAACGAGGCTGCCTGCCTTTTTCGCGGACAGTGAAGCGACTACCGCCCAACTGATTTTCGCGGCCGGCCGCCCTTCATTCCATTTGCCCGGGATGCGGCCGCCTTCGTTGGGGAGGAGACCGTGCCCCCCTTTCTTCCCATCTCTGCAGCCAGCATCGACATCCATGTCCGGGTGCCAAACATGCCGGAAAGCAGGGCCGGCACATCGCAATCGGCGTCAAGCTTCTCCCAGTGAAGGGACAGCCCGTATGGGCCGATTTCAACCGCGGCAATCTCCTCCGGCCCGGCATTTTGCAGACCCTGCAACAAATTGGCGGGGACCACGAATACTGCTCCGTTCAGCAACTCCACCACCAGGCGCCTGTTTTTGCGATCGTAATAAGCCGACTTTGCCCTTGGCCCCCGGCGGATTGCCGCTGCGCCGCGTTTTGTGGCCTCCTTATATTGCCGATCAAACTCATGCTTTTCCATGTATGCCATCCCATCGGTCTCGAAGCTCTGACCAATGCTCCTCCGCCAGCCTTACCACCTGCCGAAGATCCCTCTGCGTCATACCCCGATTTTGTCTGATCATTATCAGACACTCAGGTTCACCAAGTTGGATGATTGCCTCCGTTCCGCCTTTGAAGACATGAACATGCGCCGGTTCGTGATCGGAGGGGTAAATTCGGAAGGTGTAACCTCCGATCCTCAAAACCGTCGGCATGGGAAAATAATATACCTATGCGCTTGGGTTTAGCAAGAGCAGACGAAGACAATAGGGACGCTACCCTATTTAGGCATGCCCTTCCTTTAGGTCGCGGATCGGATGGCCGGACTTGTCAGGCCCGGCTTTCGCTTTTCCGCAGGCTAATGACGACGCCCCCGGCTCCGATTAGCAGCATGATAATGGCTTGCACCATCGTGCGGTATGCCGGCGGTGATACGGCTAGAGAATCGTAGAAAAACCACCCTCCCAGAATGATCAGGCCTCCATAGATCCCGATCATGATCTTTCTTGCTGCGCTCACGGCAGCCGGCGTTGCCACGGCAAAAAAGCGATTGTAGAGCAGCAGCCCCGCCAGGGCAACAAGATCCAGAGCAGCAAACATCAGCCAGAATTTCGTCAGCTCGCCTGCCACTCCGGTCTTTCCGACCAAGGGCTTTAGCATGGACGCATACAGCGCTCCGCCGGCGCTCGAGCCTACCAGGCTGCCGATCACTCCGTAGAGAAAGGCATAGCCCATGTATACGGCCTTCTTGTCGGCGGGAGCGACCAGCCCCACGTAGCTGTAATATTTCGGATGCGCCGTCATCTCCCCGATGGAGAAGACCGCGATCCCCAGGACGAAGATCCATGCAGTCGAGGCAAAAGCCAGGCAGACGAATCCGAGGGCTCCGATCGCCAGCCCTCCGATCATCGTCGGCAACGGTTTCAGGTTTTTCACCACGCGGCTGACTACGACCTGGAGCAGGATGATCGTCCCCGCATTGATACTGGTTACATGGGCGGGATCAAAGGAAAATGGGATGCCCAGCCCGGCGAAAAACTGGTTGACCGGTGCTGTATCGACGAAATCACGGAGATACCAGAGGACAGATCCGAAGTTCTGAAAGTAGAGAATCCAGAACCCCGAGTAGACAAAGATCATGAGCATGAACCGGGCATCCGCCAGGACCATGGCGGCCGAACCCAGGACCTCGCTCAGCTTTTTGACATTTGCCGGCTTGGGCGGATCCCGGTACAGGAACAGAGCCGGCAATAACATGAGGCCGCAATAGAGCGCGGATGCCGTGAAAACATAGCTCCAGGAAAAGCCCTTGAGGTAGGTCACAAACAACGGGGCCAGGAACGCTCCCAGGTTGATCATCCAGTAATAGATGCCGAACCCGAAGCCGGAATTCGCCTCCGTCGTAGTCCTGGCGATGGTACCGGAAATAATCGGTTTGAAGAGCCCGGCGCCGGTAGCCATGACCAACAGGCTAACGAAGACCGCGCCATAGACACTCATGTGGCCGGTGATGAAGTACCCGCCGGCCAGCAGCGAGAACGCCACTACCAGCATTTTCCGATAGCCATAGCGATCTGCGAGAGCGCCGCCCAGGATAGGCACGACATAGGTCAGCGCATAGATCAGACTCTGTAGAAAACCGACCGATTCCTCGGAGAATCCTAATCCGCCTTCGCTCACAGAGTCGCTGAGGTAAATCGCCAGAACGGAGTTCATGCCGTAATAGGCGGCCCGTTCAAACAACTCCATGACATTCGCTACCCAGAATACGCGGGGGAAGGAGCCAAGAAGCCCCGGAGCCTGATTTGTCGCCATTACGATCTCCTTTGAGTACTGAATAGGCGAGAATGTAACACTATTCGCTCGAAGTTCATCCGGGAAATCGTCAACGCTCCTAATAAAAATCTAAGTGTTTCCTTTTGCCCCCCTAAGGACACCAACTGGATAGTTCCGTAAGGTATCAGTAGCAGTCCTTTGCAAACAGGAAACGACCGGTTCTCAGAAAGACAGGACGAAATGTCCCTCAGGCCAGCCCCTATAATGGAAGAAAGCTTCTCCGATCCGGATCGCATTCTGGTTCAGGCCTGCCTTGAAGGGAGAGAAGATGCCTGGGAATCCATGGTAGGGCTTTACGGCAAGCGCATCTTCAATATTTGCCTGCGCTTCGAGAGGAATATAGAGGAAGCTGAGGACCTCACGCAGGAGATATTTGTGCGCATCTACCGGAGCCTGAAGAGCTTCAGATACGATTCCGGGAGCTTTCAGTGCTGGATTTTCAGCATTGCCAGGAACCTGGCCATTGATCACTACAGGAAGAAAGGGCGCATGCAACCCTTGCTCGGCAGCCAGGTGATGGAGACGCTGCATCTGGAAGATGACAGGACGCCGAGCCCGTCGGCTGCATTGGAGCATTCCGAAGCGTGTCGGTATTTGTCTCAGGCTCTCATCGAGCTGAGCCCCGTATTGAGAAATGCCTTAATCCTGCGCGACCTGCATGGAATGAGCTATCAGCAGGTAGCCATGGCCACAGGAGTTACCGAGGGCACTGTCAAGAGCCGCGTTTTTCGCGCCCGCCTGCACCTGGCAAAAATCATCATGGACCGCGAGGATGCCGGGCGAGGTTCTCCACCTTGCCTTTCCTTCAGGACAAGATTTGCGGCGCAAGAAAGAACCTCCGGGCCGGTGCCGTGGAGCCCTCGGCATGTCCCTCTTTAACGGCGGGCAAGCGGGAGTACGACTTCGGCGATGTGGCCGGCAGCACGCCCCTGCTGATGATGCATACTCTCGGTCACAGGTTTATCCCGGCGCCGGTGCATGCCGGCGGCTTGCGCTACCACGGCTCGGCGCCGCTGGTCAGTCCTATTCTCGCCCTGGGTTTGATCGAGGCTGAGGCCTACCATCAAGGAGAGGTGTTCGCGAGCGCGGTCAAATTCGCGCCATGTGAGGGGACCATCCCGGCGCCCGAGTCAGCTCACGCGGTGCACAGCGCCAAAGTGCACGCCCTCAAGGCTAGGGTGAGCCTAAGGTCATATTGTTCAACCTGTCGGGCCACGGGTACTTTGATATGGCCTCCTACGAGAAGTTCCTGAATAACACCATGGACTGTAATGCCTAGCCTGGTTTCTGTCGCGAAACTCGCTCCGGTCTTCAGCCCAGCCCCGGAGGGGCGACAGAAAAGCTTGTGGACAAAGACCTTTCGCCCCTGCCGGGGCTCATTTGATGCAATG
>CAYGWQ010000397.1:0-4224 GCA_964353465.1 uncultured Acidobacteriota bacterium | reverse complement strand
TGAAGAAGGAAATCAGCTTTGGACTGCTATCAATAAAGGCGGATTGGCCGGTTAATTGCGTCACCGGTTTTTACGACGCCGTCTCGGCAGAGGTGTGCGAGCTGAAACTACGGTCCGCAGCCCACTCATGAGATGTTTCCGAAACCATTCAATGTGAGCCGTGCAGTACAGGACCATTTCGTACCGGCTCGGCCAGTGTCCTGAAGTTCCGGACCGGACTGTCCGGAGACCGTTTCAAGTGATCTCACACAGGCGGCGGAAGGTAGCGATGCCCGGCGGCGTCCCAAGATGCGCGGTCAAGCCCGGATCATCCCAGCGGAGGAACGGATTGGTGGCGCACTCCTCCTCCAGGAGAAGCGGAACGGTCGGCAACGGCGCCGGGATGGCCGCCTCGAGAGACAAGAGGCGTTGCGCCAGCCGGCGATTTCCAGGGTCGATGCCGGCCGATTCGCGCACGTACGTGAGCGTATATTCGTGAGAGCACCAGATCTGGGTTTGCGCCGGCAGGGCTCGAATTTTCCGGATTGACTCGAACATTACCTCGGGCGCGCCTTCGAACAGGTTGCCGATCGTGCCGCCAAAGATCGTGTCGCCGGAAAACAGATCGCCGGCATTGCCGTTGCCGTCGGCGAAGAAATATGCGATGTGGGCTCTCGTGTGCCCGGGTACATCCAGCACTCGGGCTCTTGCACCGCAGATGAGCAACTCATCCCCTTCCTTCAGAAATGCCGTCTGGCCTGGGATGCGCCCGCGGTCTCCGGCGCCACCAAATACCGGGATGCCGGGGAAACGCCTGAGCAACGCCTGATTCCCGCCGACATGATCTCCGTGGTGGTGCGTGTTGAGGATTGCGGTCAAGCTACGTCCGGAGCTTTTGAGGTGATGGAGGACAGGGCCGGCATCTCCGGGATCAACGACCGCCGCCTCCGGTGCCGCCTCATCGTGGAGCAGATAAACATAATTGTCGGTGAAAGCACGCAGCGTAACTACTTGCATATCATCCCTACATCCTATTGAATCCGGCAATAGATTGTACACCACGCTGTGAGACGACGGAGAATACGTGTACAATTCCGCTTCGGATCGGCTTGGTGCTCAAGGAAAGGGAGGAGGGAAAAATGCCATCGAATGTGAATCGGCGGGAGTTTTTGGCAGGCGCGGCAGCAGCTGCCGCCACGCTTACGATCGTCCCTCGGCACGTCCTTGGGGGATCCGGATTTGTGGCGCCCAGCGACAAGATCACACTGGCCTGTGTCGGCTTCGGGACCCAGGCGATACGGGAAATCGGCAGCATACTTGCCAGCCCCGACGTCCAGATCGTCGCCGTGTGCGATGTCGAGAAAGATGGCGTCAACTACCTGGAATGGGGCAGGAACCAAATCCGGGATGAAATCAGGCAACTGATCGAGAATCCGACCTGGAGAGAAGGCTTCAACCACGTGCCCGGGGGGCGTGAAGTCGGCAAAGAGATCGTGGAGGCCTACTACGCGAAGCAACGTGCCGCAGAAAATTTCGCAGGATGCGCCACCTACGTGGACTTCCGGGAGCTGCTGGAAAAAGAGAAGGATGTGAACGCGGTGAAAGTGATGACGCCGGATCACACTCACGCTGCCATAGCCATCGCGGCCCTGAAAAAGGGGATGAACGTCATCGTGCACAAGCCATTGGCCAATCGGGTGCTGGAGGCCAGAGCCGTCATCGAGGCCGCCCGCGCGAAGAAGATCGCCACTCACTTTCTTCCCGCCAGCGAAGGCGCCGGTCAGAAACAGGCCGTGGACATGATCCGAAACGGCGCCATCGGAACGCTGCGGGAGATCCACAACTGGTCGATGCGGCCGATGTGGCCCCAGTTCCCGATCCTGCCTACCGACACTCCCCGGGTCCCTGACGGTTTCGACTGGACGCTCTGGCTGGGCCCCTCGCTGGATCGTCCCTATCACCCCAACTACACGCACACCAATTTCCGCGGCTGGTACGAGTTCGGCGGCGGATCGATCGCCGACATGGGTCATTACAGCCTCTGGCCGATATTCCAATTGCTCGACCTGGATTCCCCAATCAGCGTCGAATCGACACCCAGCCACGTCTGCACGGTTTCTGAGGAGGTTTGCCTGCGGATCCATAACGACTACTCCTTCCCTGCCGCCTGCACGATCCGCATGAGATTTGCGCCCAAGGGGGAACGCGCGGCTCTGGACATTTTCTGGTACGACGGAGGCATAAAACCGCCCGTGCCGGCGGAACTCATGGCGGAGAACAGGGAGCTGGCGGAGGAAGGCATGATGTTCGTCGGGGACAAGGGGAAGATCCTGGGCGGCTTTCGCGCCGATAACTCGCAGCTTATCCCCGAAGCAAGAATGCGCGCCTACCGAGAGGAACATGACCTGCCCGAACCCGCGCCTCGCCAGCCTGGCGCCGGCGGCCGCCAGGGCGAGCGTGGAACTCCGTCCGCGCGCGATGCCGCATGGATCGCGGCATTCAAAGGAGGACCGGCAAGCTATGGAGATTTCCAACTGGCTGGCCCGATCTGCGATGCCGTCAACCTGGCAGCCATCTCGCTGCGGCTCGGCGGCCGCAGGTTGCTTTGGGATGCCGCCAACGCGAAAATCACCAACCTCCCGGAAGCGAATAAGTTCCTGACTCGCGAGTATCGCGAAGGCTGGGCGCTTTGAAAGGAGCAATGCTCATGAGTGCGATATCGAGACGAGAATTCCTGGAGAAGGCGGCAGCCGTTTCCGGCATGGCCGGTTGCCTCACCGCGAATGCGGCGGAGCTATTAGCCGATCCGCTGGGGCTGCCGATCGGAAGTCAGGTCTATCCCCTCCGTTCGATGCTCCAGGACTTTCCGGCGTTCGTCAAGAGGATTGCCGGCTTAGGCGTGACAAGGCTTGAACTTTGTTCCCCGATCGGTTACGGCGCTGAATTTGCGGCGCTCGCGAACGGCAGGGAAGTCAGGAAGATCCTGGCCGATCACGGCTTGAAGGCCGAAAGCTCCCACTTCACCATGAGGGAATTGCGGAACAGCCAGGAAAAGAGCATCGAGTGGGCCAAGGAAGTCGGCATTATACAGATGATAGCGGCAAGCCTTGGCGAGGGGAACGGGGGGAATAACCCGACCGGCGATCAGGTCAAGAGGGCGGCAGACGAATACAACAGGATCGCCGCTGTGGCGGCCCGGGCGGGTATGCAACAGGGCCTGCACAACGAGGGCTTTGAGCACTCGATGGTCGACGGTAGAAAGACGTATGACCGGTTGCTCGACTTGCTTGATCCGCAGCTGGTCAAGTTCCAGTTCCAGATGTCGGCCATCACCGCCGGCCTTGTCGGCGCCGGTTACTTCGTGAAATACCCCGGACGGTTCTTCTCGATGCACCTGCAGGACGTGGACATGAATGCCCCGCCTCCGCCCCCGCCGCCAGGGGTTGCAGCGGCAGGGCGGGGTGGACCGGGGGCGAGGCGCCCGCAGGTTGCGGTAGGCAAGGGCAGCATCGACTGGGTGGGGACGTTTGCCGCGGCGAAGACGGGCGGGATCCGGAACTACTTCGTCGAGCAAAACTGGGAACTCACGCAGCAGAGCGTCGCGTATCTCAAAACCCTCAAGGTTGGTTAACGGAAGACACCTTCGTGTTCACCCGTCCCCGGTAAGATGGTAACGCTGGTCAACAGCCGCACTGGATCTTCCGCTATGGAGGCTGCTTCTGGGGAGCATCTCGTGGAGCTCGAGACCTAGGGAATCGAGTTCGGCCCGGTGATCGACCGCCTGCCCGGTGCCTGCTTCGGGATTTTGTACCCCACGGCTCCCGGCCCGCATGGCTGCCGTCGCCGCTGCCGTCGGCAGCGCGACTGGTCCGGAAACCACGGCAGCGGCATGCTGCCGTGCCGGGGCCCAGGATCTAGAACAACTGGAAACCTAAATAGGGTAACGTCCCCGGTTCCAACGTCCCCGGTCCAGATGTAGAAAAATCGTCCCGCAGGAATCCGGTCACCAGAAATCGCGTGCAGTACTGTCAGACTCCACTACCCCAGCCAGAAAGGGATCGGCGCTTCGACAAGGGGATTCCGTCCGATAACGCCACTAGATCGGCATAGGGGCGGCGGTCGCCCGCCGACCCCTGCCACACCACCGTGCGTACGGGTCCGTACACGGCGATTCGATAGGTTACGCTAGCCCCAAAACAAGCGAGGTTGAAGGATGACCACGCTCGCCCCAGTTTCTTGGCAGCT
>CAYGWQ010000396.1:0-4232 GCA_964353465.1 uncultured Acidobacteriota bacterium | reverse complement strand
CGGTGCTTCTATCCACACATCGCCTTAATAACAAATGAATTACGCTCATGAAATCTACCGGTCGAGGTTGTTTTCTTTAATGCGCGGGCTAAAGCCCGCCCCCACATTTGACTTCAATCCAACCGGCGCTACGGATCGAACAATAAGTCTCGCGACAGAAGCTAAATAGAGATGTGGATGCCGGCAGGATCATTCTCGTAGTGTTGTGATACTATGGGGCTCACAAAAGGAGATAGGAAGAGATGAAGACGCTCGTACTGCTCCGGCACGGAGAAAGCATCTGGAACCAGGAGAACCGGTTCACGGGGTGGACGGATGTGGGGCTCAGTGAGAAGGGGAAGCAGGAAGCTCTCGAGGCGGGCCGTACGCTGGCCCGCGGCGGGTATCCGTTTGACGTGGCTTACACCTCCGTACTCAAGCGTGCCGTTAAGACGCTCTGGATCGTGCTTGAAGAGATGGACCTGATGTGGATACCGGTTCACATCAGCTGGCGGCTCAATGAGCGTCACTATGGGGCGCTGCAGGGTCTCAACAAGGCCGAGATTGCCGCCTTGCACGGTGAGCAGCAGACGAAACTGTGGCGGCGCAGCTACAGCGTGCGTCCACCGGCGCAGGCTCCCGATGACGAGCGCTACGCCGGCAGAGATCGGCGCTATGCCGGTCTGCAGCCGGATCAAATTCCGCTTACCGAATGTCTCAAGGACACGGTCGCCCGCTTTCTTCCCTACTGGAAAGAAACGATCGCGCCGGCGGTGCAGCGAGGCGAGCGCGTTTTGATCGCAGCGCACGGCAACAGTCTGCGCGCGCTGATAAAGCACCTCGACGGCATCTCCGATGAGGCTATCGTAGATCTGAATATCCCCACCGGGATAGCGCTTGTCTACGAGTTGCATGATGACCTGACCCCCAGTCGGAGCTATTATCTGGGAGATCAAGAAGAGATTCAAAAAGCGACCCAGAGGGTTGCAGACCAGTTAAAGAAATAGAGACACCGGGAAGATTCACCGCGCTTCCGAAATCGGCGAGTGCGATTTTCGCACTTCTGAGTTTTGACTTTTGCGCGACGCATTCGATTGCATCGCGCCGCCAATGAGATTGAGGAGACAGAATATGATTATCGGAGTGCCGAAAGAGATACATCGCCTTGAGCACCGCGTTGGACTGACTCCCTTTGCCGCCGCCCGCTTGGTCGAGCAGGGCAAAACGGTCCTGGTCGAGAAAGGGGCCGGGCTGACCGCCCATTTTTCGGATCGGGATTATGAATTGGCTGGAGCGCAGATTGTTTATGATACCGAGGAAGTGTACAAGCGCGCCGACCTGGTCAGCCGGGTCAGCGTGATCTCTCCGAAAGAGCTGGAATTGCTGAAGCCGGAGGCGATCATCTGCGGATTTCTCCATCTGGCGGTCGCCACGAAGGAGATGGCTGCACGGCTGATGGAGCTGCAGGCCACCCTCATCGGGTACGAAATCATCCGCGACCGCAACGGCAGGCTCCCCGTGCTGGTTCCTTTCAGCGAAATGGCGGGACAGATGGCGGTGCACATCGCCGCCCACTACCTGCAGAACGAGGTCGGCGGCCGTGGCGTACTCATCGGGAACGTCACCGGCGTGCCGCCGGCAACGGTCCTGGTTCTGGGAGCGGGCACGGTCGGCTCTACGGCGGCGCGCCTCGCACGGGCCAGCGGTGCCCATGTAATCATCGTGGATGCCGATCTGGCCAAGCTGCGCATACTGAACCGCGAGCTCGCGGGGCAGGCAGTTACTGTAATGGGAGGGCTCGACCGGCTCGATAAGTACACATCGATTGCGGACGTCTTGATTGGAGCCGTCCTCGTTCCCGGCGCGCGGGCGCCTTTTCTGGTTACGGAAGAAATGGTCAAGGGCATGAAACCTGGAAGCGTGATTGTCGATGTCTCGATTGATCAGGGGGGCTGCGTGGAGACCAGCCGGCCTACCACCCTGGACCGGCCCACGTTTCTCGCCTACGATATCGTGCACTACTGCGTCCCCAACATGACCGCCAATATCGCCCGCACGTCCTCCCGTGCACTCGCGAACGCCGCGCTTCCCTATATCCTGGAACTGTCTGAAAATGGCTTGGAGAAAGCGATACATGCCGATTCCGGTCTTGCAGCAGGCGTGTATATGTACAAGGGGAAAATGGTGAATGAGGAAGCGGGAGAAACCCTGGGAATACCCACGACGCCGTTGCACCATTTGATGTAATGAAGTGAATTATGGAGGCGAGGGCAATCGTGGCTTCTTGCTGATTGATACAGGATATTCATATAGGTGGAGACTCATGACCTGGCTGGACGACTATAAATCCAAGTTAACAAGCGCGGCAGAGGCCGTCGAAAGGATCCAATGCGGCCACCGCGTCTATTACGGCGGCAACGCCGCCATTCCCAAAGCTCTGGTTCGTGCCCTGGCGGAACGACGCGATGAACTCCAGGATGTGCAGCTCAACCACGTGCTGCTGCTCGGGCAGGACCCGTTGTCAACGGAAGACATGAAGGGGCACTTCCGGCACAACTCGCTCTTTGTCGGATCTGCCGACAGGGAAGCGGTCAACGACGGGCGCGCCGATTATGTGCCGATCTTTCTGCACCAGATCCCGCGGCTGTTCCGCGACGGCATCGTGCCGCTGGATGTGGTCATGATTCAGACCTCGCCGCCGGACGAACACGGTTTCATGAGTCTGGGGGTTGAGACCCTGGCCTCGAAAGCGGCGTGCCAGGTGGGAAAGACGGTGATCGTTCAGGTAAACGAGAAGATGCCCCGGGTTCTGGGAGACTCTTTCATTCACGTGAACCGGGCTCATGCGATTGTCGAGCACACTGAGCCGCTGCCGACCCTGGAGGTCAAGCCATCCTCCGAGATCGAGAGAGCCATCGCCAGACACATCCGCCCGCTCATCCGGGCGGGTGCCACGATCCAGATGGGCATCGGAGGGATACCGGACGCCGTGTACGAGTGCATGGAGGGAAGCCTGGAGCTGGGCATCCATACGGAGATGATCTCTGACCGCGCCATGCGCGCGATCCAGCGCGGCGTGGTGACGGGCAACCAGAAGACCCTCCATCAAGGCAAGGTGGTCATTACCTTCGCGCTTGGGAACGAGGAACTGTACAGTTTCCTGAACAACAATCCGCTCATCGAGTCACATCCGGTCGAGCACGTTAACGATCCGTTCATTATCAGCCAGAACGACAACATGGTGGCCATCAATTCCGCGATCGAGTTGGACCTCACGGGGCAGGTGTGCTCGGATTCCATGGGGCCCTACATCTATTCCGGATTCGGCGGTCAGGTGGACTTCATTCGCGGGGCCGCCCGGTCTAAAGGCGGCCGCCCCATTATCGCGCTCCCCTCCACCGCCAAGGGAGGGGAAATGTCGCGCATTGTTCCTTTCCTCAAGCAGGGTGCGGGTGTCGTTACCAGCCGTGCGGACGTGCATTATGTTGTGACCGAATATGGGGCCGCCAATATCTTCGGCAAGAATCTCCGCGAGAGGGCCGAGGCGCTGATCAACATCGCCCATCCCGGATTCCGTGACGAACTGGAAAGGGCGGCGAAGGAACGGAAGCTTCTCCCCTAGCCAGTCTCTGTCGCGAAACACAGCTGCAGAATGTACCGTCCGAGCCCGGGAATTTCTGTCGCGAAACTCGCTGGCTACATCGAAAAACCGAGTGAGCAGCTTGGACCTGGACTTGGACCTCGACGTGGACGTGGACGGTCCTGTCTGAGGTAAACTTTCCAGATATGACATTTACCAGATCCCTCTTTATCTGTGCACGTCCAAGTCCACGTCCAGGTCGAAGTCCAAGTCCAGGATCGAGGGTTAAGGAGTTTCGCGACAGAAACTGGCTAGGACGATTTTGCGCTGGAAGGATCTTCGGGTACTGAGTGATACCGGCGCCAGCGCCGCGGCGAGATGAGCGCGGCGACGAAGAAGATCAGAGTGGATAGCAGCACAATGGTGGCACCCGAGGCGGTGTTCAGCCTGTCGGAGAGCAGAAGACCCCCGACCGTGCTGCTCACGCCAATAATGATGGACAACAGCATCATCCGCCTGAAGTTTTCCGTGAGCTGATAGGCGGCTGCCGCGGGGGTCACCAGCAGGGCCGAAACCAGCACAATGCCGACTACCTTGATGGACAAAACCACCGTGAGTGCGATCAGGGTGATCAGCAGGAAATTGATGCTGCCGCGTGCACGAATGGGCTCGA
>CAYGWQ010000395.1:0-4239 GCA_964353465.1 uncultured Acidobacteriota bacterium | reverse complement strand
CAGCCAATCGCGCACAGTGAATTCAAATCGCGGAAGTCTGTTTTGTCCTATGACTCGCTGATTTTATAGGGTTTATAACGTTTTCTAAAATCGGGAACCGGACACTAGTGTGAGCGTCCCCAGTTTCCGGGTCAGCGCTGGATGCGCGCGGAGCCGCCCTTAGCGAACGCCCGTACCTGCTCGACCGTCGACATGGTTGTGTCGCCTGGGTAGGTGGTCAGCAGTGCGCCGTGCGCCCAGCCGAGCTTCACCGCTTCCTCCGCCGGCTCGCCCGCCAGGAGACCATAGAAAAACCCGGCCGCGAACCCGTCCCCGCCTCCCACGCGATCAAACACATCAAGCTCGCAGGCCGGAGCGACATGGGCCTGGCCATCGATCCACGCCACCGCGCTCCAACTATGCCGGCTCGTAGAGTGGACCTCGCGCAGCGTGGTGGCGACGATCCTGATCTGCGGATGCTTCCGCACGACACTGTCGATCATGCCGAAGAAGGCACTGGGGTCGAGCTTGGACTTCCCGGCAACCTCGATTCCCGGGATGCCGAGCCCCTTCTGCAGGTCTTCTTCATTCCCGACCAGGACGTCGACGTTTTCGACGATGCGCCCGATGACTTCCACCGCCCGCTGTTGGCCGCCCCAGATGTTCCACAGTTTCTCCCTGAAGTTGAGGTCGAAGGAGACAACGGCGCCGGCTGCCTTGGCGGCCTTCATCCCCTCGATAATGACCTCGCCGGTGGTCTCGGAGAGCGCAGCGAAGATGCCGCCGCTGTGGAACCACCGCAGGCCGCCGCTGAAGATCGACTGCCAGTCGAAATCGCCCGGCTTGAGCTGTGCCGCCGCTTCGTTCGCCCGGTTGTAAAAAACGATCGGGGCACGCACACCTGCACCGCGGTCGCTGTATACCGTAGCCATGTTGGGGCCGTTGACGCCGTTATGCTTGAAGCGCTTGTAGAATGGTTTGACGCCCATGGCCTTCACGCGCTCGGCGATGAGGTCGCCGATCGGATAATCCACCATGGCCGTCGCAATGCCGGTCTGCAGGCCAAAGCAATCCGAGAGGTTGGCGGCGACATTGAACTCGCCGCCGCTGACATGGATCCGGCACTCGTTTGCCTTGCGAAAGGGAATGACCCCGGGATCGAGGCGATGAACAAGGGCGCCCAGAGAAACCAGGTCAAGGGCACCACCCTGACGAATGTTGAGACCGTATCTCATGATTCCCTCCTCATTGCCACTCAGTGTGGAAAACGCCCGGCTTGTCGACCCGGCGGTAGGTGTGGGCCCCGAAGTAATCGCGCTGGGCCTGCGTCAGGTTGGCTGGCAGGCGCTCGCTGCGGTAGGCGTCGAAGTAGGCCAGCGATGCGCTCATCGCCAGCACGGGGATACCCAGCCCGATCGCGGTCTGCACAACGAAACGCCAGGCGTCCTGGCGCCGCTCGATCGCGTCGCGGAAGGCCGGGTCGAGCAGCAGGTTGACAAGATCCGGGTCGCGCTGGAACGCCGCCATGATGTCGCCGAGAAGGCTCGCACGAATGATGCAGCCGGCGCGCCAGACCTTGGCGATGTCGCCCGGCTTCAGCCCGAAGCCGTATTCCTCCGATGCCAGGCGCAGCAAGCCAAGGCCCTGCGCATAGGAAGTGATTTTGCTCGCGTAGAGCGCGTCGCGCGCCGCATCGATCAGGCGCTGCCGGTCTCCCGTATACCTCACCGCCGGCCCGCGCAGCATGCGGCTGGCGATCACGCGCTGCGGCTTGAGCGCGGAGAGGATGCGGCTTTCCACGGCCGCGTTGATGGTGGGGATCGGCGCGCCCACGTCCAGTGCATTCTGGCTGGCCCACTTGCCGGTTCCCTTCTGCTGCGCCTCATCGAGAATCACCTCCACCAGCGGCTGTCCGGTCTCCGGATCCATTTTGGCGAGCACATCGGCGGTGATCTCGATCAGGTACGACTTCAGCTCTCCCCGGTTCCATTCTGCGAAGACGTCATGAAGCTGCAATGCCGAAAGACCGAGGCCGCGTCCAAGGATGTCATAGGTCTCGGCGATCAGCTGCATGTCGCCGTACTCGATCCCGTTGTGAACCATTTTCACATAGTGGCCTGCGCCCCCCGGCCCCATGTACTCCACGCACGGCTCGCCGTCTTCGGCCTTGGCGGCAATGGCCCGCAGGATCGGCGCAAGCGCTTCCCATGCTTGATGCTGACCGCCCGGCATAATACTGGGTCCCCAAAGCGCACCCTGCTCGCCTCCGGACACGCCGGCGCCAACGTAGTGAAATCCTTCAGCAGCAAGCTGCTTGCTCCGGCGCTCGGTGTCAAGGAACAGCGAGTTCCCGCCATCTATCAGGATGTCCTGGGCCTCGAGGTGGCCCTTGAGATGGGCGATGGCGCTGTCGACTGCCGGCCCGGCAGGGACCATCATCAGCACGCGGCGCGGCTTCTTCAGGAGGGCCATCAGCCCGTCGGGCGATGCGGCCAGCACCACGTTTTTCCCCGCGGCCGGCCCCGCGGCGAAGGCTTTCGCTTTCGTCGCGTCCAGATCGTAGCCTGCGACGCGAAATCCGTGCCGCTCCATATTGAGGGCCAGGTTGCTCCCCATTACGCCGAGTCCTACCACTCCGATATCACATTGCATATTCATGCTCCAGTATTGGCAGCGTCCCGCGTAGGCCCCGGCCGCCAAGTAGGCCCCGGCCGCCGGACGGGGTTTGGTGTATTGCGGTGTAGCACAGAGAGCGCCGTCCGGCGGCCGGCGCCCACCTGCCACCCGACGCCCACTACTGCCTGAGGCGGTAAAGCATCTCACCCGCGCGGGGCACGACGAGAATGCCCTCGCTCTCCCGTTCCTGCCAATCTTCGAGCCGCACGCCGGCAGGATCCATATAGCCAAGGTTGATGTGCCGGCAACGTTCCGCCGAGATTCCCGTCGCCAGGGTGACCCGGATGCGCGGCGTTTCGATGCCCGTTGCCGAATCAAAACGTCCCAGCCCTTTCAGGTGTGTCGAGTGCGCAAGAACTCCTCCCGGATAGCGCTCGAACCGCTGCCATTGCGCCAGGAAATAGTCACGGCAATGATAGCCTACTTCGTCGAGGATCCGGCCGTGCGTGTAGCTGACCTCGGTGATGTGGGGCGCGAAAATCACGATTTCGCCGCCATCAGCCGTCGCCGGTTCGAGCTTGTACATCCCTTTTGCCGCGGTCCAGAGATCATCGTACATCTCGGGCATGATCGACAGCACGCGGCGGAGCGGCCGGTCCACATAAATGATGTGAGTACGCGCGGAAAGGCCCGAGGCCGCGCGCCAGGCCTCCCCGGGCGGGCCGAAGAAGAGTCCGGCAAGCCCGGCATGGGTGACGACGAGTGCCATGCAGGCGACCGGGCGATCGACCATGGATGCCGCCCGATCAATGACGGCCCGCACGGGCGTGTAGCCGGCACCGATCACATGATAGTTGGTGATGACGGCGCCGAGCCAGTGCGTGAAGTTGATGATCTCCGGGCCCGCAATGCCGGGGAAAAGGTACTTGTTGCCGCCGGAGAAGCCGACGACTTCGTGAGGAAACACCGGACCGCAAATCAGGATCTGGTCGTAGCCAAAAATCAGCTTGTTGAGCGAAACGATGACGTCGCTGTCGAGCAATCCTCCCGAAAGATCCCGGATCTCCGCGGCCGGAATCGTGCCCAGCGTGGCGAAGGTTTCAGGATCCTCCCAATGGTGATTGAAAATCCGGCTACCCCCGGCCTGTCCATTTACGACAGGCTGCCCCACGAGACGGCTCAGCTGGAGGTCCGACATCGGCTGATGGGTCCCCAACGCGACAAGATAGTCGAGTGCCGCTGCCCGCGAACCCGCTTCCTCTGAGAGAATGCTGAACATCAAGGGCATCGGCATCGTGCGCGTGCCGTCAGGAATGATCACCAGCAGGCCTTTGCCGTCGAGCGCCAGTGAATCCAGGCCCTGTCGCACTATACGGCGGATCGCGTCGGCGCTGAGGCAGCAGTCGATAGCTCCCTGCCCGAATACATTGGGAGCGGATGGAAGGTTCATAAGATTTCTCCCGCTTCGATGTAGCTTCGAACGGCGCTCCGATCCCCGGTGGGGCTGCTGAAAGAGGCTCTGGACAAAGAATTTTTGTCCCTACCGGGGCTCATGCAACAGGCTACATAACGGTTGTTGATCTCAGGGAACGGGCTGAAGCCCTTAAGCGCTAAGATAAGTTCCAATACTTGGACCTCGACCTG
>CAYGWQ010000394.1:0-4267 GCA_964353465.1 uncultured Acidobacteriota bacterium | reverse complement strand
GCAGAGAGGTTCCCTCCCCATGGAACCCTTCCAGAAGACCAGGTCGCTCCTTCCGCAAAACGGACACGGCATCATATCGGTTCGCTTCACCTCGCCCTGCTTATCGTCGGAGTCTGGGCGCATTGCCAAGGTTTTTTGCCGGCATCGTACTCCCCAAAACGGATCCTGTCCACATACCGGTTGCCCTATGGAATCGAGAGCGCGGCCTTTTCCCAATACTCATGTGGAAAGGGCCCGGTGATTATTTCGCCCGGCCCCTTTTTGGAAACACCCGGATGTCCGCCTGCAGAACCGGCAATCGTTCTGCGCTGCTTTATTTCGAATCCAACTTCCTTCCCGCGTTGAGGCTGTCGAAGTTAAGAATCGTATTGAACACCATGAAATAGCTGCCGATCGTTTCGCCGCGATAGATCGGGTTGTTCGCGAAGAGCACGATATGACCCTGTCCCACGGGAACATCGACGACCACCGGCCGTTGGGCGATGTCGGCGCCGCCGTCCAGAAGGCCGGAGACGAGCAGCGTGTTCTGCGCGTCGAAGCGCAGCGCCACGCGCGGGCGAAACTCCGGTGGGATGATATTGGGCGGATTGTTCTTCAACTGCTCGTCCGTGGGGAGAGCGTATTGCCACGGTTGCGTCGGCGGACGCTCGGGCACGGGCTTAAGGTTCGTCCCCTCGATCAGCGGGCGCCCCTGCACAACATCCGGATCGTCCGGCGTGCCACGGCCGGTTGCCCGGCTGGAGCCGCCCCCACCGCCCCGTCCGCCGCCCGCGGCCGCAGCTGGCGGCGCACCTCCCCCGCCGCCACGGCCTCCCCCGCCGCCCGCGGTGGCGCTGACGCTGAAGCAGGAGCCGTTGTTGCTGTACATTGCGAGGTTGTCCGGCACTCCATACACAATCGGGCTCGTATCGTCGACGAGCCTGGTGCGCAGGAGGGAGCCGACCACGCGCGTCGTGGTGCCGGCGCTGACTGTGCTGATGCCATAGCTGAAGTTGTTCGTGATGGCGAACTCGGCGCTGCTGTTAGAGCCGATGTAGACGCCCCCCTTGGCGATAAAGTCCCGCAGATGCATAAGCCCTTCGAGCCCCATGCCGATCCGGGTGTCGTCCGTCTGCGCCCAGGCGCCTATATTCGGCATTTCGGGCGAGTTCCTCCACGGGATCGGGTTCCTCCAAAGCGGGGTTCCTTCAATCGCAGCCTGGCCGCCGCCGGGCCCGAAGATGATGACGTCGTACTTGTCGCGCAGGTTCTGCGTCTTCCTGATCATCTCCGGGTCGATGTAGTCGTACGGGATCGCGTAACGGTCAAACGCCTGGCGCCACCAGCCTTCCGTCTGCGTGCCGCTCCATTGGTGGAGGATGGCCACGCGCGCAGCGCGAGCAGGATGGGTCTTCACCGATGGCGCCTCGGCGAGAGCGTACGCCTTGAGGCCGAGATCCCTGGTCGCCTTGTCCAGATCCGCCTGCACCATTCCCCTGATGATGAACGATCCGCGGTTGAACTTGACGCCGCCCGACTCGAACGGTTCCTCGGCCATCTGCATATCCGTGTCCTTTAGACTGTAGCGCAGCGTGATCAGTGAGTTGTCCGCGTTGTGGTTGATCGCATAGACGGTTCCCTGGCCGCTGATGCCGCTGGGTGCCTGGACTTCGCCTTTTACCAGCTCCATAGGAGCATCGAGCACCTTGATATCGGTGACGCGGACCGCCTGGACGCCAAAGCCTTCGGGAAACGTCCAACCGGTATCGTCGTACGGGCGCGCCTGTGCATCATTGGGCGCCCAGAATTGATAATCGAGCAGCGTGTCGGCGATGCGCGAGTAGGGTTGGTCCATGCGGACAATGTAACTGCCCGCCGGGAACTCGCGAGTCACCGGCTGCGGAGGTTGCGCCGGTGGCGCAGGTTGGGTCGGCGTTTCGCCGGCCGCCGCCGCGCCGCCGCCCCGCCCGCTGCCGCCGCCTCTGCCGCCGCGCCCGCCGCCGGCCGCCGGCCGGGCCGGCAGGGTCACGGTGAATGCCGCCGTGGCACGTGAGATCTCAACCCCTTGTTTTTGCAGAACGCGCAGGAGTTCGGCCTGAGTGCCGAGGCGCGGATCATTCGCCGACATCACGTAGGCCGCAGGGCCTTCCATCTTCGGCTTCAGGACCGACCGCTTGCTCTTGTCGTAGAAGTTCCGGAGCAAGGTTATCCGGGTGTTCGCGATGTAATTGAGCGAAACGATGAGGCCGGTCTGCTCATAGTTGTTATTGTTCCGGAGCGACCACCGCACGCGCGAGATTGCCGGATTCTGTTTGAACCAGGTGCGTGCGGTATCGTTGGCCGAAAGGGTGCGCTCTTCCGTGTCCGCGCTGCCGCCGTTGCCGTAGGTTTCGTAGAGGCGGCTGATGCCGTTGTGTGTGGCCGCCATGAAAAACAGGTAACCGGGCGACCATGTGTCGAAGGAGCCCCACGCGAAGACCCCCGGCATGCCCATGCGCGTCATCTCGTTGACGTTGTTCCACCCGATCATGTGCCATTCGTTGGTGAGAATCGGATCAAGCCACGCGTTGTACGGGCCGTTGCCCACGGTGTTGTCGTAAAGGAAAGCCACCGATTCATGCAGGTCGTGAAGCACCTGCGCCTTCCAATCCAGGTAGGTGTTGAGCACATTCTGGGTGAGTTTGAGTGCCAGCCCCATCGCGTCCCGGTTGTTGTCGTGCCCGACATAATGGCCCGGGTAGACATTGCTCGGAGGCGTTTCCTTAGGGTGCTTCTTCCGCCATTCGTAAACGTCGACCATGCGGTCGCGGCCGTCGGGTTCGACCACGGGAGTGATGAGCGTAATGATGTGCTCACGGATGTTGCGGATGTACAGGCTGTCGTCGACGGCCAGGCGATAGGCCAGTTCCATGAGCGCAGTCGGAGCGCCGGCTTCCGAAGCATGGATGGCACCGGTAATGTAGTAGACCGGGGCGGCGCGCTTGGCAATCTCATCCGCAACGGCATCATCAATCTTGATCGTGCGCGGGTCTGCGAGTTTTGCAAGATCGGCCTTGTTCTGGTCGAGCTTGGCCATCAGCTCTTCCGATGCCACGGCAACGGCGATCATCTCGCGGCCTTCTTCGGTCGTGCCGATCGTGTACACCCGGGCGCGCGGCGTGGACTTCGCCAACAGGCGCATGTAGTCGTGCACCTCCTGGGTGTAGGCCAGTTTGCCTTCAGCGCCCGCGATATTTCCAAGGATCGCTTTGGGAGTCGGAACGGTCTTCGACGCCGGCAGGTAATCAACGACGGGGGAGAGGAAGAACGTCTCGGTGGTGTATTCCTTGATTTTTTTTGTGTACTCCTCGTCGATGGGCTGATTCGGATTGCGGCCCGGCTTGGCGGTTGCAAGATCGGCCTCGGTGACCACCGGTTTTGCCGGAGCCTTTCCCGGCTTGGCCGGTCTGGCCTGTTGCGCGGAAAGCAGAAATGGCGTGGCCGCAATCAAAAGAACCAGCAGCAATCGTTTCGAAATGGGATGACTGTTCATGGAAGACCTCATGGAGAGGGGGTGGTAATCGAGGCGGGAATGAAGACTACAAACGGAATCCTGACCATGAAGAAGCTGTCGATCTTCATGGTCTTGATGGGGTGCTGATCCGGCAATTCCATGGCAGGTGCGCATGTCCCTCCGAACCTCGCTTGCCTCAGCTTCTGCGGTGGCCATGAATGTACTCTCGGCTCGGCCCCGCGGCTGCTCCGTCCATTGTCGCCATGCCCGTCCCCTGCTTCGAGGCACGCATCGGCAGTTCGACCTCTGAAAGAAGCATTTCTATCTTGAGTGGGTGCCGAGAGCAAGCGAATTTCGGTGGGAACCCTGCGCGAGGGGCCTTTTTACGTCCGGGAGTACACGCAGGATCTGGCCTCGTCGGCATACGCCCGCAGCAGCTCCGCTTCGGCCTCGAAAAAATGGTCGGAGGGTGCCAGGATATAGCCGCCGCCGGGCCCGGCCTGCTCGAAACAGCGGCGCACGGCCCGCCGGGTTCCCTCGGGAGTGCAGCCGACGAAATCATGGAATTGATCGAAGCCGCCAAGCATGCAGACCCGGCTGCCGATACGGCGCTTGGCTTCACCGAGGTCGGCGTCGCCGCCCATCGATCGTGGGGTGAACGTCTCCATCGCATCGGGCCCCATATCGGCAATCCTCTCGAGGATCGACATCATCCCGCCGCACGTGTGATACACAATGCGCTGGCCGGCCTCGTGCGCAGCGGCGATAAGCGGCGCATCGAACGGAGCGACATAG
>CAYGWQ010000393.1:0-4331 GCA_964353465.1 uncultured Acidobacteriota bacterium | reverse complement strand
TAAAGAGATCCGCTGCCGGAGACATGACCTCAGCCAACCGACCTCCGACCCGCGACCCCCGACCTTAGGCCTTTAGGGGGGCCCCGAAAGCCAGACGGGCGAAAGCCGGTAGACCTTGGCGCCTGCATTGTCCCCCTGCAAGCCTATGGCTCCGGAACAGCCTTTAAACATCATATCGTCACGTGGTACGACCTCTTCATTTTTTGGGTCTGAGGTCGGATGTCGGAAGACGGAGGTCGGAAGTCGGTCCATCCGATCATAGGATCTTGACAATAAGTTTGGTGGTGCCGGTATTGCCAATGGCATCGCTCGTACGCAAACCGATCATGTGCTCTCCGGGCATCAGATCCGGCGTAGTCACCTGGAAGTCCTCCAAGGGCGAGTCGGCGATGCCATCGTTGGGGAAGACCAGGAACCACTCGCCGCCATCCACGGAAAACTCGCCGCTGGCGATGTGTCCCGTCCCCACCGTGGCACGGAAGGTGATTTCCACTCGTTTGCCGGTGATCTGCTGGTTCGTGATTGCGATGGCCGGCGTCGCATTGCTGATCACGAACGGCCTAGAGGTGAGTTCTCCGATCAGGCCCTTGCCATAAGGATTGGCCGGAGAATCACTGGCGACCACCTTCAGCGTGTAGACGCCATCGGGGAGCGCGGTGCCGTCGAGTGTATAGAAAGCGTCTGTAAGCTCTTTTGCCAACTGCTTCCAGTCGGACTCCCCTTCGCCTTTAAAATAGATGGCGTACTCCAGAGTATCCTCGTTGTCATCTGTAGCCTTCCAGGTGAAGGATTGGGCCCCCGGCTGGAGGATCTGGCGCGGCGGCAGGATCACGGCATCCTTGCCGCGGAGCCGCGGCGAATTCAGCGATTGACCGTCTCCGGTTGTCGGGGAGACGTTCAGGCTCATCGTGCCTCCGGACAGACTAGGGGTTTTTTGCAGGGAGACGCCCGGAGGCAGCACCGTCATGCTGACAACCTGGGGGCGCAGGTTCTCCTGCAGGTAGGGAATTTGCACCCGCTCGAGGAAATCGTTGCCCGCGGGCTTGGATCCCCGCTCGAACACGGCGCGCCACTGCAGGTATCGCGCTTTGGGATTGGAAATCTGCTGGCCGGATGACGGGTATGGCGGACTCCAGTCGCTCCAGGAGTTGTCGGGCTTGTCGGTATTGCCGCTCCGGGTTGAGATCTTCAGGCTCCCGCCGGTGGAGTTCGTGAAACGCCAGGAGACCTTGCCCCAGGAAGAAATCACCTTCGCGTCCATGACCCGTGACTCGAACGTGCCCGTCTGGGCCGGCTGCGATTGCAGTCTGTACACCTTTCCCTGGTTGCTTCCGGCCACAAAGATCGAGTCCCCCGCGGCCACCATCCTCGTCATTTGCTCTTCCGGCGAGTCCGTCACCACGGCGACCTGTTTTGCCGCGTCGATGGACAGCAATCGCCCCTTGCCGCCGGTGGCGGCGAGAAGTACGTCGTCGCTGCGAACCAGGAGATCGTAGACCATCCGGTCCTCGGAACTGTATATGGTCTCTGCGCTGCCGCTTTTCGCAATCGCAATAATCGAAGATTTCGAGCCGTCCGTGTCTTTTTCGCCGCCCGGGGCCGTCACGGAAGTCTTAGCCTCTCTCGATTTTTCCGCCAGGTTGGCCAGGACCTGGATTGCGGCCACGGGCAATGCCCCTCCCGTCGCCTGAGCCGAGCTGCCTGATACGGCTGCTTTGGCCCCGGACTTTGAACTGGCAGCCACGGCGTAGATGGTGCCGAAGCGATCGATGGCAAGAAAGCGGATTTCCTCCATGGGCGTATCAAGCAGAGTGAATCCTTTGCCCTGCGGCGTGATCTCAACCAGCATGCCTCCCGGAGATGTCCCCGCCAGCAGATTGCCGTTGCTGTTGCGGGCCAGACACGTGACGTTGCTGTCATCCAAAGTAGCGAAGGTTGTTTTTTCACCGTTGCTCCTGACCTTGTAGATGGCGCCGTGCCCCCCCGTCGCTACGTAGAGAATGCCGGCATCGTCGAACTGGAGTGCCCAGATGTACTTCTCCTTCGGATCGCAGAACTCGGTTGCCTGATTCTGCCCGGTCACCTTGTAGATTTTACCGTCCGGGGAAGTGCCGACATAAAGCGTCCCTGCGGCATCCAGGGCCATGGCAAAAACATCCAGCTCCTTCGTCTGGAAGTACAGAGAGCCTTTGCCCTGCGGATCGACCTTAAATACCTTGCCTTCGTGCCCCGTGCCGAGATAGAGGTTGCCCGCCTTGTCACGCACCATGGAAAATATGTAGGGCTGGCCGGTGTCGTACACTATCTCGTATGCCGGCGCAAGGAAGAGCTTGCCGTCTGCACTCAGGGACACGCGGGTCAGTGTGCCTTTGAGCAAGTCCTCCTGCGTGAAGTTCTCCCAGAATTGAGGAGTAACAGCCAGCAGAGTGCAAGACAATGCCAGCAAGGATAACATCAGGATTGGGGCTCGGTGTCGCATCGATGGCTCCGATTATCTAAAGTTCCAGAGAGTCCGTCTTGACCTGAAAGATCTCGCGGTCAGGATTTGATCACGAGATTGAGCGTCTTGGATCCGGTTATGATGTAGTCGCCGGGGGGAAGCTCGTATTCCATCACGGGGACTGTCTGGATCTGGTTCATGCTGCCGGTATTCCGATCGGATCTGAGAATCGAGAGGATGGATGGCGGCAGGCCCGGAAGGCCTTCCCCATTGATAACAGCACCCGCCTGCCGCCGGAACATCCGCAGGTACAGGCGATCATTCTTGTGGAGGTTGTTGATGAGCTTGACCAGTTGCGCCAGGTCCCGTGGAATCAGATCCTCTCCTTGTTCGGCTGCGTCCATCGCCATGAACGTGGTGCCGTCGGCCACCAGCACAGAAAGAGGGCCCGGGGGAATCTCCGCAGGTATCTTCACCGGATAGGCATCCTGGACCACCTCACCATCCGCCTTCTTATAAATAATGTCCAGACGGAAAGCCTCCCCGGCCTTCAGCTCGGAGCGGTCCATCCGCAGTGAGTCCAGCAGCGCGAGCCGGTCGTCCTCCACGGAAGAGATCTCGATGTCGATGTCCTCGAATTCCAGGTTTTTGTAACCCGATGAGAGGAGGAAGTACACAGGCACCGCAATAGAAAGTGCGGCGTTGGCCGGGGAGCTGCTCTCGGAGGAGAAGCGATTCTCGATAAGGATGGGCTCTTCTCCCTTCAAGGCAATCCTGCCTTTGACTTTGAGCGTGGAGATGCCCGCGGCCCGTTCGGTCGCAGTGATGCTGTTGAACAAGGTCAGATTGATCAGCAGAGGCGTGAGATAGCGATCGCGCGCGACTTCATAGTGAAACGCCTTCTTGCTGCCTCGGGCCGTGGTCACACGCACACGCATGGGAATCGTGATGGGAGTCTCTCCCAGGAGTCCGTACACGCCCAGGCCACGGTCCTGACGGAGGGTGCCGGCCGGTTCTGTCGGCTCGATAATCTTGAAGGAGCTTTGCAGGCTTGGGAAGACTGTAATCGCCTGCCCTTTGTACATCGGCAACTGGCTGAAGCCCAGGTTGAAGAGCGGGTGGCCAAAGGCATACAGCTTCTTGCCGTTGATATAGGTGACCGTGCCTCCCGCCGACACATCGAGGTCGCCGCTCACCAGCGGGACGACGAGGTTGGACCCCGGCTCAAGAGGTGCACCATCGGACGCCGGCGGGGATTTCGGCTTCCCGCCCATGGATTGCAGGGTTGACGCGCCGGTGCCCTGAAGCACAGAAAAGCCCAGAGCGCGAAATTGCGGGGCGAACATGCGCAGCGATTCGGTGCTGAAGCCCCCCAGGCTAAGCGGAGTGGCGATCGGCTGCAGTGAATGGCCCGTGAAGGGCGACAGCGCAGGCTGCAGACCTGCATCCAGTGCCGTGACCGCCGGCCCCGGCAAGGAGGCAGGCCCGTCACGCTCCGGCAGCCGGTAGCTCCAGAGCAGGCTCTTCTTCAGGAGTACCTTTGCACCCGGGCTTGGGTTGTCGATCCCCTCGGCAAACGCATCCACCATCTGCGTGATCGGCGTGATGCCTCCGATGGCTTCCTTGGCGAAAGGGAAAGAGAAGGCAACCGCGCCTAACAGTTTCCCATCAATAAATACCGGGCTGCCGCTCATGCCTTCGAAGATTCCCACCTGAGCCAGGGGGCCGCCCGAAAGACGCGCAAGCACCGCATCCGACCCGGGATTCAGGCCGCGCAATACGCCGAGAATCTCAACCTGGAACTCCTCCGGTTTGCTTCCCTGATAGCAGGTCTTGCCAATCCCCTTCATGCCGGGCCGGATATCTTCGACGCGAAAAAACTCCGCCTGAG